>JBJEQV010000092.1:0-9703 GCA_051881915.1 Porcipelethomonas sp. | reverse complement strand
ACTCAGGAATATCCTGATAAGTTTCTTCATAGCCTTCCTGCTGCCAAGCGTGATAGGTCGCTGTGACTTTTGCCCTGTCCTTCTCGGTCAGCTCAACATACTTCTTCTCATACGGACTGCCCATCTGCCTTAAATCCATGAACAGTATCTCTCGCTCACGGTCACGATATTTAATAGTCTCACCGTTTTTCTCAACGTCACGAGCTTTCTTGTTTTTATTCAACACCCACAGGGTAACACTGATGTCAGTTGTATAGAAAAGGCTTCTCGGGAGAATAATGATAGCTTCCACAAGATTATTCTCTATGAGCTGCTTTCTGATTTTTAGCTCTGTGCCGTCATCGGACAATGCTCCGTTAGCAAGAAGGAAGCCTGCGACACCGTTCTGCGACAACTTCGATACGATGTTTAGAATCCACCCGTAGTTTGCGTTACTCGTAGGCGGTACTTCATATCCATTCCATCGAGGATCGTCAATCAATTCGTTCTCTGCACGCCATTCTTTCTGATTAAAAGGCGGATTCGCCATGATATAATCAGCTTTCAGGTCTTTGTGCTGATCGTTGGTAAATGTATTCGCAGCCATTTCACCCAGGTTAGCAGATATGCCACGGATAGCAAGGTTCATCTTTGCCAGCTTGAATGTGGTATTGGTGTATTCCTGCCCATAGATTGATACTTTCTTTTTATTGCCGCAGTGAGCTTCAACGAATTTAATTGACTGTACGAACATCCCCCCCGAACCGCAACAAGGGTCATACAGTATGCCGTCATAAGGCTCAATTAACTCTGCAATAAGGTTTACAATACACTTTGGAGTATAGAATTCTCCCTTACCCTTACCTTCTGCAAGAGCAAACTTACCGAGAAAGTATTCGTAAACACGTCCGATAATATCATTTTCGGAATCATCGGTATTGATCTTGTCGATCTCGTCAAGCAAAGAGGCAAGCTTGCTTGTATCAATGTGCAGACGGGAATAATAGTTGTCAGGCAATGCACCTTTCAGTGCAGGGTTTGTTTTTTCTATCGTAAAAAGTGCTGTATCTATTTTAAGGGCAATATCGTCCTGCTTCGCATTTTCCATGATGTAGCTCCATCGGCTCTCGGCAGGAAGATAGAAAACATTATCTTTCGTGTAGAAAGCAATATTATCAACGAACTTATCCCCGTATTTCTCAGCAATCATCTTTCGTTGGGCTTCAAATTTATCACTTGCGAATTTCAGGAAGAATAAGCTCAGTACAACGTGCTTGTATTCGGCTGGTTCAACAGAGCCACGAAGTTTATCAGCTGATTTCCATAATGCTTCTTCCATCGAAACAACTTTTTTCGGTTTAGCAGCTTTTGCCATGTAATAACCTCCAAGCCCTGACGAATTATCAGGGTATTATTCTATATATTATACCACATTCTGCTATATTTTGCAATGGGAAAACGGCATATTTTTATATATTTTCAAAAGTACATTGATTTTTCAAAAGAGAAGCCGTGTCCCTCATTAAAAGTGAGAACACGGCTATTCATTCATTCTTTGATGTTGGTAAATATTATGGTATTGTATGATTATTCATCTGAGCATTCGTCAAGCCCATACAGGAGCTGAATGTAAACACACTCTGCTCTGTCACGTTGCTCGCCCTCGGTGGACATCATCATTTCTAAAAAATAAGACTTTGCTTCTTCGTAGTCTGTCCATACTTCACGCCTGCCGTTATACATGGTGATGACCTTCTGACTTTTTGGCATTGCAAATTCGGGAATAGCTAACATATGATCTACCTCCTATTATTCAATTACGATACTGTTTTTCAAATGATTGTATATCAAAAAGTAGCTGTTTGGGCTAATGTCTCCATTAGAATTACCTAATAAGCACGGTAACGTGTGGGTACAAAACTCAAAAAACCCACACATTACAAAGCTTGTGAGAGGGACACCCCTCAGACCCCGAATCGAAAAAACAGAGAAAGGAAAAAAAGAGAAATATGAAAGATGAAAACAAGCGTACTCTGTACCTGAAAGTCCGTGTCAGTCCCGAAGAAATGGACGCCATCAAGAAGAAGTTTCAGAACAGCGGTATGGACATCCTCAGCGGATTTGTCCGTGCGATGATCTTTGAGGGTTACATCGTTCAAATGGACGAAAATAAGCTTTATCAAATCTACAAACTGGCAGGCAATATAGCCAATAACATCAATCAGATCGCCGTTCGTGTTAACAGCACAGGAAATATTTACAATAATGATATTGCCGAGATCAAGGAGAGCGTAAACAAGCTTTGGCAGCCGCTGAACTTTCTGCAAACTAAGGTGTTGCAGTTGAGGCATTGAGCATAAAATAAAAGTGCTGTCAGAAGTTTTCCCGACAGCACGAAAAGCTAATATGTGCGCCCTGCACCGAATGTGCTTTTGAAATTGCTGCGCACTGCACAAGAATTATTACAATCTCTCTATAGAGCTGGACTCTGAAATCTGAATAGACTATAATATAGCTACAATAATTCCTGGAGGTGCGATATGTTAAAATATCCCGAATTGGCAATGCCCCGAAGTCACAAAGTTACAACGGTCTGTAATGGCAAGCGTGAGGTATGGGAGGACTACGAAGAAGCAAAGGCATATTTACTTGAAATGATGATGTCCGCCGAGGGCGAAGAGCGTGACCGAGCAGAATGCGTTTACATTCAGCTCTTGCATGGGCTGGAGGAGTGTTCAGACGAGGACGAATAACAATGACAGAGGGCATTGCCAATTGGTAATGCCCTCTGTCATTATTCTGAGAATAATATCAATTAAAGAATCCTAAGTCTGGATTATCAGGTAATCCTATTATTTAAGCTCTGTCAAGAAAGCAATTAAACCTTTCATAAGATGTTTCAGGAAGAAGAGTGCAATCATGGCAAGCTGAGTAATTAAGATTATTATTGTATCCTTGCTTCATTGAAAAATTGTCTTCATTCTTATTCTCATCTTTTGGTTATGATTTTTGAAATGTGTAATATTGATTCGACCATAAAACCTCCAATAACCGCTTAATTGCAGAAAAGCTAAAATAATGACAATATCAAGAAAGCACAACGTTCATTATATTCTTGTCATTGGAATAATTTTAGATATATACTATAATCGGTGGTTGTTCGGAGAAAATAACAGCATTGCTATCTCTTGCAATGCTGTTATATCTTATTTAATTACACTTAAAACTCCTTTATCCATTTCACAAACACTATCACAAAGAGTTTCTATATCCTCAGTAGAGTGCGAAGCAATAATTATAGTCTTTCCTTGTTCCTTAAGCTCAAGAAGATATTTTCTCATGTCTGAAACACCATCCTTATCAAGTCCATTCATAGGTTCATCAAGGATAAGTATGTCGGGATTTTCCATTATTGCCTGTGCAAGACCTAAACGCTGACGCATACCGAGAGAATACTTTCTTACTGAAAGCTTTAGCTTCGGGTCAAGACCCACTCTCTGAATAGTTTTCAGCACATCTTCCTTTGTGATTTTTCCGTTTAAGCCTGCAAGCAGCTTTAAATTTTTAGCACCAGAGTAATAAGGGATAAAAGCAGGTGTTTCAATGATAATTCCGATATTTTCAGGAAAATCGCAGTCCTTTCCAACTTTTTTGTCCCTTACTTTAATTTCACCCTCAGTTACGTTTATAAATCCGCAGATACATTTCATAAGCATGGTTTTGCCGCTGCCGTTTCGCCCGATAAGTCCGTGTATTTTTCCTTTTTCAAATCTATGAGTTATATTTTTCAGTATCTCATGTTTTTTGATGGTAAGGCATATATTTTCAAGCACGATTACATTTTCCATATCATCACTCCATTCCTTCAGTTATATTTGCTTTTCTGACTGCAAAAACATTTAGTATCAGGAGTATAACTGTAATTACTCCAAAATAGATATATGAATAATAAACAGGGAAAATCTCATCCTTATAAATATCTGTGAAATGCAGCCATGTTATTGCATTTGCCATTGGAAACACCCACATAGCATCCGATTTTACAGAACAAAGCAGAGTGCCTGCAAAAATTATTCCTACAGCAACAGCAAAACCGATCACTTTTCTATTTTTAAGATTGAACAAAAGCATCATAAGCACTATTACAAGCAAATACATAAACATAAGTGCATATGTTTGAATTGCCGCAGAAAAAGGTGTCATATGATTATACAGATTACCCGGAACAAGCTCTGAAGCAAATCCAAATGCTTCCTCAGGGAACAGTACATCGAATTTCTTTACAACCATACTCCAGCCATTTGCAAAAAATGTCTTATTCATAATAAATGCTGTTGTTACAATATAAATTGTACCAAGATATGTTACGATACTCATTACCGCAAATAAAAGCTGCCCATAAAACCAGTTTTTTCTGCCTGTTCTTGCAATCATAAACATTGTATTTCCATCAATTTTCGGAAAATCTCCCATAAGATTCATAAACACAATCGGCATAATCAGTGCAAGCTGTCCCGAATTTCCGATTGCGATAAGCGGTTCGAGAAGATTTAAGGGTGAATCCATTTTTATTGAACGAGCCATAAGCGGCTCTACCGCAAATGTATAGATATATAAAATAAGCATCGGCACTATTATCATTCTCGGATTGCATATCCATTTAAGCCACTCTGTAAACGCTACCGACCAGATCTTTTTCAAGTTACGTCCCATTGTCTGTCCGTCCTTTCTGAGAGATATAGAAAACGACTGAAACTATCAGAAGCATAGTACTATACATAATAATTGCAGCCGTTCTCATCTCGTTTTCATAAGTTACAAGGTTTACCGAGTCTGGAGCAATAAGAGAGGCTATGTTATAATTTCCTGTTTCAAACAAAATTTTATTTGATAAAGTATCTCTGAGATAACTTATAAAAAACGGAATACAAAGACAAAAATATTTGTTATGTATAAATGTTGAAAGAAAGAGAGGAACAAGACCAGCCGTCACTCCCTGCAAAATTATCCCTGCAAGCTTTTGTATATAAGATTCAGTAAAATATGCACTTTCCTGTGCAGCTTCACTCATTGAAGAAAGCGAAGGAAACATAAGATAAACAAAGGCTGTGAAAAGTAAGTATCCCACAAGGCAGATAAGTGCAGAGGTTATAATAGCCGACAATATCTTGCTGATAGAAAAATTAAATATCCCCACTCTTGAAATAATATATCTTTTTGCACCATTTTTATTTTCATCGCAGTTAACATTAATAAAAGGAAAAGCAACAAGAATCGAAAGAAATGTACCAATCCAGCCACCATATCCACTCAAGCTGATATATTCAGCAGAAACAATATAATCATCTAAGCCGCGGAATTTCAGAAAGGTTTCAAAAACACTGTACTCCTTATTTGTTGAAATGTCAAAATATACAGATGAAGTAAAACACATAAATACAAAAGCTGCAATTCCTGCAATAAAATACGGACTTAAAAGAATTTTTTTCATATCTGTTATAAAACATCGGAAAAATTTCATATACCACCTCATTGTCTGTAATCCTGATTTACATATATTTCACCTGTCACAGCATTTATTGTTGCAATGTATGTTCCTGACGTGTTTTTAAGAACAATGTTCCACACAGGAATTGTTTCCCATGATTTATTGTAAAAATCACCTGTATCATAAGAAACACGGATATTTCCGAGAGAAACTTCCATTACATCATAAACAACTTCATTTGAAAAAGTATCCTTAACAATAGCAAAAGCGTCACTTAACGAAATAATTTTCTTTACGCTTTCCTTTTCGGTAAATTTTGTGTTGGATAAATATGTTATAATATAGTCATATCCGCCGCAGTGTGCCATATCCATTTCCATATTATCTATTCCATCAATTTCCGTAACTGAAAACGGCGAGCCGCTGTTTACATCGAAATTAACGTAAACAAAAGGAGAATTTTCGCACATAACTCTGAGATTAATATGAAGCATTTCAGAGCCGTCCTTCAATTCATATACATCAACAGTTTCCACCTTGTATGTGATTTTTTCATCAACAGTATATTTGAAGCTGTTCATATAATCCTCAGCATTTGTAATCACCTCGGATAATGTAATTTCACCGTCCGAAAAAACAAATTTTCGTGACAGGGCTTCTTTACTGATATTCTGACAATTTATAGTTTCTTTGGGACTGCTGATACGCAAATCCGGATTTTCTTCCATAATTTCATTCATAAGAGGCGTAGACCATAATCTTAGCGAACTATAAAAATGTTCAATACTTCCGCAAGATCTTTCTTCTGCAGAATTATAAATCGCCGCTATATTATCTCCTTCTAAAAATTCATCTATGGTTAAGTCTGTTCTTTCTTCGTCACCCATAATAGCAGCGGTATATTCTTCATCAGGAACGTCGCACCCAAGCCATTCCTTTTCAAGATATTGCAGCTGGTCATAAATATCCTGCGGCGTGTCAAGACCATATTTCTTCTCTTCCCTATAAATTTTAAGCTCATCCTTTTCAGGAATATAAACAAAAGTGTTGTCAAACTTGAAAATTCCGTCAGTTGAAGCAATAGCGTCAAGCTCTGCCTTAGCACCTGCAGTAACCTCAGAAACAGGCTTTGCTGTAATTTCAAGAGGTTCGTCCGAATTTGAAGACTCTGCTGAGTGTTCGTTATCAATACCACTTTCAATTCTGTTCATTTCTTCAATTACATCGTCCGGGACATCAACTGTGCAGGAGCATAAAAAGCTTGACAAAATAACAGCACTTAATGTCACAGCAATGGCAGGAAGTACAGAAGATTTCTTTTTAGTGTTATCAAAAATATTATTTATACGAATTTTCATCTTTTTCTTTTTAGAAAGATTTGATACTAATGAGCTATGATGTGTTGATATAGTTTTTAAAAGAGTAAGGGAGTATTCACGTTTATAGTCGTTATCCTTGTTTTTAACTATTTTCTGGTCGCATAGACATTCAAGACTTTCACTTAAATTTGCAGCAAGAACATATACAAAAGGATTAAACCATTGAAGTACAGAAATAAACATAAAGAAAAGCTTTTTTAAGTTGTCCTTGTTCTGATAATGAGTAAGCTCGTGACGGAAAATCATCTTGTATTCCTCTAAAGAGTATTCTTGCTTTGTAATAAATATCGCAGGTTTTATTACACCTTTGAGCATCGGCGAATCAGACTTATTCGAAAGATATAATGGAATATCCTTTTCAATAAACATATCATCTTTGATTATTTTGTAAACACTCAATAATTCCTTATCATTAATTTCGGAGCTATATCTTTTCAGATTCCTTGAAAAATGAAAATAACCTATAGTATGATATAAAAGGCTTATAATAACTCCTGATACATAAATCCAAATCACTTCTTCTGGAATTGTAAGCCTTATTCCATGTATATTCGGTAATTGAAATGTATATGGTACAACAAGTCGTACAGCAAGAATAAATGATAGAATATAAATCAGATTAAAACCATATTTTTTCACAATCTTGTCCTTTAAAAGCGAGAAAACAAGCGTCAGCATAGATACAGAAAAAACTATGGATAATAAAACACTAATCATAACTACTCCTTTGTCTTTTCATCAATAAAGGCTTTGAGTGACAAAATATCGTCTTGTGTAAGGTCGGTACTGTCACAAAGGGCTGAAATCATACGAGAAACAGAGCCATTATAAACATGGTCGAGAATTGTCTTACTTTCCTGCGACAGATATTCGTCACGATTTACAATGTGTGAATACATTTTAAATTTCCCTTGTTTTTCTGATTCTACAAAGCCTTTGTCCGACAGTCTTGCAAGGAGATTTAAAACAGTTGCCAAAGTCCATTTTCTGCGGTTTTTAAGCCCCTCAAGTATGTCTGCAGAACTTACTGCTTTGTTCTGCTCCCATATGTAATTCATAATATCAAGTTCGGCATCGGGTAATCTTTTAAATTCGTTATTCATAACATCCTCCGTTTAACAATTGTACAATGACGTACTTATATTGTACAACTGTTAAACAGATTTGTCAAGAGTTTATATGAAAATTTCTTACAGAAAAGCAGTCGGCATAAAAAGTGCTTATTGATTTTCTGCTTATAGAATTCCTTAATTAAACATTTCTGACGAAGGATTCCATTGTAGACTGAAAGTACGCAAAAAGCTTTCAGACAATGATTTTGATAATATGAGTATGAAAATATATCAACTCGACAAGGAAATTGATACAGGTCGGAAGTACACTTCAACACTTTATCCTGCATTGAAAGTAATAGGATATACACTTGAAGTCTTTGATATACGGGATTGTGATGAAAATACTATTCCGAAAGATATGCCTGATGCCATACAGGACAACAAGATATTCATTTAAAAAAGGCAGCGAAAGTCGGCTACTGGTCGCCGACAAATTACTATGATTTTGAGAGATTTATTTCTGCATCTATAAAGGGATATGTCAGTGCCACTGCTGAAGAATCCAAAAAAGCATCAAAGAAACAGAAACAGGATATTGCTTTTACTACTGACTAAGAAAAATAATTCGTCATAATACTACTACTTTCAAGAAAGCACCAGGAATGATGATGGCAGTCCTGCATATGTGTTCTTTCAAGATATTAGATTATCCTCTGTTATTTAAACTTTGTAGAAATCAGGGATTGGTTAACGGTTGCGAAACAGGCGATAAACCATATTAATGATTATAAATCGAGTAGGAGGCTACCCATTAATTGAGTAGCCGACCTCTCACACCACCGTGCGTACCGTTCGGTACACGGCGGTTCAATAATTTGAGTGCAGTACCTTGTATCGGTTGAGTATGTCATCATACCCGACTGATGCAAGGTATTCGTTTGTTAATGACCTATGCAGAATGTAACTGTCAGCAATTCGCCAATAGCCTTTCCTGCTGTTCGCCCACTCCCAAGCCTTTGATTTGTTTATTCCAAGTCTGACAAGATTGTCATGTTTGGTCTTTATTTTCTTCCATTGTTTCCAATATATTTGTCTTATTCTTCGCCTTATCCATTCGTTAAGGCTCCTGATTTTGCTTTCCATATCCGCAATGGAATAATATCCAAGCCAGCCTGTTGTGTATCTCTTTATTCTTTGCAGAATGTTTGTGACTGACCTTGCTTGTTTTCGGCTTGTCAGTTCCCGGATTTTATCCTTGAACCTTTTGATACTTTTACCGTGTGGACGTATTCCTGCTTTCTTTCCTGTTTTGTAAAGCGAAAAACCGAGAAATTTCAGTTTCAGCGGACTTCCCACCTGACTTTTCTGCTGATTTACTTTTAGTTTCAGTTTTCCCTCAAGAAATTTCACGCAGTTTGCCATTACTCTTTCAGCGGCTCTTCGGCTTTTGACATAGATATTACAGTCATCTGCATATCTGACGAATTTATGTCCTCTGCTTTCAAGCAGTTTATCAAACGCTGTCAGATATATGTTGCTGAGCAGTGGTGAAAGGTTTCCGCCTTGCGGTGTTCCTTCTGTTGTCGGACTTACCAGACCATTTATCATTACTCCGCTCTTCAGATATTTGCGGATTAGACTTATTACTCTTTCGTCCTTTATCTGCTCTTTCAGCATATCTATCAGTATGTCGTGGTTTACTGTGTCAAAATACTTTGCAAGGTCTAAATCCACTACTTGTGTATAGCCCTCGTTGTAGTATTCCAACGCTTTGCTGATTGCCTGATGTGCACTTCGTTTCG
>JBJEQV010000091.1:0-9728 GCA_051881915.1 Porcipelethomonas sp. | reverse complement strand
TTGGTTGCGGCGGCTGGATTTGAACCAACGACCTTCGGGTTATGAGCCCGACGAGCTACCTAGCTGCTCCACACCGCGTCATATAAATCCTTATTACTCAACTATTATATCATAGTTTGTTATCAATGTCAATACTTTTTTTATATTTTCCGCACATTTTTTTCTGTGCGGAAAATACAAATTATAAGCTTATTCGGAAACATTTGCTGTTTTCCGACCTTTTTTATAAGTAAACCTGGGAGTCTCCTCCCCGTTTACACAGCCGGCCGTAACAACTATCCCCTTCACATCGGGCTCAGATGGTGCTTCAAACATTGGTTTCATAAGAATACCTTCGAGTATAGCTCTGAGACCTCTTGCACCCGTTTTCTGAGATATTGCCTTTTTCGCTATCTCGGACAGTGCATCATCTTCAATGGTAAGCTCTATATCGTCATATTCAAAAAGCTTCTTGTACTGCTTTAAAAGCGCATTTTTCGGCTCGGTCAGAATTTTCACAAGAGCTTCCTCATCGAGCTCGTCAAGAACCGTTATGATCGGAAGACGTCCCACAAGCTCAGGAACTATACCGAATTTTACAAGATCCTGAGGTATTGCCTTATGGAAAATATTTTTTGTCATTTCCTTTTTGGATGTGACTTCCGCACCAAATCCCATTGCCGACGAATTTACTCTCTTGAGAATCGACTTTTCAAGACCATCAAATGCACCGCCGCAGATAAACAGGATATTTTTGGTATTAATCTGTATAAATTCCTGATTCGGATGCTTTCTGCCGCCCTGAGGAGGAACATTTGAAACTGTTCCCTCTATAATTTTAAGAAGAGCCTGCTGAACGCCTTCACCGCTTACATCACGTGTAAGAGAAGTGTTTTCGGACTTCCTTGAGATCTTATCAATTTCATCTATATAAATTATTCCGCGTTCCGCAGCTTCAATATTAAAATCCGCAGCCTGAATAAGTCTCAGGAGAACATTTTCAACGTCATCGCCAACATATCCTGCCTCGGTTATGGTTGTTGCATCTGCGATCGCAAACGGCACATCGAGTATTTTTGCAAGCGTTGAAGCAAGAAATGTCTTGCCGACACCGGTAGGACCGAGAAGCAGAACATTACTTTTCTGAATGTCAATATCATCGTCACCGTTTTCCTGGCTGATAATTCTTTTATAGTGATTATAAACTGAAACTGCCAGTGTGATTTTTGCCTTATCCTGTCCCACAACATATTCGTCAAGAACTGCTTTGATTTCAGCCGGTGTGAGAAGATTTATTTCAAAATCCCCGTTTGCTTTAGGCTTTGCCTCGTTTCTTTTACCGTTTTTTACTTTTGAAAGTGTTCCTGTCAGGAGCTCATAGCAGTAAACAACACATTCATCGCATATATTGGATGTTCCGGCAGTAAAAATGCTCTGTACCTTATCTTCGCTTTTCCCGCAGAAATTACAGAATTTTATCGGTTTTTCCGGCATATAGATCCTCCTTATATATGCTTATCTCTTTGCGATAACCTTGTCAACCAGACCGTAAGCACAAGCTTCGTCAGCTGTCATGAAATTATCACGTTCAGTATCACGGCATATTTCCTCATAGGATCTGCCTGTATTATCACTCAAGATCCTGTTAAGCTTTTCCTTGGTTTTAAGGAGATTGTCGGTTCTGATTTTTATATCGGTTGCCTGACCCTGAAGTCCGCCTGAAATGAGAGGCTGATGAATCATGATTTCACTGTTGGGAAGCGCAAGTCGTTTGCCTTTAGCTCCCGATGAAAGCAAAAACGCACCCATAGAAGCAGCAAGACCTATGCATATTGTGGAGACATCACATTTTATATACTGCATTGTATCATAAATCGCCATTCCTGCCGTAACAGACCCGCCCGGACTATTAATATAAAGACTTATATCTTTTTCAGGATCCTGGCTCTCAAGATAGAGGAGCTGAGCAACAACAAGACTTGCAGTCGTATCGTTGACATCCTCTGACAGCATAATGATCCTGTCATTTAAAAGTCTTGAAAAAATGTCGTAGGAACGCTCTCCCCTGCTGGTCTGTTCAACAACATAAGGTACTAAACTCATATTCATCATAATCTCTCCTTTTTCTCTTGTTTTTTCTTTTTGTATATCAACAAAGGCGGCTGCCCCATTAAGGGCAGCGCGCTTTAAGTCAGTTTATTTACTGTTCTTCAGATTCTTCCTTCTTTTCTTCGTCGATCGTATTGTCCACAACAGCATTGTCCTTTACGAATTCCACTGCCTTGTTGACTCTCAGGTCAGCCTTGAAGTCATCCATAGGAAGTCTCATTTTTACGTCTTCAACTGACATATTGTTTGCATCAGCGATTTCCTTGAGCTGATTGTCAAGTTCTTCTTCTGAAATCTCAAGATTTTCCATGTCAGCGATCTTTTCAAGACCTAGTCTGAGCTTAACTTCATTTTCAGCTCTCTCTGTAAATGTCTCTCTGAATGAATCCATATCCATGCCTGTGTACTGGAGATAGATATCAAGACCCATGCCCTGCTGTTTGAGAGAATTCTCAAAGTTTGCAACAAGACTGTCGATCCTGTGATCAAACATGCACTTAGGGATCACACCGTCTGTATTTTTTATAATAGTCTGCATGAGGTAGTTTTCAAACTCGGAAACTGCTCTTGTTTCAGCCTGCTTTGTGAGCTTTTCCTTCATGTCAGCCTTCCAGTCATCAATTGTGTCGAATTCTGTTGTGTCCTTGATGAGCTCGTCGTCGATTTCAGGAAGCTCTGTCATGTTGATACCGTTGATCTTAACCTTGAATACTGCCGGCTTGCCTGCATATTCCTCCATCTGGTAATCCTCAGGGAATGTAACGTTAACGTCAAATTCCTCTCCGATAGAGTGGCCTACGATCTGATCCTCAAATCCCGGAATAAACTGTCCGCTGCCGAGCTTGAGAGGAAATTCGTCAGCCTTGCCGCCTTCAAATGCAACCCCGTCCATAAAGCCTTCAAAATTGATGATTACCTCATCCTGAAGCTGAGCTGCCCTGTCGTCAACAGATACGATCCTTGCGTTTCTCTGTCTGATCTGTTCGATCTGAGCGTTCAGATCATCTTCAGTTATATCCTTGACCTTTTTAGGTGCCTTTAATCCCTTGTATTCAGAAACTGTTACCTCAGGCTTTATGATACATACTGCCTTGTACTCAACGCCGTCCTTAACGTCTGCAGAAACAACCTCGATCTTAGGAGTATCAACAAGATCAAGTCCTTCATTTCTGATAGCTTCCGGCATTTCCGAATTGATAAGCGCATTGATAGCTTCTTCAAAGAAAACGCCTTCTCCGTAGTACTTTTCAACAAGCTTTCTGCTTGCCTTTCCCTTTCTGAAACCGGGAACATTTATATTCTTCTTCTGTCTCTGATAAGCCTTTTCAACAGCCTCGTTGAAAGCTGCTCCGTCAACGGTAAAAACCAGTTCCTGTGTATTAACGTCAACCTTGGTTGATGATTTTAAACTCATTTTTCAGTCCTCCATTTTATTAATAAATGCATACCTTAAACATTATATCATAACGAAAAAATTTTTTCCACATAAATTTTTTTCTTCTACATTTTGAGCAGTTCAAAGAATTTTTTCCGGTTTAAATTGTAGAAAATCACCAGAAATAAGCCTGAAATCCACTCCGTCACGCTCTCCGTTTACAGCATTTCTGATCGAAGGTCCATGCAGATGACCGTACCAGCATCGCTTTACATTGTATTTGTAAAGCACCTCCAGAATGTCGTAATTGAAGCTGTTCCCGTAAAGGGGCGGATAGTGCAGAAACACCAGCGGCTCAAGTCCCTCTGCTGCCGCAGGTTCAAGAGAAGCAGAAAGTCTCCCGGCCTCCCTTGCAAGCACCTTTGCGTCAGCCGCCTCACCGGGCATATTCACCCAGCCCCGTGTACCGCATATTGCGTATTCTCCATAACGGAAGTGATTGTTGTGGAGAATACTGAGGGAGTCAAAGCCCCACTTTTCAAAGGAATTCTCCATTTTCCGCCGTGAATTCCACCAGTAATCGTGATTGCCCTTTAAAATGATCTTTTTTCCGGGCAGGCTGTGAATCCATCTGAAATCCTCATACCCTTTTTCAAGGCTCATTGCCCATGAAATATCGCCTGCAAGAACTACCGTATCTTCATCAGAAACAAGCTCACGCCAGTTTTTCTCCAGAAGCTCAGTATAATTTTCCCAACCGCCGAATATGTCCATGGACTTGGTCTTATCCCCGAAAGCCAGATGAAGATCACCGATCGCAAACAGTCCCATTAAAGCAGTCCGAAGTCCCTGAGAACGTATGTATTCATTTCGGATTTATCAATAGAATCCCTGAATCTTCTTTCCTTGCCCTTCAGTTCTGCAAGTGCAGCAGGAACAGGAATATCGGAAAGCTCAGCGAGCCTGTCAACCATTGCATACTCGTCAAGGTCTGACTTTTTGCCTTCGACAGCTTCAAGAACGCTTGCACTGAACTTGTAAGGGCTTGCTGTGGAAGCAATAATCGTCTTTGTCGTATCACCCGTTGCCTTCTTATAATCCTCATAAACCTTTACTGCAACAGCCGTATGCGTGTCACATGTATATGAATACTTTGCATATATATCGTGGATCGTAGCCTTTGTCTGCTCATCATCACAGTAACCGCCGTAGAATTCCTCGCTGAGGACCTTCTTTACAGCGTCATTTACTTCGTATCTGCCTGTCTGTGCAAGAGAACCGAACCATTCTCTGATCTGAGCGTCGTCATGACCTGTGATCATATAGAGAAGTCTTTCAAGATTGCTGGAAATGAGAATATCCATTGAAGGAGAGCATGTTGCGTAGAAGTCCCTGTTTCTGTCATAAACGCCTGTTTCAATAAAATCTGTAAGCACCTTGTTTACGTTTGAAGCACAGATAAGCTTGTTAACAGGCAGTCCCATCTTCTTTGCGTAGTAGGCTGCAAGGATATTTCCGAAGTTTCCTGTTGGAACAACAACGTTTATCTTGTCGCCCAGGCTGATCTCTCCGCTTTCAGCCAGAGACGCATAGGAAGAAATATAGTAAACGATCTGAGGAACGAGTCTGCCCCAGTTGATTGAGTTGGCACTTGAGAACATAAGTCCTGCAGCATCCATCTTTTCCTTTATTTCCTTGTCTGTAAAGATCGTTTTAACACCGCTCTGACAGTCGTCAAAATTGCCCTTTACAGCACATACTCCTACATTTCCGCCTGTCTGAGTTGTCATCTGTCTCTTCTGCATAGGGCTTACACCGTCTTCCGGATAGAAAACGAGGATCTGGGTTCCCTCAACGTCCTTGAAGCCTTCAAGAGCAGCTTTTCCCGTATCGCCCGAGGTTGCAACGAGTATAATGATCTTTTTGTTGATATTAAGTTTCTTTGAAGCTGTCGTAAGGAAGTACGGCAGGATCTGGAGCGCCATATCCTTGAATGCGCATGTGGGTCCGTGCCACAGTTCAAGCATATAGGTACCGTCAAAAAGCTGTGAAATCTCAGCTATGCTCTCTGTTTCAAAATTTTTAGTGCTGTAAGCGCTGTCTGTACAGTACTGGATCTCAGCGTCCGTAAAATCCGTGAGGAACTTCTTGAAGATATAAGCAGCCCTGCATGAATAGTTAAGCCCCGAAAGGTACTTCACCTCGTCAAGCGTTATTTCAGGAATGGATTCAGGAACAAAAAGTCCTCCGTCCGCAGAAATACCCTGTGTTATAGCAACAGAGCTTTCAACCTTTATACTGCTGTCTCTCGTACTCTTATAAAACATATTTACCACCCTTTTTTCCTTATTTCAAATGCCCGGTCCGCCATAGGCATTTTCAATATATTCAAGACTGAGCCCCTCGCCCGCTATTATTACATCAAATCTCGGCTGAAGCCTGCATCCTGTTTCCAAAATATATCTTTCCGCCGCCTTAATTACGCGAAGCTGTTTTTTTCTGTCAACGCTCCCCATAAGATCAATTGTATTATAACCGCGGAATTTGACCTCTATAAAGCAGATATACTGCTCATCTGCGGCGATTATATCGGCTTCTCCGCCGGAAATCTTAAAATTCCTCCTGAGGATTTTAAGTCCCCTGCTCTCTGCAAAGGCGCACGCCGCAAGCTCGCCCTCCCTGCCGAAATTATTTTTTCTCATATATTTTCTTTAAAAACGAAGGCCTGTGAATCGGACAGGGACCCAGTTCAAGTATTTTTTCCCTGTGAAGCTTTGTGCCGTAGCCCTTGTGCTTTTCAAAGCCGTATCCGGGATACTTTTCTGCCTGAGCAGTCATATATCTGTCCCTTGTGACCTTTGCAAGTATTGACGCCGCGGCAATTGACGCCGAAAGTCCGTCACCCTTCACTACTGCTTTAGTTTCGCACGAAAGCTCAGGGGTTTTGTTTCCGTCAGCAAGGACAAGCGAAGGTTTCGTTTCAAGTCCCTCAACAGCTCTTTTCATCGCAAGCATCGCTGCGCTGAGAATGTTTATTTCCTCGATCTCCGCAACGGTTGCCTTTGCAATGCAGAAATCAGCTGCTTTTTCCACGATCTCGTCATACAGAAGCTCCCGCTTTTTTTCGCTGAGCTTCTTGCTGTCGTTAAGTCCCTCTATGGGATTTCCGGGATCAAGGATAACCGCCGCCGCATAAACATCGCCTGCAAGAGGTCCCCTGCCAGCTTCATCGACTCCGCAGAAAACACCTGCGCTGTTTCTCACAGCCTCGTCATACTCCCACAAAGCGTTCATTCTTCTTCCTCCCCGGGAAGCTCAAGAGTAAGTCTGCCCAGCTTTCCGCTTCTGAACTCGTCCAGAACGGTGATAGCAGCACGTTCGGTATTGACCTGGCCGCCCTGCATCAGCATGCCTCTCTTTCTGCCCGTTTCCGTGAGAAGATCGAATCCCTCACCGCCGTTTTCAATTTTATAGCGGCTTTTCAGCGCATCAGGGTATCTTTCATAAAGATATTCAAGGAGCAAAGCTGCAAGCGCTTCAAAATCGAGTATGTCGTCCTTTACAGCTCCTGTAAACGCAAGCTTTCTTGCGACATTCTGATCCTCGAACTTAGGCCACAGTACCCCCGGCATATCAAGCATTTCCACATTTTCCCCCAGCTTTACCCACTGCTTTGTACGGGTAACACCGGGCCTGTCCTCGACCTTTGCCTTTTTTGACTTTGCCATGCGGTTTATAAACGAAGACTTTCCCACGTTAGGAATGCCAACGATCATAAGTCTCAGTGGAGTTCCCCCTATGCCCTTTGCTTCACGTCTTGCAATAAGCTCCGCCAGCAGCTGGTTTCTTACAGCCGGAAGAAAATTCTTTACCCCCGCGCCGCTTTTGCAGTCCGCCTTAATAACAGTAAAGCCTTTTGATCTGTAATGGTTCATCCACACTGACGTTGCACTGTCGTCAGCCATATCAGCCTTATTGAGAATAAGCATTCTCGGCTTGTTTTTTACAAGCCTGTCCATTTCAGGGTTGCGGCTGGACATGGGTATTCTTGCGTCAAGGATCTCAACAACACCGTCAACAAGAGAAAGACTGGACTGTATCATTCTCCGGGTCTTGGTCATATGTCCCGGAAACCACTGTATCGATGACATTTCAGCCACGGCTCATCCTCCTTTATCAACTGATTCCGCCAAAGCTTCCGAACGGGTAAACTCTTGCAAGTGCTTTTCCGATCACCTCATCCTCAGGGATCAGTCCCACATCGGGATGGCGGCTGTCTTTTGAAACATTGCGGTTATCACCCATAACGAACAGATAACCCTCCGGTATTTCAAGAGGATAATCAAAAGCATAAGCGTCCCTGTGGGTAACCTCTCTTATATACGGTTCGTCTATTTCCTTTCCGTCAACAAAAACCTCACCCGTTTCAAAGTTAATGTTGACAGTCTGTCCGCCCTTTGCAATAACTCTCTTGATAATGCTCTTTCCGAGACCGTCCTTTTCGGTGATCCTGCCGTCCTCGGAAAGCAGACCTGCTGTTTCATTATCTATAACGATAACATCGCCGTTTTCAGGGGTATATCCAAACGCCGAAACAAGGATCCTGTCGCCCTCCTCAAGTGTGGGAACCATTGAAGTACCCTGAACAGAGGCGATATGTATCAGAAAAGTAAACACAAGAAATACAACGAATGCCGCCGCAATTACACATTCGGCAATATCAAGAACATCGTAAAGCTTTCCATGCTTTTTTCCGGGCTCTGCGCTGTTATTTTCATTTATCTCAGCTTCAGATCTGTCCTCAGCGTCCTGTACTGCCGGCTTTTCCTGCGGATGAACCTCACCTTTTTCAGTTTCCGTCTTTCTCACAGCCGGCTTTGCTTCTTTTTCCGGAGACGGCTGACCGGCATCCGCTTCAGCTGTTTCTGCATATTTTTTCCTGTATACTGCCGCATTCTGCTGTTCCTCAAGCTGCTTTCTACGCTTTATCTCGGCAATTTTCTCTGCTGCCCTTGCCTTTGCAGCTGCCGCCTTTTCAGCTTCGGTCATAGTTTCAGACGGTTTTTCCTCAGGCTGTGACACCCTTTCACGGACATCTCTTTGCCTTTGGGGAGCAGTTCTTCTGTATTTTCCGCCTGCTGTCTCGGCAAGTATCCTTTCAAGGGCTTCCTCACGGCTCTCCCCTGATTTTCTTTCGTTGCTCATTTCCACACCTCTGTAAATATCAGCTCAGCGACTCGAATTTTTCAAACGGATAAAAACGCAGGACTGCTTTTCCCAGAACATCGCTTTCTTTTACAAATCCGACAGAAGGAGAACGGCTGTCCGTTGAATTATTTCTGTTGTCGCCCATTACAAAAATATAGCCTTCCGGAACTGTGACAGGATAACTGAACGCTCCCAGATCACGGCTTGTCGGATCGTTAATATAGCTTTCGTAAAGCAGCTCCCCGTCAACTGTTACGGTGTGAGCATCAAAGTCTATATCTATGGTCTGTCCGCCTGTTGCTATTACACGCTTGATAAGACGCTTTGTTTTTTCAGTTTCCATCTCCTGCCTGGTCTTCGGGATCGGATCTCCCTTTAATATCTCGCCGTTTTCACCATATACATATGAAGCATCGTTCTCCACGATAACAATATCCCCCTGCTTCGGAGAATACCCGCACATAGCCATAATAAGCTTGTCGCCGTTATCCAGAGTCGGAACCATAGAAGTACCGTCAACAGTTACCGGACGGCATATAAATGTAAATACAAGGAGAACAACAAATACGGAGATAATAACCGATTCGACAATCTCCATAAAATCCGAAAGAGAAGATCCTTTTTTCTCTTCTTCCTGCTGTACAGCGTCTGTCATTTCTGTAATCTGTTCATCCATTTCCCTGTTCCTCAATTCATAAATTAGTAGCAAAAAAGGGACTTAAACGTCCCCTTTGATAAGGCAATAAAGCCCCGACGGAACAAATCCGCCGGAAAGTGCCTGTTATTACTTGAGCTGCTCCTTAACCTTGGCAGCCTTGCCCACTCTGTCACGCAGGTAGTAGAGCTTAGCTCTGCGAACCTTACCGTGTCTTATAACCTCAACCTTGTCTACAACAGGTGAGTGAAGCGGGAATACTCTTTCGATTCCGCATCCGTGAGCTACACGTCTTACAGTGAATGTTTCGCTGATTCCGCCGTGCTTCTTTGCAATAACAGTTCCTTCAAAAACCTGGATACGGCTCTTGTCGCCTTCCTTGATTCTTACGTGAACCTTAAC
>JBJEQV010000090.1:0-9958 GCA_051881915.1 Porcipelethomonas sp. | reverse complement strand
AAAGCTTAATTAATTAGTTTGTTCCAGTACGGACCGGATTTATCCGGTTCCGTGCTTGACAAATATAGAAAAGAAAGGAAAAAAGTTAAAATGAAGAAGAATGTATTAACAAGAACAATGGCAGTACTGGCTTCTATGACAGTACTCGGCGCAGCATCAATGATGTCTGCAAGTGCTGGTGACAGCAATGCAATCGGCGTTTCTGACGCTACAGTTACAGAGCTCGGACAGGAATCCGTAACAGTTACAATCGACTGCTCATCTGTAAATGACGATGCAGCTGGTTACACAGCTACACTTTCATGGGATGCTGACCTTGAGTATGTTGGCGTTTCTGGTCTTTCAGGCGCAGTTGCAACTCCTGGTGCTGTAGACGGCAACAGCGTTGTAATCACAACATTTACAACAGGCGCTATCGTTGGCGGTTCTGCTGAAGTTACATTTAACCTTCCTGCAGGCTATGCAAATGGCGATTCATGGAATGTAGGTCTTGAATGCGATAAGTATGGTTCAGCTGATCCATATGAGACATTTGACGTATACGGCGGCGTAATCAAGGTTGAGGTTCCAACAGAAGAACCTACAGATGCTCCTACAGACGCTCCTACAGATGCTCCTACAGATGCACCTGCAGTAGTAACAACAGTAGCAGCTACAACAACAGTTAAGAAGACAGCTTCACCTAAGACAGGTACAGCAGGCGTAGCAGTAGCAGTTGCAGGTCTTGTAACAGCTGGTGCAACAGCAGTTGTTCTTAAGAAGAAGCACTAATTTCTGATTAGTTAATATTCTTTTGTAAAATTGCCTCCTGATTTTCAGGAGGCTTTTTTATTACATTTATAAAAAGAAAAGCCATGCATTTTCTGCATGGCTTATTTTAATTTGCTCAGGAATTTTTCAAAGTGAAATTCCAGCTGTCAGCACACATTTCATCAATATCAAGTGTAGCTTCCCAATTTAATATTTCTTTTGCAAGTTTGGTATCGGCATAAGAAGTTGCAATGTCTCCTGCACGCCTTGTGGTTATCTCGACAGGAATATGTTTTCCACAAGCTTTTTCGTAAGCCTTTACAACCTCAAGCACACTTGAACCTTTGCCTGTTCCCAGATTGACAGGTCTGAAACCAACGTTTGATTCTGCATATTTCAAAGCAGCAATATGTCCCTTTGCCAGATCAACAACGTGAATATAGTCACGGACGCCTGTTCCGTCCGGGGTATCATAGTCGTTTCCGAAAACATTCAGATGATCGAGCTGACCATTTGCAACACGCGCAATATACGGAACAAGATTGTTCGGGATTCCGTTAGGATTTTCTCCGATAAGGCCGCTTTTATGAGCACCAATCGGGTTAAAGTATCTGAGCGCTACAACACTCATTTCGGGATCAGAAACTGTAAGATCGTGAAGAATCTGTTCGATCATAACCTTTGTATAGCCATATGGATTTGTGGCGGAGGTAGGCATTTCCTCGGTATAGGGTGCCCTGTTTGTAACCCCGTAAACTGTCGCTGAGGAAGAAAAAACAATTCGCTTGCATCCATGTTTCTTCATCGATTCCAGAATATTCAAAGTTCCTGTGAGATTGTTATTATAGTATTCCAGAGGCTTCTGAACCGACTCACCTACAGCCTTCAGTCCTGCAAAGTGAATAACAGCAAATATTTCATTTTCGGAAAAAATGGTTTCTACTGCTTCTTTATCGAGCATATCAGATTTATAAAACACAGGACGCTTTCCTGTGATCTTTTCGATTTTATCGACTGTTTCGATCTTGGAATTGAAAAGATTATCCATTATAATTACGTTGTATCCGCTTTCAATAAGTTCAACACAGGCATGGCTTCCGATAAATCCTGTGCCGCCTGTAACCAAAATATTTTTCATAATTACTCCAATCTGTTTTTAATCTCCGATTTCTGTACCGCCGACGCTTCTGACTTCAAGTATATGGCATGTACCGGTGCCAAAAACGCTTTCCATCTCCTGGCGGAAATAATCAAGACGGCTGTTTGGAACAAAGGCCTGAATTGTTCCGGCAAATCCTCCGCCGTGTACTCTGAAAGCGCCTTCCTCACGAAGCAGAAGCTCGCATTTTGCAAGAGCGATAGACAGCGGCTGATTGTATACATCATTCGGAACGTAAATGTTCTGAAGATACATACACGACGAGCGGCCTGAATTGTTTACCTCCTTCAGAAATTCCTGGAAGTTATTTTTCTGAAGATATTCAGCCTCTCTTACGGCGCGCTTGTCTTCTTCAAAAAAATGAATAGCTCTGAGGACTGCTCTGTCACCGCATTTGATTCTCACTTCAGGAATATATTTGTAAAATTCTTCGGAACTCAGCCTTGAAAGAAACGTTTTTCCGAAGAAATTTGCAACATTTTTCATTTCATCGGGAATCGATGAATATTCAGATATAAGATTAGCATGACTTGCTCCGCATTCAACGATACACAATGTGTATCCGCTGGTTGAAAAGTCATAATCTATCTTGCTTATCATAGGATTGTCGCGGTCATAAAGATCCATAGAGATAATCCCGCCCACAGCGGCAGTCAGCTGGCCCATTATACCGCATGGCTTGCCAAAGTAAAAGTTTTCGGAGAACTGACATATTTCCGCAATTTCTGCAGCAGGTGTCCGGTTATTGGTATAAAGAGAGTTCATAATATTGCCGATGAGCACTTCAAATGCAGCAGAAGATGACATGCCCGATCCGCTCATTATATCTGAAGTTGTGTAGCAGTCAAAACCTGTAAGATGAATCCCTTTAAGATAAAATCTTGCTGCAATGCCTCTTATCAGTGCAATTGATTTGCCTTCTTCATCCGGATAAGGATCCAGATCAGTTATAATCATGTCACCCAGCGGAGAATATTCATCGGGTTTTTGATTGAATGTTGCTGCAACTGCCACTTCATTCATCGGGAAGCCTTCTGATTTTACTCTTATAATGCCGTCATTATTAGGAGAAACAATGCCGATAATGTCCATGTTGACGGCTGCTGTGAGAACATGACCGTACTGATGGTCAGTATGATTGCCGCCTAATTCTGTACGTCCCGGAACAGAGAAAATCCTGACATCCCTGTCAAAACCAAATTGATTTTCAAATTCATTGAGAGCCTTTATCAGTCTTCTTCTCTGTGCAGGAATATTGCCTGAGCCGTAAAGGGAAGCAAGCTGATGGTCATATTTTCCTGAACCGATATTCAGGAGCATATCATTTATATTTTTCATGAGATCCTCCATTAGATTTATAATTATAGTATATAATAAATTAATATTTTTTTCAAGCATATTTGCAAAAAAATTAAAATTATTGTATAATATCCTGTAATGGGTATATTTCAGACAGGATTACAGGTCGGAGGTAACAATGCAGAAAATACTTGGATATATGAGGAAAGCAATTCAGGAATTTGAGCTTCTGAACAGCGGTGACGTTGTTGCTGTGGGTGTTTCAGGCGGTAAAGACAGTCTCGTTCTTCTTGAGGGGCTGGTGCGTCTCAGAAAATTTATCGGAATAGATTATAATGTAATAGGTGTAACAATTGATCCTCAGTTTGGCGGCATGCCAGGAAATTATGATGAAATTGAAAAATTGTGCGGCAAAGAGGGAATAGAGTATCACGTTGTTTCAACCCATATTGGTGAAGTGGTTTTTGACATCAGGAAAGAAGAAAATCCCTGCAGCCTTTGTGCAAGGATGCGAAGAGGTGCAATATGCGGCGCGGCAGAGGAGCTCGGCTGCAATAAAATTGCGCTGGGGCACAATTTCAACGACTGTGTGGAGACATTTATCATGAATCTCTTCAATGAGGGGCGTATCGGGTGCTTTTCTCCGATAACAAGCATTTCAGAAAAAATGGATATAATAAGACCGCTTGTCCTTGCGCCGGAAAAGGATATCAAAAAAGCGGCTTTTAGGAATAATTTACCCGTATCAAAGTCGCTGTGTCCTGCCGACGGAAACACGAACCGTCAGAAAACAAAAGAATTTATACGTCAGATGGACAGGCAAAACAAAGGTTTTTCCGACAGGATATTCGGAGCTATGCGGCGCGGAAATATTGACGGCTGGGGCGGAAAAAATTTTTAAGTTATCTATTGGCTTTTTTGCAAAAATGTGATATTATAGTAATGATATGGAGGTATGCTGCAATGTTTAAAAAGATAATTCATAAAATTGTTTCTGTTTTTCCGCAGAAGCTTCAGGATATTTACTATAAATACGAGGAAGTGCTGATGTACCTGTTCTTCGGCGTGCTGACAACTGTTGTAAGCTTTGTTACGGCAGGTCTTTCTAAATCTGTTTTTGAGACAGCAGGCTTTGGAAAGGACTTTGTTTCACTTGCAAGTACAACTGTTTCATGGGTATGTGCAGTAACATTCGCTTATGTTACAAACAGGATATGGGTTTTCAGTTCAAAGGCAAAGGGCGCAAAGGCACTCCTTGCTGAAGCTGCTTCATTCTACGGCGGACGTATTTCCACTCTTTTGGTTGAACAGGCAATAATGTGGCTGGGATTTTCTCTTATGGGTATCAATTACTGGGTCACAAAGATTTTTGCGAACGTTATAGTTCTTATATTGAATTATGTTATCAGCAAGATCTTTGTTTTCAGGAAAAAGGAAAATAAGGAGATCTCTCAATGAAAATAAAACTCAGACTTATTGCAGGAATAACTGCCGGATTAATAACGTTTGTCTCGCTGGGAGTGCATCTTTTTGCAGCTGATACGCAGTATCAGATCTCCACAGAGGATTCCCGTTTCAAATATACATACGTAAGTGAAAGTGAAAAAACCATTTCTGTTTCTGCAAACGGAGATCTTTCAGGTAACATAAATATCCCTTCCACACTTGACGGAAACACGGTAGCGGAAATCAGCAGCTATGGATTTTCAGAACAGCCCGGACTTACCGGAATAACTATTCCCCAGTCGGTTACAAAAATAGGATCGTTTGCATTTAACAGCTGTACTTCGCTGAAGGATGTGAGTATTCCCGATTCA
This sequence comes from Porcipelethomonas sp., assembly GCA_051881915.1. GTDB lineage: Bacteria > Bacillota > Clostridia > Oscillospirales > Ruminococcaceae > Porcipelethomonas. The sequence goes on along the minus strand of JBJEQV010000090.1, from coordinate 4,933 downwards.
ATAATCAATATGGGAATCCGTCCTTTTGTGATGACCGCCTATGAAACAAACCTTGAAAAAAAATCATCTTCAGACTTCGTTATTATAAACGACTATATACTTTACAAATACAGAGGAAATGATGCGGATATTGTCATTCCGGACGGGGTGAGAGTTATTTCCAATTCTGTATTTGCCTATGATGAAAACAGCGATAATTTCATTACCAGTGTTGTATTTCCGGACAGTGTGCAGTATATTTGTGAGTTTGCGTTTCTGGACTGCAATCATATCAGCAAGGTTACATTAGGAAACGGCATAACTAACATAAAGCTCAATTCCTTTACTGTGAGTTCCATGACAGTGTATGGGTATATGTACTCCTATGCTGCTACCTTTGCATCTGATAACGGCTACACATTTTCCCCTATTCTGAATTACGGGGAAACACGCACAGAGGTCATATATACAGACAAGCTCAGACAATATTACTTTTCTGACGAAGACAGCTTCAGCAGTGAGGGAATAAAGGTGGGCACGAGAAATTACAACGGAACCTTTACGGAGATTCCATGGACGTTTTCTTCCACTCCGGGGGAATTATATAAATAGTAAAAGGACGGCTTTAACCGTCCTTTTTTCAGTCTGCCCGTTTCCAGATAAGCTCTCCCGGATTTTCCGGCAGCCCTTCAAAATCATATCCTCCGTCAAGGGTCAGATTGGAATTATAATATAACTTTACATTACGGCAGATTATTCCGGGATCCTCAGGTTCTCCGTCGTCGTTATATTCCCATGTTGAAGGATCGGTTGACTGACCGTTTTCAACATCATACAGAACCATTATAAGATCCTTGCTTATTTTATTTTTTCCGATCCCGAAATATTTCTGCCATACATTTTGGGAAAATCCTATAATAAAATCCTGATCCAAACAGTTTTTTTCTTTGTTTTCAACTTCGTTGACAGAGGTGCCGTACAGACATGCTGTATTCAGGTTTTCAAGATACATTCTGTAATTTCCGTTTCCGCAGTTTTCAATAATGATATGATCCTTTACTTCCTCATATTCAAGCGGTATTTCGTGAAATGTGCAGAACAGCAGAATACCTGCTGCAGCTGCAAGAGCGACTGCGACTGATGACAGCGAAATAATGATTTTCTTCTTCAGAAATTTCCGCCTGATCTTTTTCAGTACGGTTTCGTCCTTTTCCAGCGGAATAACAATATTTTTTCTGAGTTCCTCAAGCTGATGCATACATGAGCCGCAGCTTTTTATGTGTTCTTCAATAAGCTCTATGCTTTCATCACTGAGTACTCCGTCGGTGTAAAGCGGGAGCATATCCTCTATTACTTTGCAGTTTATCTCACTCATTTTATTCCTCCATTTTGTCTATAAGCTTTAGTCTTGCACGGTGATATGTGACCCTCGCCCAGCTTTCGCTTTTTCCGAAAATTGCACCTATCTGCCGGAATGAAAGCTCTCCGAAAACACGCAGAGTGAAGACTTCCTTGTAAGGCTCGTCCATGGTGTGCAGAAGTTCATGTATTTTCATCGCGTTTTCGTCATCTTCCAGCTGTTCTTCAAGTACGAATCCGTCTGAGACCGTTTCGGGAACATCTTCACCGGTAAGCTTTTTTTGTTTTTTGCACCGGTTATAAAAGGTGTTTTTGGCGATCTGACAAAGCCATACCCTTATATCGCATTTTCCGTTGAATTTTTCAATTCCCTTAAGGGCTTTGAAAAAGGTATCAGCCGTTATATCTCCGGCTATGCTCTCGTCCCCGGAAATCCCGAGAATATAAAGGTAAACAGCCTTGTAGTAGCGTCTGTAAACCTCTTCAAAATCTGTCACATTTACCCACCCTTCCGCTTCTGTTAGCAGAATGAAAATCCCGAAAGCGGCAATTGGGACTTTCAGTTATTTCTGCCGGCATTTATAAGACAACGCAAAAGGAATTTCGTTACAGTAATTTTAAGAAAAAAACGGACTTTTTTTAAGTCCGTTTTATTCAATAACGATATAATTTTCTGCTGCAGTTTCCTTTGTTGCATGTTCGGAAACACTGACTACCTTAACCTTAAGCGGACGCTGTCCCATGTTTATTTCAATTATGTCACCTGTTTTAACATCATAGGAGGCTCTGGCTATTTTTCCGTTTACTGCGATTTTTCCTGCATCACAGGCTTCGTTTGCAACTGTACGGCGTTTTATAAGCCTTGTTACTTTCAGATATTTGTCAAGTCTCAAATTATGATACCACCTTTCTTTTTATATACAAAAATCAAAGGCAGAGAACTGTTTTAAGTCCTCTGCCCGTTACACATCAATAAAGAAATCAGCCGTTAACTGCGTCTTTAAGAGCCTTGCCAGCCTTGAATGCAGGAACCTTCTTAGCAGGAACCTGAATAGTTTCGCCTGTTCTTGGGTTCTTGGATTCCTTTGCTGCACGGTCACGAACTTCAAATGTACCGAAGCCCACGAGCTGGATCTTGTCACCGTTTACAAGTGTGTCTGTAATTGTTGAAACTACTGCGGAAAGTGCCTTTTCAGCATCTTTCTTTGTAAAATCGCACTTTTCTGCAATCTGATTAATTAATTCTGACTTTGTCATTTTAAAATACCTCCATTTTTCTTCTGAACATAAAATCAATATTTTTGCTTGGCCCGACGCCAGTAAACGTCAAGCTCATCTATGCTAAGAGCCGGCATATCGGCTCCGTTCAGCATTACTTCCTTTTCTGTTTCGCTGAAACGTTTTATGAATTTTTCGGTTGCATCAGTCATAGCCTGTTCTGCGTCTATGCCGAGATGCCTTGCCGTATTCACACAGGAAAACAGCAGATCACCGAATTCCTCTTCAATATGCTTTTTGTCGCCCGAAGCAATTGCTTCCTCAAGCTCAGCTGTTTCAGACTTTATACATTCAAAGGCGTCATCTGCGCTTTTGAAATCCATTCCCGCACGCATTGCTCTTTTTCCTACCTTCTGAGCCCTCATAAGCGCCGGAAGGGATCTTGCGACTGCATTAAGCGTATCGGTATATGTTTCCTGACCCTTGGTCTGTTTTTTTATGCTGTCCCAGTTTCTGAGGACTTCCCCTGAATCGGAAACTGTTACCTCACCGAAAACATGAGGATGTCTTACAATAAGTTTTTTGCAAAGTTCATCGCAGATATTATCGAAAACAAAGTTTCCTTTTTCTCTCTCAATCTGACAGTGAAAAACCACCTGAAGCAGAACATCACCCAGTTCTTCACGGAGCAGCTCCGTGTCATTCAGATCTATTGCTTCAATCGCCTCATAGACCTCCTCAATAAAATCCTGTCTTATTGATTCATGCGTCTGCTCCTTATCCCAGGGACATCCCTCGGGGGAGCGCAGAAGCTCAACAACTCTTATGAGATCCTCGATATTATACGATTCCTTCTGTTCAAAATCCACCATTATAAAGCACCCGATTTCATTTCAGCAATATTTATAGTACATTAATTCTTATAAAATTGCAATAGTTTTTTCAAACTTTGTCAGATTCATTGAAAAATAACCGAATTCGACATTGTTTTATGTAAAATTGCGCTATCTGAGCTTTATTCGCTTACGCTTCCGCTGCTTGTACCTGCTGCCTGATCCTTCATCTGGGCAATTCTCAGTTCGCCCATAACGCGCTGATACATGTTGAAAATTTTTCTTTTGGAATCATCATCCTTTGAGATCGCATTAGGTGTGATCTCAGTCTTGTAAACGCCCTTCTTTGTCAGCAGGTAAATGTAATGCTTTCCTGCAACAGGCATATCGAATTTTGTTGTTTTCTGGCATATGCCCAGATGAGGGGTAACATTTCTGATAAAGTCGAAGGACGCCTGTGCAACACCTCTGTAACGCTGTGCAGAATTTATATATTCTCCGCCCAGATTGAAATAAAGGTTTGCCGCACCGTTTATAAAGCATACCAGGGTCGCCATAACTGTGGGAGTCATGGGCATATCAATAACTGCTCCGTAAACCTCATCGTCAGCGATCTCTTTTTTAAAAGGAGCTGCCGGAAATTTGAGAGCCTGACCTCTTGAAACGATATACTTCTGTGTAACCGGATATCTGTCCAGTATTGAACGCTTTTTAGCCATATCTGTTCTCCATTCGCCGCATAAGCAGCGGCTGTCTTTTTTTCGGCGGACAGCACGCCTTTTTTATTTTTGGCAATAATAATGCCTTAAATTCAGCTGAATTTTTCTTTTGTCATGTTTCCGAGAATTTCGATACCCTTTACGATCTGCTCATCGGTGGGCGTTGAGAAATTCAGACGGAATGAGTCGGTTTTGTCGGTTTCGTTGATCATAAACGCCGTGCCCGGAACAACAGCGATCTTGTAGTCTCTTACAGCTTCTGTGCAGAATTCTGTCATGTTGCTTCCCTGCGGCAGAGTTGCCCAGATGAAAAGCCCGCCTTCAGGTCTGTTGTATTTCACCTTGTCCGAGAAGAATTTATCCATGCAGTCAAGCATAAGACTGCACTTTTTCCTGTAAATCTCACGAAGCCTGCTGAAATGACTGTCAAGGTCACATTCGCTCAGAAACCTTTCGCAAACAACCTGCGACCATATAGTTGAGTGAACATCAGACACCTGTTTGCATACAACTATCTTCTGTATTATTTCCTTTGGAGCGGAAACATATCCCACGCGCAGTCCCGGTGCAAGGATCTTCGAAAATGTGCCCGAATAAATTACTCTGCCTTCTTTGTCCATACTCTTTATTGACGGAAGTGCCTCACCTGCAAACCTCAGGTCGCCATAAGGATTATCTTCAAGAATGACTGCATTGTATCTGCATGCAAGCTCGTAAACGCCCTTTCTCTTTTCAAGGGACATTACTGCTCCCGTCGGATTCTGAAAATTCGGGATTACATAGATAAGCTTCTGACCGCTGCTTTCGGAAAGAGTTTTTTCAAGC
>JBJEQV010000089.1:0-10003 GCA_051881915.1 Porcipelethomonas sp. | reverse complement strand
TGGCTTTTCTGAGTTCTGCATTTTCTCGTTCAAGCTCCAGATTCCGCTTCTTCAGCTCTTCATCAGACATTTGATACTTCCGGTTCTTGATAGCTGCATTCCGCTTTGAACGCCAGTCAGACATTGTGTAATACTGTATCCCTAACTGCTGAGCAGCCTTTTTCAGTCCAATCTCGTCTGAAAGCTTCAATGCTTCCTCTTTGAACTCTTTACTGTATTTCATTTTTATTTCCCTTTCTGGTTTTTATTGCTTTTATTCTGCCAGACTTTTGGGGGTTTGTCGACTGCTCTTTCAGTATAACATATCATTGATATAAAAACAGGCCCACAATAGCAAGCCTGTCATACTGTCTTATTTGTCCTCGTCCGAACACTCCTCCAGCCCATGAATGAGCTGAATATAAACGTACTCCGTCCGGTCACGCTCCTCGCCCTCGGCGGACATCATCATTTCAAGAAAATACGCCTTTGCTTCTTCATAGTCCTCCCATACCTCACGCTTGCCATTACAGACCGTTGTGACTTTACGGCATCGGGGCATTGCCAATTCGGGATATTTTAACATATCGCACCTCCAGGAATTATTGTAGCTATATTATAGCCTATTCAGATTTCAGAGTCCAGTTCTATGGAGAGATTGTAATAATTCTTGTGAAGAGCGCAGCAATTTCAAAAGATAATCCAGTACAAGGCGCACATATCAGCTTTTCGTGCTGTCGGGAAAACTCCTGACAGCACTTTTATGTTATACTCAATGCTTCAACTGCAACACCTTAGTTTTCAGAAAGTTCAGCGGCTGCCAGAGCTTGTTTACGCTCTCTTTGATCTCGGCAATATCATTATTGTAAATATTTCCTGTGCTGTTAACACGAACAGCTATCTGATTGATATTGCTGGCGATATTTCCGGCGAGTTTATAAATCTCGTGAAGTTCGTTTTCGTTTACCTGAACGATGTAGCCCTCAAAGATCATAGCACGGATAAATCCGCTGAGACTGTCCATACCGCTGTTCTGAAACTTCTTCTTGATGGCGTCCATTTCTTCGGGACTGACACGGACTTTCAGGTACAGAGTACGCTTGTTTTCATCTTTCATATTTCTGTTTTTTCCCTTTCTCTGTTTTTTCGATTCGGGGTCTGAGGGGTGGTTCCCTCTCACAAGCTGTGCATCGTCACATTCAATTTTCAAAATTTGTAATGCGGAGTTGCCGTGCTTGCTGGGAGAGAGAACGCCCCTCCGGTGCGTTCATTTATTCCGAGCCTTTTGGCTCGGTCATTTTTCTCGTTTTCGAGAATTGGAGCTGTGCGACTTTCTCTATTTCGTGGCTCCCCATAATCAATATAGCGCACAATTCGGCTCTCGTCAATATCATTCTGAAAATATTTCAGGGCGAGCAAAAAAATCCCCGGTCAAAATGACTAATCGCATAAATAGCGAAATAGCGTACTTTTCAATTTTAGAAGTCAAAAATTCCTCGGTTGAATTTCCCAGATTATCCCATAAAAGTTTGTGCGCATTGCGGCTTGTATTTTAGATGTAGAGCGCGCTATAATGGGAACATAGCAAGTCGGCTCTTGTCACTTGGCGCTGACTTGCTCAGAACAAAAATGAAAGGTCGTGATTTTTGAATGGGCATTTATACAGAGAAAAGAGAGCAGCTCACCCTGAAAATCAAAGTTTTGGAAAAGCGTATCGCAAGTGATATATGGCAAAAAAGAAAGCAGCGGAGGAAAAACTGAAAGAAGTTTCTCGTCTTGCTATGGCAGAAGAATACAACTGCAAGCCCAGAGAGCTTGATGCAATCATCAGCTCGGAACATCAGCTTTTGGAAAAGTTGAGAGCAAGCGGTTTGTCCGATGATGATTTACTGAGACTGGTTGGCGGTGGAAATGCTGATAACAGCATTTCACATTCTGACAAAGACGAGGACGATAATATTTCGTTCTATGACAATTCAGACGGTGACGAGTATTAAAAAACTTCGTCAACAAAAAAACATAGTCGTAAAATACTCAGTCGGCTCAAAACACTGAGCCGATCTTACGGCTATTATGAGGGTGAGAGATAGAATGCGAAGCCCTCGACTCTAAAGCATAGAGACAGAGAAGCTAAAGGAGTAAAATTCGCTATGAACAAAAACACTACTGCCGTAGAAAGAGAGAAGGCAGAATCCAGTTTAAACAGAATGTCCGAGTACAAGATCGGGCATACCCTTTATACGGTGACTACCGTATTCAACCCTGCTTCAAAGGAAAAACTTTCAGATATTCTGAAAAGGCTGATTATTCGTGAGAGTGAAAAACTCCTCGGTGAATCCAGACAATAACCTGAGAAGCAGGCTGTGTAACTTTGGAATATCGGCGCATTGTATTTATTTCCGGTGTGCGCTATAATGATAACATAGCTTGCTGTATCTGTCGGAAAGAGAGGTTAATTATGACAGACAAGATAACAGCATTATATTGTCGTCTTTCGCAGGACGATATGCTCCAGGGCGAGAGCAACAGTATCACCAATCAGAAGACTATCCTCAAAAAGTACGCAGAGGATAATGGCTTTAGTAATACCGTTTACTATGTCGATGACGGAGTTTCGGGTACGACATTTGAGCGTGACGGATTCAAAGCAATGATGGCTGACGTAGAAGCTGGTAAAGTCAGCACGGTCATTACCAAAGATCTTTCAAGGCTTGGTCGTGATTATCTAAAAACAGGTGAATACATTGAGATCATTTTTCCTGATTATGATGTACGCTACATTGCAATAAATGACGGAGTGGATACTTTCAAAAGCGAAAATGAGCTTATGGCATTAAAGAACATTTTCAATGACTGGTATGCCCGTGATACAAGTAAGAAGATCAGAGCTGTTTTCAAGGCGAAGGGACAGTCGGGCAAACCGCTTTCCTATCCGATTTACGGTTACAAAAGATCGGAAATGGACAAGAACCTGTGGGTGATTGATGATGAGCCTGCCGAAGTGGTTCGTAAGATTTTTCATCTTTGCATTGACGGCTACGGTCCGATGCAAATCGCACGTATTCTCACGGAGGATGGTATACCGACTCCCACGGTTTACGCATTATCGCAGGGCAGGGATAACGGTCACAAGAATGCTAAACTTCATCGCTGGGGCAGTGAAACTATTTCAGGAATACTTGAGAAACCTGAATATTGCGGACACACTGTTAATTTCCGTACCCATGTGAAATCCTATAAAAATAAGAAGCGTGTGGATAACCCGAAGGAAGATTGGCTGATTTTCGAGAATACTCACGAGGCTATCATCACTCAGCAGGAGTTTGATCTGGTGCAGGAGCTTCGCAAGAACAAGCGCAGACCGACTAAACACGAAGAAGTTAATCCGTTTTCGGGTATAGTTTACTGTGCGGACTGCGGAAAGAAAATGTATCTATGCCGTGCAACAAGTCTGACCGCCGATCAGGAGCATATGAAGTGTGCCACTTACGCAAAGGACAAGGACGGCTGTACGGCTCATTTCATCAGGACGATTGTGCTGAAAGAAATCGTACTGAGTGAGCTGAACAAACTGCTTGTGAATGTTAGGGAGAACGAGGAAGAATTCGTGCAGGCGGCTATGGATAACTCCGTTCAGAAGCAGTCCTCGGAACTTTCTAAGGCAAAGAAAGCTCTGAAGCAGTCTGAGAAGCGTATCGCTGAACTTGACAGACTTTTCACAAGGCTCTATGAGGATAATGTATCTGGCAAAATTTCTGACGAACGCTTTGCCATGATGTCGGCAGGATATGAGGACGAGCAGAAAAAACTCAAAATTACCGTTACAGAGCTGACCACTTACATCGAAACCGCTGAGCAGAAGTCCGCTGATGTAACAGCTTTTATTAAGGTGGTGCGGAAATATGAGCATATCACGGAGCTTACCCCTGAGATAATGCACGAATTAATCGAAAAGATTGTCGTACACGCTCCCGACAAGTCCAGTGGTCACAGAACTCAGCAAATCGACATTTACTACCGTTTCGATGTTGCTGTTTCAACTGTCGTTGCTGACAGTATGAAATACGACAAAAAGAGAAAGGCTGCGTAGGCTATTCTACGCAACCTTTCATTCAAATCATTAAAACTTCTTTATGAGCGCCCGGCTTACCCGGAGCTGTTTTTATAACCATAAATGAAAGCCGCCTTTGAAGCAGTTCATCAAAAGCGGCTTTAAATAATTCACATGAGAATAATATATTAAACAGAGAAGTAAATTATATCAGTTATCAACTGTACTGTGTTCATCACCGAATATAGCATCACCATGTGTTACTTCCTGAAGAGTAACATCAACATCCATATCCTGACCGTTTCTTGTAATTGTAAGAGTGATCACATCACCGGCGCTGAACTGATTTTTTATCTTATTAAGCTCTTCACTTGTTGAAATCGCTTCACCGTTTATACCGATTATAATATCTCCCGATTCAATTCCGGCAAGATCAGCTGCACCGCCGGGAGTTACTGTTCTTACATAGATGCCCACAGGCATATTATAAAGACTTGCTGTTGTTTCATCAACATCAGTAACTCTGATTCCGAACTGAGGTCTGCCTGAAACATAGCCATAGTTAATCAGATCATCAATAATTGTCTTAGCCTGTGTCATAGGTATTGCAAAGCCAAGTCCTTCAACACTTGCGGAATTCTCTGAATAATTTGTAGACATTTTTGCTGAATTGATACCAACTACCTGACCATAGCTGTTAATAAGCGGACCGCCTGAATTTCCTGAGTTGATTGCAGCGTCTGTCTGAATAAGATTCATCTGTTTTTCATTTACTGTTATATCTCTGTTCAGAGCAGAGACAATACCGCATGTTACAGATCCGAACAGCTCAAATCCAAGAGGATTTCCGATTGCAATAACAAGCTCGCCCACCTGCAGATCATCACTGTTTCCGAATTCTGCTGCTGAAAGTCCTGTTGCGTCTACCTTTAGCACCGCTATATCAGTATCCTCATCACATCCGATAATTGTTGCATTATACTCTGTCTCATCAGACATTACTACTGAAATACTGGTTGCTGTACCGTACGTTGAATCGGAAATAACATGAGCATTTGTTATAATATATCCATCGCTTGTCATAACAATTCCTGTACCGGTAGCCGTAGCTGTCTGGGTGTTATTCTGATTCGGGAAATCAAAAAACCAGTTGTCATATCCATAATTTCCGGATTCGATAGTAAAATCCGAAGAGATTCCTACAACTGCAGGCATAACCTTGGAAACTGCATCAGGAATGGAAAGTCCGTCTTCCCTTGCAGCAAGTTCGATCCAGCTTTTTGACTCTGAATTTGTGTTCTTTGCCGCCATGACAGATGAACCATCCTCCGATGATTCGTCATTATTTTTACTGTTTTTATTTATTCCGTCAGACTTGCTGAAGAAATTATTAAGAGAAGCGTTATTGCTTATATACTTATAACACTGTATGGATCCTCCCGAAACAATAGCCGCACATACCGCAAATGCTATCACTTTTGTGAAAACTCTTTTTTTCTTTCTGGGTTTTTCATATACAGAAGAATTGTATACGGAACCCGGATTAGTCCCCTGTGAGTAGCTGTAACTTGCCGAGTTGCAATTGCCGGTGTTTTCATGCTGAGCCTGAGTCATATCAGGCTGAGAAGACATGTTCTGATTGTTTTCCGTCGGGAAATTTCTGTTTTCATTTTCTAACATAAATAACATCCTTTCTATGTAAAGCTTTGTTGTTTTTTCTATAATTATATTATACTTTTTAATGTGAAAACTATATGATAACATACAGAAAAAAATGTAAAATGAATTAGTAAATGTGTGATAATACAAAGTTGCCGTATTAAGCAAAGTTTATTAAATTGGATATTGATAATTTCTGAAAATATGTTATAATTATAATAGTATTGTATTGGAGGAAAAAACAATGGTTATTATTGAAATGGAAAACGGCAGGGAAATCAAAATTGAGCTTTATCCTGAAATTGCTCCCATTTCCTGCGAAAATTTTGAAAAGCTTGTAAACAGCGGCTTTTATGACGGACTCACATTTCACAGAGTTATTCCGGGCTTTATGATCCAGGGCGGCTGTCCTGAGGGTACAGGCATGGGCGGACCCGGCTGGACAATCAAGGGTGAATTCTCATCCAACGGCGTAAAGAATGACTTAAAGCACACAAGAGGAGTTCTTTCAATGGCAAGATCAATGATGCCTGATTCTGCCGGTTCGCAGTTCTTCATAATGCACGAAGACGCTCCCCACCTTGACGGAAACTATGCTGCTTTCGGAAAGGTAGTTGAAGGGATTGAAACTGTTGACGAAATTGCCGAGACCGAAACAGATTACTCAGATAAGCCCGTTAATCCTCAGATCATCAAAAGAATGTACATTGCGTAAATTTTAACAGCAAGATAAATCAGAATAACCGGAGCAGAATATCTGCTCCGGTTATTTTTGCAATCGGAATCATCAGCGAAAACAGAGCATATATTTTCATATAAACCTCTTTTTAAGGAGCTGATAAATTTTGAACGCACCCGAACACTACCCTTTTTCAGTAAGACCACTGCCCTATCCGCCGAACGCTCTTTCTCCAATGCTCGACGGAAGGACAATCAGGATACACCACGATGGTCACTATGCCGCCTATGTGCAGAAGCTTAATGAAATTATAAAATCATATCCTCAGTATCAGAATCTTCCTGTGGAAGCACTCATACTCAAACAGGCCTTTCTGCCCGAAAAGATACGCAGCGACGTAAAACGCAACGCAGGAGGAGTTTTCAACCACCGTCTTTATTTTGAAAGTCTTGCGCCTGCCGGACGCTCAAGACCCAGCGAAGCCTTTGAAAAAATAATATGTGAATCCTTCGGAACACTCAGCAATCTTCAGGCAAATCTTAAAGAAGCGGGAATGTCTGTCTTCGGCTCCGGATATGCATACCTTACATCAGATATGTGCGGCAAGCTCCATATCATGACCCTTAAAAATCAGGATACACCCATAGAACAGCGGCTCAATCCACTGTTTCCGCTGGATGTATGGGAACACGCATACTATCTCCAGTATCAGAACCGCAGAGACAGGTACATAAACGGTATAATTAAGCTTATAAACTGGCAGGCTATTGAACGGAACTATTATTCATTCCCTTAAAAACCGTTCCACGCAAACAGTCTGCAGCATATTTTATGGCAGCAATTATTATAAAGCAGAATAAGCTTCCTGCCCAAGAACCCGCTGTATCAATAAAAATATCCTTCACAAGGGGTGTTCTGCCCGGAACAAAGCTCTGATGAAATTCATCGGTCAAAGCATAAATAAAACATATTCCAATACTTAAAACCCCTGAAATCCAGTTGCGTTTAAGAATGCTGAAGAAAAATGCAAAAAATGCAAATCCGGTAAGAAAATACAAACTAAAGTGTGCGGCTTTTCTGACAAACAGATTAAGCTCATTGGTAAAGATCTGTTTTATTCCGGGCTCCATAGTATCATAATTTTCAAATAATACAGAAGCAATTTTTCCGGTAAACTTTGCGCTCATAACATTGGTATCAAAGCCGCTTTGAGAAGAAAAGCGGAAAATGGCAATCATCAGACAAATTCCAAGGGCAGCAAAAGCAATACCGAAAAATCTTTTCATTTTTCATCCTCCATTTCTCTGCATTTATATATAATTGCCGTCACCATTTATTTTACGGTGACGGCTTTTTCTTTATTTAAATTACTGCATAAAGATTTGTCTCCCATGCGGGAATATAAAGCTGATGACGAATATAAAGCTTATATCTGGGATTGAGCTTATGAACAAGGAGAGGAAGCTCAAAAATATCCTCATTCCTGTGATAAAGAGCAATCATAAGCCTTGGGTTATATCGCGCAATAGTCTGGCTTGCACCCCATATAGCTTCTCTTTCAGCACCTTCAACATCCATTTTGATAAGGGTTGCTTCATCTCCGCCAAGTATACTGTCAACGGATCTGCTCTCAATCATCTGCGCTGAATTTCTGTTTGCAAGCGACGACTGTCTGCCGGACTTTGATGCAAACGGAAGCTCAGTATCAATACACCATGCTGCATTATTATATGCATAAATATGATTTTTACCCTCGATATAGCGGCACAGCTTTTTGAAATTCTTTCTGTCAGGCTCCATTGCATAGATCCTGACATAACGATTTCTTGTAATTTCAAGAAGTTCCTTTATAGTGTCCCCGTTATATGCACCAAGGTCAACATAGTGCTCATTGAGATTCGGCTTTATTATTTCCCTGTAAATATCAAGTTTGGTAGTCGTGATGCCCTCAAGATAGCTTATATCACCGCTGATTTTAAAATTGATAATTGAAGCAAACACGTTCTTTGAAAAATCGTCTGCAAGAATATCGTAAACCGCCTGAATTTCATCCTTGTGGTCAAGACAGTATTCATAGGTAAAAAGACCGCTTCCTATTACAGGAACATCAGGAACATACAGAGTATGTTTTTTTGCAATAGACTTTATCCTTTCAACAAGCTCCTCGTATCCTGCTGCAAAAGCAAGAACCACTGCGAACTCCTTTTCCTTTTCTTCGACCTCTGAAAGACGCATAACCTTGTAGCCTTCAAAGTAATGTCCTCTTACAAAATCATCGCTGGCAAAAATCCCGGTCGTCTTTATCCCGTATTTTCTGAATACCGACATTATTTTCATAGCGCCGTCTCCCATTCCGTAAATATAAATGGGTTTGGTCTCTTTCTGAAGTCTTTCCCAGCAGGTTGTTTTTTCAGTTATAAATTCAAGCATTTTCTTCACATCTTTTCAAACTAATTATCAGTCATCAAAATCATCACAGCCGTCATCACAGTTACACTCTTCATGCATACTGCCTATCATATCACGTCCGCGTATTCTGTAACGGTCACGTTCCTTTGTAAGATACTCATCAAGAAGATTGCTGACCTTTCTTGGATTTTTGATAAACTTTATCTCCTTTATCGGCGTATCCGTGTCTTTAACATAAAGAATTATGGTTCCGCCTCCGAAAATTCTCTGTCCGAACTTCAGGACGAGCTTCTTGTCAGTAACTTTATACAGATCAAGTTCATCTTCTACAATAGAAAAAAGCCCTACTCGTGTAATAAATTTCTTTTCTGTCAGATAATATCTTGTAAAGGAAAGCGGAAGCCCGAAAATTGTACGCTTCTTGTCCGTCCAGACATATTCAAAATCATTCTTTGCCATTAAAACGCACCTCCGGCTTTATGCCGCGGGACTGCTGCGCACAGTCCCGGCATAAAATTATAATTTAACAACAATGCTTCCGTTTTCAGAAGAAGGAGCACTTACTGAAATATCTGTACCGCCTATGCTTACAGTAAAGTCATTCTTTGCACCCTTATAGGAAACTTCAATACTGTTTCCTTTTCTTGCAGCGCTGATCTCCATTACCTTTACTGCTTCAGTATCATAAATAACTGCTTCAGCACTCTTTCCGTCTTCAAGGTTATATATAACTGCATTACATCCCGATGCATAGTCATACTCAAAGTTATTTTTAAAGTCTCCGAACACAACGATCGAATTCGGCTTTGCAAGTACAGGCATTTCAAGATATGAGCACTTGCGTTTTATATATTTTCCACCTTCAACAGTCTCATTAGTAATAATGTCTGTCCACTTGCCTTCAGGAAGATAGTATTCAGCAATACCCTCTTCATTGAGAACCGGAGCGCAAAGAAGATTATCGCCAAGCATGTACTGTCTGTCAAGATAATGGCATGCTGTATCGTATGCATAGTCAATTACCATTGCCCTCATCATAGGAATACCGACTGTTGATGTCTTTACAGCCTGTGAGAACAGGTAAGGCATAAGTCTGCCCTTGAGCTTAGTGAAGAATCGCAGAACTGCACACGCATTTTCAGGATTGTCCGGAGTATCCTCCTCATATGCCCACGGAACTCTGTAAGAAGTCGAACCGTGCAGACGGCTGTGAGTAGACATAAGAC
>JBJEQV010000088.1:0-10206 GCA_051881915.1 Porcipelethomonas sp. | reverse complement strand
AGATGCACATATAGATCAGGTGGGACTTATTGTCACCGACATTACTGACGAGGGCTTTGTAAAGATTTCAAATGTCGGCGGGATCGACAGGCGTCTGCTTCCGGCACAGCGTGTTGTAATACACGGAAAAAAAGATGTCAGTGCAGTGATTTCGTCTGTTCCTCCGCATCTGAGCGGCAAAGAAAAGGGAAAGGCTCCGGAATTTGATGATATCTGCATCGATACGGGAATGGACAAGGAAGTGCTTTCGGAAGTTGTCTCTCCAGGTGACAAAATAAGCTTTGATACAAATTGCCGCGAGCTTCTGGGGAACAGAATTACAGGTGCGGCACTTGATGACAGATGCGGAGTTGCATCTGTACTGTATGCTCTTGAACTTCTCCGTGGTGAAAAGCTTCCCTGCAGCTTATCGGTCGTTTTTTCGTCCCAAGAGGAGCTTGGTGAGAGAGGGGCAAAAATCGCTGCATTTGAAATTGAACCGGATATTGCTCTTGCGGTCGATGTAAGCTTTGCATATACATCGGGCGACAAGGAATACGAATGCGGAAAGCTTGGAAAAGGTCCTATGATCGGTATATCTCCGTCTCTTTCAAGGGAAATATCAGACAGGCTTATGGAGATAAGCACCGAAGAAAATATACCTTTCCAGAGAGAAGTTATGCACGGGCTTACTTCTACAAATGCTGACCAGTTCAGTGTAAACAGATGCGGATGCAGAGCATGTACCGTGTCGATTCCTCTGAAATACATGCACACGCCGTCAGAGGTAATACAGATCGATGATGTCAGATATACAGGTGAGCTTCTTGCTTCATTTATCAGGAGGTGCGGAAGATGACAGATCATCTCAGAAACTTATGCATGCTCAACGGAGCTTCCGGCGATGAGGACAAAGTAAGAGAGTATATTATAAAAAATCTGAGCGCAGACGCAGAATATCATACGGATAATCTCGGAAATCTGATTGTATTTAAAAAAGGCAAAAAAACTCCTTCCAGAAAGATCATGCTTGATGCACATATGGATGAAGTTGCTCTTATTGTGACTTCTGTAAAGGAAGACGGTACTTTAACGGTAAATGAGGTCGGCGGTGTTGACCCATCCGTTGTCATAGGCCGTCAGGTCGTTCTTGGAAAAAACGGAATGACCGGTGTTACCGGCTCAAGGGCAGTCCATAATCTTTCCAGGGAAGAGCGTGAAAAGGCCCCTTCAATGGAATCGATATATGTTGATTTCGGGGCAGGAGACAGGGAAGAGGCGGAAAAATATATTCAGCCGGGGGACTATATCTATTTTGCACAGTATTATACCGAACTTGGAAATAACTGTATAACCTCAAAGGCAATTGATGACAGATTTGGCTGTGCGCTTCTTCTGGAACTTATAAACTCTGAGCTTGAATATGACACATATTTTACATTTTCAGTTCAGGAAGAGATCGGACTCAGAGGGGCAAGAACAGCAGCTTTTTCTGTTCAGCCGGACATAGCGATAGTTACTGAGACAACTACCGCCGCTGATGTGGACGGTGTTTCGGGAAACAAACGTGTGTGCAGTCTGGGTAAGGGTGCTGTTGTGTCGTATATGGACAGAAGTACCATGTATGACCATGAGCTTTACACAATGGCTTTTGAACTTGCTGCCGAAAAAGGAATCCCGTGTCAGACAAAGACAATGATAGCCGGCGGAAACAACAGCGGTGCAATTCATGTTACAGGCTGCGGCGTCAGAACGATAGCAGTTTCGCTGCCTTGCAGATATCTCCATTCTCCGTCCTGTACAGCAAACAGGAACGACATGGATGCGTGTCTGAAACTTGTTTCTGAACTTATGAAAAAGGCGGCTCAGTTATGATCAGGCGGCTTGAAGATGAGGGACTGATAAATTATGAAATGCTAATGCAGTCCTGCTGCGGTCGGCGTATTCTTGCGTATCTTGATGCGTACGGTACGGCTTATGATTTCTGCCGGTTTTATATTTCAGGAGATTCGGGAGTAATACTCATAATCAATTCTACAATGATTATATCCGGAAATGATTTTGACCCCGAGGAGCTCAGAAGCTTCGCTGAGATGAATATGCCGTTCCGTATTGAGGGAAGCAGCGCAGCGCTTGATATGATAAAGGATCTTGATTCGTATCAGATGCTGCACAGAACAATGTTTCAGCTTGTCGGCGGAGGAAGCAGCGATATTGATGAAAACGATATAAACTTTTCTCCGTCTCTTGACAGTGTTTATGAGATACTTCAGGAGGGATTCCCGAACCTGACGGATTATCCTCTCTGGCTGACTGATACTTCTCACAGAGTAAGGAGAGGAATAAGCAGTATTCTTACTTATAAAGAAACAACAACTGCTTCACTTGTATATGATATAAACGGTTATGTTCTTGTCGGACAGGTTGCAACAAAAGCAGCTTCAAGGGGGAACGGTTATGCAAGGAAATTTCTTAAATGGCTTGCAGATTACCTTGAAAGCCATGGGAAAATATCCTATCTTTATGCTCTTGATGTCAGAGAAAGCTTTTACCGTGAAATAGGCTTCAAAGTTGCGGATTCCCAATACGTTCTTGAGCGGATGGGTGATGACAGGGAAAGTGAAATGAAAGGAAAGCTTCAGTAAAAATGAGTGATTTTTTTAATTTTGACAGTAAGCTGACTGTACTTGCAGAAAAGGCAGAACAGCTTTGTGATTTCGATAAAACAAACAGGAATGCAGAATATAACGGCCAGAAGGTATTATCTGCCTTTATAAATAATAAAGTAAGTGAGCAGTGCTTTTACGGCAGTTCCGGGTATGGCTATGGTGATCTTGGCAGGGAAACTCTTGATAAGGTTTACGCTGAGATCTTCGGAGCTGAGGATGCTCTTGTGCGTCACAATTTTGTTTCCGGTACACATGCCCTTTCGACAGCTTTGTTCGGTGTTCTGAGAACAGGGGACAAGCTTGTTTCGATAACAGGGAAGCCGTATGATACACTGGAAGAGGTAATAGGAATCAGAGGAGAAAAAGGAAACGGATCTCTTGCTGATTTTGGAATCGAATACGACTGTGCTGAACTTAAAGAGGACGGGACAGCTGATTTTGAAACGATCGCTGAAAAGGTCAAAGACGCAAAGGTCGCATATATTCAGCGTTCAAGAGGATATTCCCTCAGAAGTGCGTTTACTGTCAGTGATATTGAAAAAATGTGCCGTGCAGTAAAGACGGCTAATCCTGATGCGATCATCATGGTTGATAACTGTTATGGTGAATTTGTTGAGACAAGGGAACCCACACAGGTGGGAGCAGATCTGATTATTGGTTCGCTTATAAAGAATGCAGGAGGCGCCGTTGCAAGAACGGGCGGCTATATTGCTGGCAGAAAAGACCTGGTTGAAATGTGTTCCTATCGCCTTACCTGTGTTGGAATGGGAAAAGAAGTGGGCTGTACCCTTTCGCAGAACAGGGAAATGTTTCTGGGCCTTTTTATGGCTCCTGATGTTACAGCAAATGCTATAAAGACAGCTGATTTTGCATCTGCCTTATTTAAGCTCCTGGGATTTGAATGCAGTCCCGAAGCTGAAGAAACAAGAGGTGATATCATAACAGTTCTGAAGCTTGGCAGTCCGGAACTGCTGAATGCTTTTTGCTGCGGAATACAGAAGGGCGCACCGGTGGATTCATTTGTAACTCCCGAAGCTTGGGATATGCCGGGATATGACAGTCAGGTAATCATGGCGGCAGGTGCATTCACAATGGGTGCTTCAATTGAACTTTCTGCCGACGCTCCCATGAAAGAACCCTATGCAGCATGGATGCAGGGCGGGATTACATATTCAAGCGGAAAAACCGGAGTTATGCTTGCAGCACAGGAAATGATTGACAGAGGGCTCATTAAGCTTTAGGATTATTTTAACATTAATATGATTCTGATGTAATTACTACAAATTATGACATGGTTTATTGATAAAATATTAAAAAAGATTACAGAATTAATACAATTCAAAAGCTAAACAGTTTTATATAGCTTAAAATGTTGACAACTTAATTTATTGCTGATAAAATAATTAAGATGGTTAAATACCATATCAATAAAATCTGATTACGGAGGGTAAGCAATGGTCGAAAATAAACTGTGCATGGGATGTATGGAAAATAAGGGCACAGCAAAGGTTTGTCCTCACTGCGGCTATTCTGACAATACGCCGCATCTTCCGTCATATATAGCACCTGAAACTTTTATTCACGACAGATATATTGTCGGAAAACTGCTTCATGCAAACGGTCAGGGTGCATCATATATTGCTTATGATACGGCTGTAAGCTGTAAAGTTATTCTGAATGAATATATGCCTGAGGGTCTTTGTGTAAGAGTTAAAGGAAAATCCACAATTTCTGTAAGCTACAATAATCTTGCACAGTATAAAGCTCTTATGGCAGAATATACCGAGCTGAACAAATCACTGGCAAAAATGAGAAGTCTCAGCAGTCATCTGTCACCTACTCTTGATTTGTTTGCCGTTAATAATACTACATATGCGGTTTATGAATATATTGACGGACAGAAGCTTGTAGACTATCTTAAAGAAAATGCGGGAGAACTCACATGGAGTGAGGTTTCAGCCATGTTTCCGCCTTTGTTTACAACTATGAGCCTTGTTCATAATGCCGGAGTACTTCACAGAGGAATAAGTCCTGAAACTATATATGTAACCGATAAAGGTGAACTTAAGCTTACTGATTTTGGTATATCAAGTCTCAGAACTGTAAGTACGGAACTTAAATCGGAGATATTTCACGGATATGCAGCTCCTGAGCAATATTCTGCTGCTGCCAGACAGGGTACATGGACAGATGTGTACGCAATATGTGCTGTACTTTACAGAATTCTTACAGGCTCAAAGCCTGATCCGGCAAATGAGCGAATGAAGAATGATAATCTTTATCCGCCCCAGGAACTTAATCCAAATATTCCGAAGCATGTTTCTGATGTTATTATGCAGGGAATGTGCATTGCCGGAAATGAGAGAATCCAGACTATAACCGAGCTTGTTACACGTCTTTTTGATCAGCCGTCATCCGGCTTTGGTCAGACAATGACCATTTCAAGAGATGGAATAACTGAAACTTCACAAAATTACGGAGATCCTTATGCTGATTATTATGATGATGAGTATGATGATTACGAAGATGAATATGATGACTATGATGAGGCAATAGAAGGGGACGATAATGTTTCTACTCTTGATCGTATAAAAATCCCGATTATTATTGGTGTTCTTTTAATTGCCATTATAATGGTAATTGCTATCATCCTTATAAAACTATTTACAGGCAGTGATACGAGCCGAATCAGAGAGTACAGCAGTATTAATGATGAAAGTTCAGTTGTTGAAACTATTGAAGAGATTACTGAAGAGGAAGAAGACAAACCTACTGAATCTTCCAAGAATAAAATGCCTGATCTGATCGGAAAAAAATATGAAGATATCAAGGAAGAAACCGAAAAGAAAAATAGTATAAAGCTTGATGCTGATTTTGAATACAATGACGAGTATGAATATGGTATAATATTCTGGCAAGAAGTTAAAGCAGGAAAAAAATTTGATAAAGGCGCTACTATCAAGGTAAGAGTCAGCAAGGGAACACCTAAGGAAGAAGTTCCTGAATTTGAGGGTTATATGCTTGATGAATATAAAGAACTTCTTGATGATTTAGGTATTGAATATACTGAGATATCAGAAATCAATATGGATGTTGAGAACGATTATGTAACCCGAGTTGATCCTGAACCGGGGTATGAAATTGACATTAATTCAGGTGAGGTAGTAACTATTTATTATGCAAGTAACCCTGAACCGACAGAAGCGCCAACAGAAGCGCCAACAGAAGCACCAACAGAAGCTCCGACAGATGCTCCAACTGAGGTTTCCGATGATAATTCTTCGGAAGAAAATGCGGAATAATAACAATATTAAAATGATGCCCTTATAAAGGGCATTATTTTCTTTATTTTTACTTTTTTATTTCACACAATTTTAACAATAGTATGAAATAATATTAGTATAAAAGATAAAAGAAATCACAGAGGGAAATAATAACAGAAAGAATGTGATTTTTTGAAAACATTAAAAAAAATGCTTGCAGTAGTTACAGCGTTATTTATGGGTCTTTCGGTATATGGATGTAGTGACAATTCTTCCAATGATGTTACTTCAACTGAAGATATTTCATCATCAAAGCAGAGTACAAATTCTGACAGTAAAACTGAAAGTGCAGAAGCTTTGAGTAATATAAATTCAGAATATTTTGATGATGATGACCTTAATGTTTCGGCAGAAAATGCTGCTGAGATTTATCTTAAAGGAACTACAGCAGAATCTGACAGTAAAAAGGTAAGTATAAGCGGTGGGATAATTGAATTGTCTCAGGGTGGGACATATCATGTTTCAGGAACTCTTTCTGATGGTCAGATTTATGTCAATACAAAAGAGCTTGTACACCTTATTCTTGATAATGCCGAAATCACAAACAACAATTCAGCGGCGATTTATATAGAAAATTCTGATAAGACTGTCATAACTGCTGCTGAAAATTCTGTAAACACTTTAAGTGACGGTGTGGAATACGATTATGAAAATGAAGAAAATGAACCTGATGCTGTGATTTTCAGTGCAGATGATCTTTCAATAAATGGAACAGGAACATTAAATATTAATGGAAACTATAACGAGGGGATAACAACCAAAAATGACCTTAATATTGCTGATACAAAGATAAATGTAAAGTCTGTCGGTAATGGCATAAAGGGTAAGGATGAACTTATTGTGCGTGATGCTGAGATAAACATTGATTCAGATGCTGACGGTATGAAATCTTCAAATTCAGCTGAAACTGACAAAGGTTATATTATCATTGAAAGCGGTATTTTTAATATTACTGCTGCAGACGATGCTTTTCAGGCAGAAACATCAGTCCTTATTGAAAACGGTGAATTTAATATTTTAACCGCAAACGGTTCATCCGGAAGTTATTCATCTTCCGGCAGCGAAAATAGTTTTTTCGGCGGAAAAAATTCTATGGAAGGTAACAGCAATAAAAGCGAAATAAGTGCAAAAGGAATAAAAGCAGGCACTAATATTATAATTAATAATGGTACAATTAATGCAAATTGCGGCGATGATACCTTGCATTCAAATGAAAGCATTGAAATAAATGGAGGCAGTTTAAATCTTTCATCTGCTGATGACGGCATCCATGCAAACGAAAATATAGATATAAACGGCGGAGAAATTACAATTTCGGAATCCTATGAAGGTATTGAAGCAACTGTTATTAATATTAACAAAGGTATCGTTCGGATCAATTCAAGTGATGATGGATTTAATGCAAGTGAAGGTTCATCATCAGACGAACAAATTGATTCTGACTTCAGTCATGATTTAAGAGGTGGTTTCGGTGATGTTTCTGAAAATTGTCAGCTGAATATTAATGATGGATATGTATATGTTAATGCAGATGGTGATGGTCTTGATTCAAACGGTACAATTAATATAAGTGGAGGGACAATTCTTGTTAATGGTCCGGTAAATGATGGAAATGGTGCACTTGATCCGGGAACTGAAATAATTGTAACAGGAGGAATTCTTGTTGCTGCCGGAAGTTCCGGAATGGCAGAAACACCATCAGATTCATCTTCGCAATATTCTGTTTCTGTTGCATTTTCCGAAACCCAGCAGGGAGGAACACCTGTTAGTATTACTGATGAAAACGGTAATTCAATTCTGACTTTTACTCCATCAAAGAGTTATTCATCTGTTGTAATTAGTACTCCTGATTTATCAGCAGGAAAAAAATACAGTGTGTATTACGGCGGAAGCTGCTCAGGAAATTCAGAAGACGGTTATTATGGAAACACTGCTTTGAGCGGTGGATATCTCCTTGATACGATTGAAATTTCCGAAGCTGTAACATCTGCTGGTGACGGTGCTGTTGGACAAATGGGCGGACGCGGCAATTTTGGCGGAAGACGTGAAAACAATGGAGAATTCAACGGTGAAATGCCTATGAACGGTGCACCTCCCGAAATGCCTGAAGACAGATTTGGCGGTAATGACTCTGATTTTAAAGTTTTTTAAATTTAAATTATATTAACTACTGTAAAAATAGCTGTACAATTAAGTACAGCTATTTTTAGTATTATTTTTATTATCTTTAGTCGTGAGTTATCAGTAAATTTAATGTTTAATACTTATTCTTCCGTCTGTGACTGATTCTGCTGAACGATTGGCTTCATTGTCGGGAATAGCAGAACATCCCTTATAGATGAACTGTCAGTCAGGAGCATAACAAGTCTGTCAAGACCAAGACCAAGACCGCCTGTCGGAGGCATACCGTATTCAAGAGCTGTTACAAAATCTTCATCAACTTCAGCATTTGCTCCCTGAGCACGTTTCGCTTCAACCTGCTTAACAAATCGCTCTTTCTGGTCAACAGGATCATTCAGTTCAGAGAATGCATTGCCCATCTCTCTTGCGTAGATAAAATACTCAAATCTTTCAGTAAATGCAGGATCAGAAGGCTTTCTCTTGGCAAGAGGGGAGTTTTCAACAGGATAGTCATAAATAATTGTCGGCTGAATGAGCTTATCCTCAACAAATTCCTCAAAGAATGCAATAAGAACATGTCCTTTTGTTGCATTTTCTCCTTCTTCGACTTCGACGCCTTTAGCCTTTGCACACGCTCTTGCATCATCATCAGTTGTCCATTCGTTGTAGTCAACTCCGGCGTATTTCTTTACAGCCTCTACCATTGTGAGCTTTTCCCATGGCGCTTTAAGGCAGATCTTTTCACCCTGATAATTTATTGTTGTATCACCGCAGATCTTCAGGGCAAGCTGTTCATACATGTTTTCTATAAGTTCCATCATACCCTTGTAATCTGTATATGCTTGATACATTTCGATAGATGTAAACTCAGGATTGTGCGATGTATCCATACCTTCGTTTCGGAAGATACGTCCTACTTCATAAACTTTTTCAAATCCGCCGACAATAAGACGCTTCAGATAAAGTTCAGTTTCAATTCTTAGATACATGTCCATATCAAGAGCATTGTGATGTGTCTTGAAAGGTCTTGCTGCAGCGCCGATCTCAAGAGTATGAAGAACTGGAGTATCGACCTCAATATAGCCAAGACCGTCAAGATAACTTCTGATCTCACGGAGGATCATGCTTCTCTTGACAAAAGTATCCTTTACATTTGGATTTACAATAAGATCAAGATATCTTTGTCTGTATCTTATATCCTGATCCTTTAAACCATGCCACTTCTCAGGCAAAGGAAGCAGAGATTTGGAAAGGAGGGTCACCTTTGCGGCGTGAACAGAGATCTCACCTTTCCTTGTTCTGAAAACAAAGCCTTCAACGCCAATAATGTCGCCGATATCCCACTTTTTGAATTCGGCAAATTCTTCTTTGCCGATATCGTTCATTCTTATATAGACCTGAATGCGGTCAGTATCGTCCCTGACGTCAATAAAATTAGCTTTTCCCATATCACGCCAGCTCATAATACGTCCGGCAATAAATACAGTTTTTTCTTTGAGTTTTTCAAGACCTGCATTAAATGCTTCTTCATCATCGCTGGCAGCAGACTTTATTTCAGCTTCTTCAGCCTCATATGCTGACTTGAGATCTGCATTTTTAGCAGTAACATTGTATTTTGTTATTTCATAAGGGTCAGCACCTTTTGATTTAAGTTCGTCAAGCTTTTCAAGACGTATTTTTTTCAGTATATTTATATCCTGTTCAGCAGCTTCTTCAAGATTATTATTCTGAATTTCGCTCATTATATAATCACCATCCGTTATTTTGATATTCCAATTACTTCAAATTTCAGTTCGCCCACAGGAGCTTCAACAATAAATATATCTCCAACCTTTTTCTTCATAGCAGCTTTCCCAATAGGTGATTCATCTGAAATTTTTCCTTTTGCGGCGTCAGCCTCTGTTGTACCTACAATCTGGAGAGTTTCGATTTTATCATTATCAGCTCTTTTGATTTTGATGATTGAGCCTACGCCGATTTCGTCAATTGAAATCTGATCATCACTTACAACCTCAGCATTGGCAATTGTTTCTTCAAGCTGTGTAATTGTTGCTTCAAGCATTGCCTGTTCATTTTTGGCTTCGTCATATTCGGCATTTTCGGAAAGGTCACCC
>JBJEQV010000087.1:0-10336 GCA_051881915.1 Porcipelethomonas sp. | reverse complement strand
CGGCTGGGCGATAGATACATGTCTTGAAGCGGGAGACAAGGTTTTCGGAGACAGAAGTGCTGAAAAGTGTGCTGTTTCTCAGATTCCGGGCTGTATTCAAAATGCGGAGATCATTTTAACGCCCTGTGATGCCAAGGCTTCCGGCAGTGCACAGGCTGATTTGACGGCAGTTAAGGATATTACACTGTTTGCAGGTGTAGACAGCCGTGTGACCTCTGCTCCGTCATGGCTTGACAACTGGACAAAGCCAGGCATATCACTTGTCACAAGCAATGACGTAATATTTGAACTTTATGCACTTGAGCTGAAAGCGGGAGAAACAGTCACGCTTGGTGCAAATGGACAGGCAACAGGGTGCATGAACTATATCATACTTGCTTCTGACAATGTGACCAGCGAAGTAAGAGGCGACTTGAATATGGACGGTAAGTTTGATATCACAGACGTTGCTCTGCTTCAAAAATGGCTGCTTGCTGTTCCGGATACAGAGCTTGCGAACTGGAAAGCAGGCGATCTTTATGAAGACGGGGTACTGAATGTTTTTGACTTATGTATGATGAAACGTGAGCTTCTCGATAAATCACTATGAAATGGGGAAAAATAATATGAGAAGACAGATGTCGAAAAAAGGTGTAGCTGTCAGCTTGGCTTTATTTACGTTGATACAGGCAATGGGGTCGATTCCGCCTGCTCACACCTATGCCGAAGAGGAAAAGGTTTACTGCTGCGGAGACCTTGACGGTGACGAATGCCTTTCGGTATTTGATTTAATACTTATGAAGCAGGGTTATGCAAATCCGGATAGTCTTACAGATTTACAGAAAGCGATCTGTGATTTGAGTGCCAACGGAGAATTTGATATGGAGGATATCCGCCTTATGCAGGATTATCTGCTTGCAAAAATTAAAGTTTTTCCGTCCGGTCCCATTTATATTCCTCCCAGAGCAGAGCCGGAGGAACCGCCTTATAATGGTCAGAAAACGCTCACAGGCAGCAGAATGTACGAGTATCTCGACCGTGGAACATACGCTGTAAGTGCCGGAAATGCAGTATTTGTAAGCTGGCGGCTGCTTGCAAGCGATGAATCTGATATCGGATTCAATGTGTACAGAACAACTGACGGAGTTACCGCCAAGCTTAATTCTGAGGTACTGACGGGCGGAACGAATTATACTGACACGACTGCTGATATGACAAAGAATAATACCTACTATGTCACAACTGTCTACAACGGAGTTGAAACACCCACAGACGGCGAATTCATGCTGAAAGCAGGTTCATCTGTTGCAGGAGATAAGAATAATGCCGGTGCTGCACAGATCATACCGATCAAGGAAGGCGGTACTATACACTTTGTATGGGTAGGCGATTTCAACGGTGACGGTGCTTATGATTTCCTCGTTGACCGCTGCGCCGACGATCATCAGAAGCTTGAAGCGTACCTCAGTGACGGAACATACCTCTGGACGCTCGATCTTGGCGTGAACAGTGAAAACAAGAACAACATCAGTCCGGGCGCATCGACCATTGATGTCGGAATGTGGGACGGTGCAACAGTCTACGACATCGACTGTGACGGAACTGCCGAGGTACTTGTCCGAATTGCTGACGGCGTTACGTTCGGCGACGGCAAAACATATTCCTCAAATTCAGGCGCAAACGGTCAGGCGATAGCTGTCATCAACGGCATGACCGGCGCATTGGAAACCTCTGTAAATCTTCCGACCGACTATCTCAGTGTAGGTCCTATGGCTTGTATGATGGAGATAGGCTATCTGGACGGTGTTCACCCGAGCCTTGTCTGCTGGATGAAAAACCGCAACACTGACAAAAGCTTTAACAGCTTAATAGTCGCATACGGCTTTGGCGACGGTGATACATTCAGGCAGGAATGGAAATTCGATGCAGGAAAGCAGGGCGGCGGAGCTGAGGCGCACCAGTTCCGTGTAGAGGACGTTGACTACGACGGCAAGGACGAAATTCTGCACATGGGTTACGCACTGAACAGTGACGGAACGCTTCGCTATAATATGCCCGATGTTATCCACGGTGACAGATACCATATAACTGCTTTCTCCAATGCAGATAACGGCAAGGAAATGCTTGGCTACGGCATACAGCAGAGAAATCCGAACACACTCCTTGAATACATATATAATGCCTCGACAGGCAAACTGCTCTGGACGAATTACGCGGGTGACGGAAGTGTGGACGTCGGACGAGGCGACATCGGCGATGTTGACCCCACTCACGAGGGCTATGAGGTGTGGTCATTCCAGGGAATGTACGACAAGAACGGCAGCAAAATAAGTGATACTAATGCTTATCCCTCGCTGAAACTCTACTGGGACGGTGATCTTTTCAGTGAATCCTATAACGACAGCAAGATAGAAAAGTGGAATTACGAAAGTCAGTCTGTCAGCAGACTTGCTACAACATGGAAAATAACAGGCTGCTCGTCCAGCGACAGAGGCGCCCCCATGTTCTACGGCGATATTCTCGGCGACTGGCGTGAGGAGGTAATCTGCACAGGCTATGATTATTCAAGTCTTGTGATTGTTTCAACAAATATCCCCACGGAATACCGTTTCAACACCTTTGCGCAAGACCCTGCATACCGCAATGATATGACTTCAAAGGGTTATGTGCAGTCCAATATGCTCAGCTATTATTTCGGTACTGATATGGATACCCCTCCGCAGCCTGATATCAATATCATCGGTCAGGCAGCTCTTGAATAAAATACGGTTTATGCTGTGAGAAATATCAACAGCGGAACCTTCTATAATTCCCTACGAGCATTAACAGTCGATTTTGCTATAACAAGAAACGCTTCACTCTCCGATTTCATGATACTGGAAAGTGAAGCGTTTTTTCTTTTCAGAAAGCCGTTTTTAAATTGTTTTTGACTATCCTTAGATGATTTTCAGTGAGTTGTATCGCCTTTTAGATTTCTTTCAGCAAACCAAATTAAATCCAATCATTCTCTTATCCCATCCTCACAATTTGACCTTCATACAACTCTTTATTTGAATAGGTGACAATCAGATCCTCACTGGCAAGTCCTGAATCCTGCACAGCTGCATAACTTTCATTTTGCTCCATAACAACAACATTACGGACGGAAATATTATATTCAGTTCCAAGAAAGCCCTCGGATTCCTCCACAAGATAGATATAGTGCTGATCACCATTTTTATGAATTGCCTCAAGTGGAATACAATCATACCGTTCCTCTGAAACAACCTTAACAGACATCTGTCCGATTTCACCGATTGTTACCTCAGCAGTATTCAGTGGAATTTCCACATTATAAATATCATCCTTATCTGCAGCTGTGACAGATTTGATTTCACAGTCTTCTAATCTGACACTGCCGTTTCTGAAGCTGATGTTGACCAGATCTCCGGCAGCAATCAGCTTGCTTTCTTCCTTTGTTATTTCTCCTGAAAAATACAGATTCTGAGATCTGTCTGCAATCATGAAGCTTGCTGTTTCTTCTGTAAAGTCACCTGCCTTCACTTTCACATCCGTTATCACACCATCTGTCTGAGAAAGCATCACAGCACCGTTATCCAGAAACTGCTGATAGCTTTCGATCTTTTTCTGATTATCTTCTATCTGAAATGTAAGGATTTTTGCACTGTTCCATGCCTGTGCAGTATAATAATCAGATCTCGTCAATGTATCAATTTCAATCTGCCGTGAGAGCTTTTCTATGTAATCTTCCAGATAGACCGTATCATACTTCATAAGCACATCATCTTCCTCTACAACATCACCGCTTTTCACACAAACTTCGGCAACTCTCAGTTTAGGTGTTGCTATCAGCGGAAGCTCCTTTGTTGTCTGCACCGTACCACTCGATTCAATCTGATAATTCAACGTAGTATTTTTCATATTTGTGATCGATACTCTCGGCAGCTGATACGCATAAATTGCTCTGGAGGCAAAAGTCATTATTAGCATTGCTGCAAGAAACAGCAGGAAGTATCTTAAAGCTTTTGTTTTGAGTGTTATATGTTTTTCATTCATGTTTACTACTCCTTTAATGCAGAAGAAATAATGCCCTGTTCCAAATAATCCTGTCCAATAATAAACACAAATACCGCAGGAACAAGCGTTACAACTGATGCTGCCAGCATCATTTCCGCATTGCTTAAATCCATCATCGGCAAATACAGCGATAACGGAAATTTGTTCTTGTCCTTTATGAATGCCAACGGCTGCTCCACCATATTCCAGTAATCAAGAAAACTCAGTACAAGGCAAGAGAGTATACCATGCTTTCCAAGAGGCATACCAATATACCGCAGAACCTGCCATTCATTTGCACCGTCTATGCGTGCGGAATCCGCTACATCGTTCGGAATATCCGCAAACCCACGGTAAATCACAAAGACAGCAAATGTGGAGAACACTGCAGGCAGGACAACAGCCCATCTTGTATTCATCATCTGAAATTTATCCAGCACAATGTACTGTGAAAGCATCGTTACCTGAAAGGGCATAAGCATGAAAATGACATAGAGATTGAACAGCAGCTTTTTCCCTTTGAAACGAAATCTTGCAAACACCCATGCTGACGGTACTGCCACTACAAGCTGAAATACCAGAATGAATCCTACCATAAGCAGTGAGTTCCAGAATACTGTATAGAATTCCGGTGTAAAAATCAGCAGATCCTTAAAATGACTGAGGGTTGGATACTGCGGAAGATAGTGAATATCCGTATATTCACCTGTAAACTGTATCATCGGAGAAATAGTGCCTGCCAGCTCGTCCGAATCCTGTACTGACAGGATAATGACAAGCATGACAGGATACAGAATCACAAGAGAAAGTAATGCAAAGAGTATGTAAAGCAGTATTGATTTTATTTTTTTCATGCTCAGCCCTCCTTATCCCATGCACGCTGTAAGAGTACGATAGCAAGAAAAATCACACCGAATACACATACAGCCGCTGCTGCCATTTTGTCCAGTTCCATATTCACAAACCAGTTGTTGAACAGATGCTGCAAGAGATACATACTGTCATGGGGATAAGAGCCTGCCACAAGGTAAGCCTCACGGAACACCTTGAATGAATTGAGAAATGAGATAATCGTAATGGTATACAGCGTTGGTTTCAGGTTCGGCAGAATAATGCGGAACAGACATTGCCGTTCATTCGCACCGTCAACCCTTGCGGCATCTGTCAGAGAAGTGGAAATATTCATCATTCCAGTCACCCACAGCAGTACCGTATAGCCGAGATTTTTCCAGACATAGCTGCCCACAAGCACCCAGAATGCCGCAGAACTGTGCAGAAATCGTATTTCCGTACAACCAAGCTCAGTCATGATGGAGTTTATATAGCCCGCATCATCAAAGAGAACCTGCCACACAAGGACAAGGGTTGCTGTCGGCACAGCAAGCGGAAACAAGAATGCCGACTTGATAAGACGAATATATTTCAGATTGCACAAAGCATAGGAAATAAAGAATGACAGGACGATCAGTATCGGTAAACAGGTCGCAGTAAATAGTGCGGTGTTTTTCACAGCCAATGCAAAGGCTTCATTTTCGGATATGACCTTAAAATTCTGCACTCCCACAAACTCTCCCGTAACTGCGGCACAGAAAGAACGTCTGACCGAATCTGCAAAAGGAATCAGCACAAAGACCATAACACCAATCAGGCTCGGAAGAAGAAAAGGTACGTGACGCAGATTTTGTTTATGTAGTGTAAAATGTTTCATTGTGTTATTCCTTCATTCGCAGATCAAGCTGTCTTGTGATTTCAGTAACAGCTTCTTCGGTGGGAAGGTATCCTTCAAGGCATTGTGTTCCAACATCTATGATAATCTGTTTGGTCATTGTATCAATGTAAATCGGTGTATCAAGGCTGTTAATTACTTCCGTAAATTCATTGACCTCATCTTTATTCATAGGCTGCATAACGACAGTTACAGTATTATCATTTTCAAGACCAACTCCAATAGCCTCCTTATCATCTGGATTTCTGCTGTAAAAATAATCCAGAGACTTTTTATTGACAGGGAAACCATCATAGAGTTCGACGTTTTGAATTTGTTCTGAAATTGCTATGGACAAAAATTGTTTTGCTTCATCCTGGTTCTGACCTTTTGTGCATATTCCCAGATTGCAGGTAGGCGTATAAATTGTTTTATTGGTGCTTAACCCTAAAGTGTAATCCAAATCCTGATTCAACGAATCGTATGAAGTAATCATATCCATATCAAATCGAAAACCTGCTGTTTTTCCAATTGAAATCTTAAGCAGACCCTCGTTAATGTTTGCACCATTGTATCCGGCAAAAGCCTGCCACCTGCTTGTTATGGTGCTTTCAGCCCATTCACATATTTCAAGATGCTCTGCTATCTCATACGATGAGCAATCAGCACCGTCAGCATTATAGATGTTTACACAATCATTAAACAAAGTCATAAGCGCATCGTTATTTATTGTGTCATCAACAAATATTCTATTCCACATAAATCGAAGTCCTGTATCAAGCACTTCTTCGGGAGTATACAAGTTTGTAATTCTACTCTCATTTGTTTCATTTTTTCTTCGTACTATATTTGCAAAATCTGAAAAATCAGTAATTTCAGCAAGGTCATTTTCCCACCCAAGTAAAACAGGTAATTCAAATTTACAAGCTATTGAATACAATCCACCCTTATTGTTCCATTTGGCAACATTGTCAAGCAGAGCATTGTCAGGATTCCACTGACTTTCGCAGCCTGTCAGGTCAAGTAGTATATTCTTCTCAATATAATTATCAATATCAAGTCCGTCCAGCATAATAATATCTGGAGCGTTATCAGAAAAAATTGCTGTTGTCAGGTTTTTGAGTGCATCGTCATAGGTAACTCCATCACTCATTCCTATCTCCTGAAAAACCTTAACCTCGGGATTCTGTGCTTTATATTCACTGATTATCTGCGAAAGAGTAGCATTTTCCGTTAAGCTGTATATTTTAAGTGCCGAGACAGTTTTATTTACAGCATCACCATCATAGTGATACCGCATAATTGCTCCCTCTCTGTAAGAAATCCAGAACGAACCGTCATCATCACAAATTACAGAGCTCATTGAATACAGCGGATTACTCAACCGACAGTAATACCCATCGATAAGCTGTTCTATCATATTACCGCCAATGATATAACGATACAAGCCTTTTTCTGAAACGATATATATTGAATTATCTTCACCGCCGCAAAAATCAAATAAATATCCCCAACCGGAAGGATTTTGTTCCTTGATAAAATCAGAGAAAACAGCGGGTGTTTCGATTAATTCTTCTTTTTTATAATCATAAAAATATATATCCGATGAATCCACCGCAATAATATAATCATTTACAACGTCAAACGCTGTTAAGGAATTCTCCGTTGAAAACAGCGGCTTTGCAGATTCTGAGGCAATATCGATTTCGTAAACCTTACCGTCAAGACTATTGCAGAATAACCTTTCGTCTTGTGAGAATTCCAATGCTTCAGCTTGAATATTCAGGCTGATTTCCTCCCATTCCTTGCCGTTTTCTATATATGCATACTTCAAATTGTTATTCTGCTCAATATCATAGTATGCTATAAAGCAGTCTCCCGATTTCGATACGGCATTTGAGGAATCAACAATGTTTTTGCCAAGTGAATATATATCGGGAAACGGCTTTTTTGTAAAGCTGTTATTACTTTTATCATAGATATAAATGTACTCGCAATAATTATCTGTAAAAGCGATATTGTTTTCATAAAAAAACATCTCACCGACAGGAAAAGAGTCAGACGGTACAGATACTTCCTCTTCCACATATCTTCCGGTATATGTAACAGGTTTTTGTTCTGTTTTTTCTTTACACCCTTCAAGGAATATAGCTGTTGTAACTGCCATTATAAAAGCAATCAGTTTCTTGCACATAATGCATGCCTCCTCATATTTGGTATATCCTTATAATAACATACGAATCTCTAAATTATCTCTAAATCTTCCGCAAAGCTGATTTTTCTGCTATAATAAAGACAGTGAGGTGAACATATGAGAATTTTAGTTATAGAAGACGATAAAAAACAATGCTATCTCCTGCAGTTCCAGCTGGAGCAGGAAGGCTATGCAGTTGATGTGTGCTTTGATGGTGCGGAGGCAAATTACTATCTCAGTCAGAATGCCTATGACATTGTCCTCCTTGACCGTATGCTGCCGAATAAGGAAGGCATCACCATCTTGCAGGAAATGCGTTCCAAACAAAATATGACGCCTGTCATCCTGCTGACAGCACTGGGAGAACTTTCGGATAAGATCACAGGACTTGACAGTGGTGCGGACGATTATCTTGTAAAGCCATTTGAGTTTGGAGAACTCATGGCTCGGATTCGCTGTCTGCTTCGTCGTCCGCCGAATCTTGAAAATCTCAATCAGCTTGAAATTGGTGATGTGATTTATAGTCAGGATGCAAATGTACTCGCAAGTTCCAAAGACAGCTGTACGCTTTCTCAGAAAGAGGGCGAACTCCTCCTGCTGTTTCTGCGAAATCCCAATCAGACCTTGCAGAGAAGTACCATTCTTTCAAGAATCTGGGGTGCAGATTATGAAATAGAGGACGGCAATCTCGATAACTATATGTACTTCATACGCAGACGGCTGAAGAATGTTGGCAGCACACTCAATATCAAGACGATTCGTGGCATTGGGTATCGGCTTGAAACGGACGAATCATGAAAGAGGGCTGACTATGTTTAAAAAGGTACATCTTCGGCTGACTCTGCTTTTTACCATTGTCACAACTCTGATTCTGACGATCATGTCGGTATTCTATCTGTATACCAGTCATAGAAGCCTATATAAAAACGCACTTATAAGCTTTCAGAGCGACATCAACACTTTTACAATGAGCTTTGAGAAGAATTCATCCGTATCCTATGACTGGCTTTTAAATCTGCAAAGTAACTATGAATACTTATTCTATCTGTATGACAATGGGATTCCATTTCGATTTACCTATGATACAAAAACAGAGTCCGAACAGCAATTGATTGAAGATATCCGTCATTATTTTCAGAATAATATCTCACCGCTTACATCGCCTTATACGGCAGAGCATCAGGAATTCTTATATGAGAAGAACGGGAATGGCTATCATGTGAGTGCCATAACAATTCCGGGAGAAAACGGAAGCAGTGAGATATTCGTGATACATTCTCTTGCGGAAATTGAAGCACAGCTCCATATGCTGTATTTTACATTCGACATTATGATTATTCTGAGCATTGTGGCTTTGTTTGCATTTTCATGGTTTTATACAAAAAAACTTCTGAAGCCGATTCGGGAGTCACAGGAAAAACAGTCACAATTCATTGCAGCAGCATCACATGAAATCAGAAACCCTGTCAATACGATTCTGTCTGCCCTTGGAGCAATGGAAAAGGGTACGCCGGAACAGCAAAGAGAATTTGCTGCCATTGCCGGAAAAGAGGGCAAACGGCTTGCACGTCTTACAAATGACCTGCTGACGCTTGCAAGAAGTGACAATCACAGCTTTCAGACAAGCTTTGGCAGAACGGAGCTGGATACGCTTGTACTGGAATGCTATGAAGCATTTTCTGCTCCTGCGAGGGAAAAGAAAATTAAGCTATCTGTAGAACTGCCAGACGACACTCTTGTTGCTGAGTCTGTGGATAGCGAACGGATGAAGCAAGTCATTACTATCCTGCTTGATAATGCTATTAGCTATACACCGGAGGGTGGAACTGTAATCCTGAAATGCTCAGAAACTGCAAAAGCGCACTGTATTGAGGTCGTTGATAACGGAATCGGTATTGACGATACTGCAAAGAAACGGATTTTTGACCGTTTTTATCGTGCGGATGATTCACGCACCAGCAAGGCGCATTTCGGTCTTGGACTTTCAATTGCAAAGGAAATTATAGAGCTACATCATGGGACAATTGCTGTTTATGATACAGACGGAGGCGGTTCCACATTCAGAGTGACTTTTACCAAATAGAATTCTTTCTTGCTCCTAATCTTTTGATGGTATTATAGTTTAAACAAAGAATATTATCGTTCTTAATTAGAAACAGATTCAACCAGATCCTTTACAATATGAATCTCTCCACGGAGTTTCAAAAGCTGATGCAGAATCTGGTTCTGCTGTTCCTTTATTTCGGCAAGGTCTTTAGAATAAATATTTCCCGTACTGTTCACTCGTCTTGCAATCTGATTTATGTTGTTTGAAGCAGATGAAGAATTGATTATCAGCTGTTTCATTTGATGCGTATTCTACAAGAGGTCGTGAAACCGGCTTCTATCAGGGCGGTGTAATG
>JBJEQV010000086.1:0-10378 GCA_051881915.1 Porcipelethomonas sp. | reverse complement strand
TATCTTATCAACTGCCAGCTGTACAAGCTGACCTGCTACACCCTGACCTCTCAGTGAATCATCTACAAAAGTATGGTCAATGCAGAATATACCCTTTTCAGTTTCCGGAAAAGTGATTTCCGCTATTACTTTTCCATTTTCATCTTCTTTTAAAATTCTGTTGCTTTCAATTTTAAAATTCATTTTTGCACGCTCCATTTTATTTTTTCTTCTCATTATCTCACCAGTTCATCAGGGAAGAGATAGTACATAATCCGTAAGTTATTTCGCATATCAGGTTTATTTTGAATCCCGTTACCAATCATATTTCATTATTTTGAATAGTTTCATCTCATTTCCTCATTGTTTCATTCGGAAATGGATAATTCAACTGTATCATCCTCATTAAGATTATTCTCTGTAAGATACGCATCTGAAAGCTTTATCCAATGTTTAGCTCCGTAACTCTCCTGAATCAGTACACTGCACATCGGCTCCTGACCTACTGGTACGCCTGGTTGTACAAATAATTTAATGAGACTTGTATTTCGCTGTTATTGAATAATCACTGCGATGATATTTGCAAAATATGATTTTTATAACCTTTAAAAAAATCATATTTTTCCCTTATTGATTTGTCATTTAAATATTTTAACTGATGTCCCAAAGGAATTGGACGTTCATCATAATCGGTTTCTATATATGCATTTATAATAGCTGGGTCAGCTACCGGAAAAATATTATTTATATCTATCAACCAAGAAGTGATTTTTGGTTGTAATTTATTCCATATTGTTTTTTGACAATTCAGCAAAGCAGCTTTTAGTTCCTGCGAAAGCCATAAAACATCAATATTTTTTAACGTTTTGTACTTTTCTTTCAACTCATTTCTGAATCGTGATTGTATATTACATGATGTGTTGATTAATTCAGAAACACTAATTTGTGCAGTAACTGTTTCATTAATTATGTCAGTTGAAATTAAAGTAATTGGCATCGATTCATGAGCAGTATAAATTCTAATATTATATGCTATTCTATAGGAAAAATTGTTATCATAAAAAGAAGGCTTTAATTCTGAGAAAATTGTCTTGTAATACTTCTCATGAAAACTGATCCACATATAAAAAGAGTTGATATAATTCGTGAAATAACGATTCAAGTTTACAAAATCATGATTATTATTTTTCTGGAATTTCTTCATATATCTAAAAAATTCATCTATATTCAGCTGTAACAAAGTGAATTGATCAACTTCATTCAATAGAGTATGTAAACCATTAGATATTTCTACCATCCTAGTATATTGGCTTTCTGTTAATTTCCATTTTCCACGCCATGCAATATCTATATAAAAATTTTTCATTTTTACTTTCCGTCATCTCACCTTACATCTTCATTAGTTATGTCACAGTTATATCAACGCTTTCAAATATTTTCTAAGCATAGAATACAATCCTATATCTAACCAGTCAGCTCAATTACGATCATTCATATTTCCATCCCTCAATAATAACTGCACCGGCTTTTATTGTTTTTAAATACCCTTCTGTCTCTAACATCTCAAGAAGTAAATTATCGCTTAGTTCATCACTAATTACTATTGTTCCATTACCAAATTTTTCTTTCAATATTTTATTTACATCTGCCAATCCCTTCAAATTCTCCTCAGATTGCCCAACGACAAATAGAATGTAAAACAGAAATATAGATTTTTTATCACTACCTTCTGGATTCAGTCCCAATTCTGTATTCAAGTACTCCTTATGTTCTTTAACAAAACGTTTTAAACCTCTCACCGTCAAAGCTGACCCTTGTAATATATTTTCCAAATTTCGTTTCAACAAATCAATTATCTCTATAGTTGGTTGAGTAACGCACATCAAATCACTTTGGAACATTTTATAACACTGTACATACATCATTTGGTACTGTAGAGATGTATCCTTCATATTCTTTGGCAACATGACTGTCATACCATCTGGAAGTCTTACATCATTGAATGCCGTTTTGAAACTGTTAATTAACTTCTCAACTGTCTGATAGCAGAACTGTTCTCTTTTTGCATCTATAGTCACTACTTGATACACAGCATTGTTCCTGCACTGTTCTATAGGATGTGATAAAATTCTAATATTATATACTGATATACCAAAAAAACTAACAATACAATTAACCGAATTATCTAGTCCAATATATGATAAAATTGTATGACTTCCGAAAGCCGACTGTTGAGCAAACCATTTATATACAACCTTATTTCCAACCAATTCTACCGGATCTGCTCCATTTCCAGTTGTTATAAAATCTATGATATTATCGAAAGCATCTATCTTGCCTACAATATTATTGTGCAAACAATACCACTCATATGCAATTTTAGCCATCAGCCTATGCATTGACACGCTAAAGAAAACATCCATTTTTAACGTCACGCGTTTTTCAATTTCCATCTGATTCATATCTACTACAACAACATTTTCATTATTTGCTCCTTTAATTTTTTTTATTTGTTCCATGGGACCCATCTTTATTTTTCCATCTTCTGTTGAAATAATCTTTTTTCCACTAAATAATTCCATTTCAGATGAAATGTTTGTAGAATACTCAGTTCCATCAATAATTATCTTAGCCGCATAAGGAGCATATTTTTTTCCTTTACTTGATTTAATATTAAGTTCATTTGTAATTAGTGCCATGCTCTTAATGATTTCATCCTCAAACATATCACTAAACTTATTATTATGCGCTATTCTGCATACATTCTGATTTATAATTTTTGTATTTGTTAAAGCGTCTGGAATAATATCTGAATCCGAAAGATCTTCCGTGGTTCCACAATATATACAAGCTCTTTCTTTCATAATTCTTCGTTTCCTTTCTCTGCTCAAAATAACATCCTACATAAAGATGTAGCCCTCAATTCCTCATTTTATCAATATAGCTGACAAGTTCACATTCCTACCTGTTTCCATGGCGGACGAAAATTATTTTTCTCATTTAATTCTTCATTTATTTTAAAGATTATTGGAATTAATTTATCACCTAATAATTATGTTGTATACTATCGATATGTGCATGATGATTTTATAATAGGTATTTTATCAAATTGATATCCGTTTGATGCCAACAAAAATTTAATATCTAACGCACTCACATCACATTTGGGACCAATTATTATTTTATTTATCAATTCATTTTTTATATCACTAAAATCCAAATCAACATACGGAATAAGTTTGTTATCTTTTACAGAAAAAGAAATTGGCAGTCTATTCAACCCATTTGATAACATTGCAGGATAATTAAATTCTTCTTCTGAAAATCCTATATTATTTTCTTCATTATTTATATATTTATCATCAGCAATAACATTATGTAAAAATGTTTTAATACAAATTCTCCATTCTTTTTCTTCGTAAAAGCATTTATTTTTGAAAGCAGGTGCCTCATTAAATAAAGCTGCAGTTCTTGAAATCAAATCTTGTAAAAATTCTGAAAATGTTGCATCTGTTATTTCTTCTGAATCAACTTGAACATATGATTTTATTACATCATCAATATATCTCTCTATGAAATTTATTTGGTTTTGGTTATTGTATTCAACTTTATAAAATTTATAAGAGAAGGAATATGAATTAAGTCGCGTCAAAATTTCTTTGTTAAAGCCGATTGATACACCATTTCCATCATTAGCATACCCTCTCCACTGACTTAGTAAATCTCCAACTTCTGAAAAGCAACAAGCTAATGAAAGTATATTTCTTGAATTGTTTACAAACACTGAATCTGTAGTTCTTTTTAGTCTTGACTTTATAATATTAATCTTTTCATCATCAATATTGTATTTCTGACATAATATTTTATCTCTAATTATACAATTAATAACCGTACTACTTATCTTATTAGAAATCCACTTTAATTCTTCAGAATCGTTAGATTTCGAAATATCAGAAACACGTAAAGTTTTATTACTAATAATTAAATTAAATGTATCTAAACTGCAATAATGATATACTACATT
Organism: Porcipelethomonas sp.; assembly: GCA_051881915.1. Lineage (GTDB taxonomy): Bacteria > Bacillota > Clostridia > Oscillospirales > Ruminococcaceae > Porcipelethomonas. The sequence goes on along the minus strand of JBJEQV010000086.1, from coordinate 6,375 downwards.
AGAGCTCATAATATACCTTCCTTTTTAGCCTCATTCTTGCAAAAATCAGTTTAAAACTATAAAACTGCCTCATTCCCTCACTTTTTTCCAATAAGAGAGTACGCTGAATCAAACTTACAAAATAAGCCATATAAAATCACTTTTCGAATCGAACCCACAAAACAATTCGATTAATTCCGACAATCCTAAAATGCAAAAACAGCCGAAATTACGTAATTACCGCAATTTCGGCTGTCTTGTGTAACCTTTGCGATTACGCATATTCAATTGGTGGAGGCGACGAGAGTCGAACTCGTGTCCGAAAACCTATCCGCACAACTTTCTACGAGTGTAGTTCATCTTTTAAAGTTCCCTTACCTTTCCGCCGACAAACAGGCTGAAAAGCTCGGTAGTTTCACATACATTCATCCCGGCCGAAACACTCCGGAAGAACGTTCACCACTAATTCATCGCCCTGGCTTTTGCCGTGGTACTCAAAAGGAGGACGGAAGCAGACTTAGGCTGCTACCTGTAAGTTTCTTGTGCTTACAGTAATATTATTTCTAGCGTTTATATTTAAACGTGTGCACAGTTTTAAGAGATGTCCGGCTCTACTCGCTTATCATGGTTCAAAGTCCCCGTCGAAACCTTTACGCCCCCATTAATATCTGCTGTTTTTCACAGCTCTTTCGATCTGACGCTTAGCGTCCTTCCTTGCAGCGTCTTCACGCTTGTCATAGAGCTTTTTGCCCTTGCAGAGCCCAAGCTGAATCTTGACTCTTGACCCCTTCAGATAAACAGAAAGTGGTATCAGCGTCAGACCGTCCTGCTTGACTTTGCCGAAAAGACGGTTGATCTCCTTTCGGTGCATCAGAAGTTTTCGCACACGCAAAGGATCCCTGTTGAATATATTTCCCTTTTCATAGGGTGAAATATGCATGCCCTTTATAAAAAGCTCACCGTTATCAATGGAACACCAGCTGTCTTTCAGATTTACCTGACCCAGTCTTATGGATTTTACCTCTGTTCCCACAAGCTCAATCCCGGTTTCCATACTCTCAATAATGAAGTATTCGTGTCTTGCTTTTCTGTTTTCAGAAATTGTTTTGAAATTTTCACTGCCCACTTTCATAACCTCCATTCATGAGAGTAATTCATTATATAATATAATTTCAGATTTGTCAAGTATTTTCTGACGCTTTTCTCAAATTCATTGCTTCATGCTCTTTTTTCAGCTCACTTATAAGCTCCGAAACGGTCCAGTTCTGGTTATAAGCAGTCACAACACATTTAAGATCTATTTTTATATTACTGTTTCTGAGCTGATTTAAAAGTCTGTCCATTTCGCTTCCGGAAAAGCCTGATATCACAAGGCACTCCTCTTCCGGAGCTGAAATTTCACTGCAGTTTTCACTGTCAAATCCGCTGAATCCTGCTATAAAGCCTACCTTTTTTCCTGCTGCTTCCCTGCCGAAAGCTCTGAACTCTATCTTTTTTTCTCTGCAAAATTTATCAAGCGCTTCCCTGTTTACTTCATCAAGCATATAGCCTGCAAGCACCTTTGAAACTTTTCTTATCCGGGATCTCATTTTCATCACCTTTCCTTTACATACTATATTGTAACACATTCAAGAAGAATTTTCAACAAATCAAAAACGCTTTATAAAATTTCTTTTTTTCTGTTGACAAAGGTGTTTTACGGTGATATAATAAATGCATGGTAAACATATAGGAATTGTAAATAATATTTGTTACGAAAGGAAAGCAGCCATGAAAAATTATAAATTTGAAACAATACAGATTCACGCAGGACAGGAAAATCCCGATCCGGCAACAGACGCAAGAGCTGTTCCGATTTATGCCACAACCTCTTATGTATTCAAGGATGCGGCGCAGGCAGCAGGCCGTTTCGGACTTACAGAGGGCGGAAATATCTACACACGTCTTATGAATCCTACGTCAGGCGTATTTGAAGAAAGAATCGCAGCCCTTGAAGGCGGTGCGGCAGCACTTGCAGTAGCAACAGGCTCAGCTGCCATAACCTACGCCGTACAGAACATTGCAGCAGCAGGCGATCACATTGTTTCATCCACCAACCTCTACGGCGGAACATACAACCTTTTTGCAAATACTCTTCGTGAACAGGGACTTGAAACAACATTCGTAAACCCCTCTGACCCCGGAAACTTTGAAGCAGCAATAAAGGAAAACACAAAGCTCATCTATGCTGAAACTCTCGGAAATCCCAACTCCGATGTAATAGACCTCAGAGCTGTTGCAGACATTGCCCACAAGCACGGAATCCCGTTTATTGTTGACAGCACATTTGCTACTCCGTTTCTGATAAGACCTATTGAATACGGTGCTGACGTTGTTGTACACTCAGCAACAAAATTCATCGGCGGCCACGGTACAGTAATGGGCGGCGTTATTGTTGACTCAGGCAGGTTTGACTGGACACAAAACGATAAGTTCCCGGGAATCACAAAGCCGAATCCGTCCTATCACGGCGTTGTTTTCTCCGAAGCATGCGGAAACATTGCATATATCATGAAGATCAGAACTACCCTACTCCGCGACCAGGGCGCTACTATTTCGCCGTTCAACTCATTCCTGCTTCTCCAGGGACTTGAAACACTCTCGCTCAGAATTGAGCGTCATGTTGAAAACGCTCTCAAAGTCGTTGATTTTCTGAAGGATCATCCGCAGGTTGAAAGGGTAAATCACCCGTCCCTTGCACATGGACGTGCAAAGGAGCTTTATGACGAATATTTCCCGAACGGTGCTGCTTCTATCTTCACCTTTGAGATAAAAGGCGGAGCAGAAAAAGCAAAGCAGTTCACAGAATCCCTTGAGCTCTTCTCACTCCTTGCAAATGTTGCAGATGTAAAATCTCTTGTAATTCATCCTGCTTCCACAACACACAGCCAGATGAGCGAAAGCGAGCTTCTTGAAAGCGGAATCAAGCCGAATACTATCCGTCTTTCAATAGGCACGGAGCATATTGATGATATTATTGCAGACTTAAAGCACGGATTTGACGCTGTAAAATAATACAGTATCATATCCCTGAAAACTTGACATACACACAAGACCCGGAAAGAAATATCATTCTTCCCGGGTCTTTATTTACAGCTGCCGGATCTGAAATAATTTCATATCCTTCCGGCAAGCAGTTCCGAATATTTTTTTCTGAAATCCGCAAAGGTTCCGTTATCAAGTGACTCTCTGATCCTTTCAAGCAGAGTGTTGTAAAAATAAAGATTATGCATAACCGCAAGTCTGCCGGCAAGCATTTCCCCTGCCTTGAAAAGATGGCGCACATATGCTCTTGAAAAGTTCCTGCACACAGGGCAGTCACATTCCGTATCAATGGGACGTTCATCAGTTTCATAGCATTTATTTGTAAGATGCATGATACCCGACCATGTGAATACTGTTGCATGCCTTGCATTCCTGCTGGGCATAACGCAGTCGAACATATCAACACCTCTTGCAACAGCTTCGATTATGTTCGAGGGAGTTCCCACACCCATAAGATACCTTGGCTTATCCGCCGGCATATAAGGCTCCACAACATCAATGATCCTGTACATTTCCTCAACCGATTCACCCACGGCAAGTCCGCCTATCGCATAGCCGTCAAGGTCAAGCTTTACAATGTCCTCCATATGCTTTATGCGCAGATCGTCATAAGTGCTCCCCTGATTTATTCCGAAAAGCATCTGCTTTTTGTTTATCGTATCGCTGAGGGAATTGAGCCTTTCCATTTCCTCCTTGCAGCGGTAAAGCCAGCGTGTTGTACGCTCTATGGAATTCGCCGCATACTCATGTTCGGAAGGATTTTCAATGCATTCGTCAAAAGCCATTGCAATTGTGGACGCAAGATTCGACTGGATCTGCATGCTCTCCTCAGGCCCCATGAATATTCTTCTTCCGTCAATATGAGAGGCGAAGTAAACGCCCTCTTCCTTTATTTTCCGAAGTTTTGCAAGGGAAAACACCTGAAATCCGCCGCTGTCGGTCAGAATAGGTCTGTGCCAGTTCATGAATTTATGCAGTCCGCCCATTTCCTTTATTACCTTGTCCGTCGGGCGCAGGTGCAGGTGATATGTGTTGCAGAGCTCCACCTGACACTTCAGGTCAACAAGATCAGGTGAAGATATTCCTCCTTTTATGGCTGCTGCTGTTCCCACGTTCATAAAGCAGGGGGTCTGGAATGTTCCGTGGACCGTCTCAAATTGTCCGCGTCTTGCTTTCCCCTCTTTTTTCAGTAATGTATACATGAATTCTCCTTTTAAAGCTATCTGTAATCGTGGATTCTGTTTTCTTCAATGTATCTGTCCATAAGTTCCCTTATGTCAACATAGTATCTGCTCCTGTCGTTTCTGTCTGCATAGACTGTGACCTCCATGCCGACCAGATCAGATATATCGGAAGTTATGTTTTCAGAGCTGTAAAGATATCTTTCACCGCTGTAAGGATCGGTCACCTCACACTCCGCTTTGTACGGATGGCGGTTATTAATTTTTACACTACGGTTCATTTCAACTCTTGTTATCGTACCGCTGAGCCTGTCACCCGACTGCTTTAAAAGCTTTATCCGGCGGTTTTTAAGAACAATGACCGAAACAAACGAAGCGCCGATAATAAAAAACAATGCACCTATGCCAAGGAAAATATACTGCATGAGCTTTGATCCTGTCCTGACGTCTGACGGCTTGTCAGGATCATAATAAACTGTGATCTCTTCGCCCTCATACATGCCCGAATTGTACTCCCCCAGCGGCTCGTTATAAACCTCGCCGTCTGCAATGTATTCAATATACACAGTATGATCCGTGCGTTCCTCTCCGTGTGAAACCCTCCGGTCAGTATCTATGTCAGTTATAACCGCCGTGGTTTCCTCAGCCGTTTTCATAAAAGAGCTGTCTGCCGCCAGCATGACACATGCAGCTATCATGAAAATTGCTCCGACAGCCGCAAAAGAACCGCCCAATATGCTCATCATGACCTTAACACTCATTCTTTTTACTTTCATGAAATTCTCCTTTATAAAATCGTCATTGCGTCCCCGAAGCTGAAAAATCTGTATTTTTCTTCAACAGCGGTTTTATAGGCATTCATTGTCCTGTCATATCCCAGAAAAGCGGATACAAGCATGATAAGCGTACTTTCCGGCAGATGGAAATTGGTAACAAGTCCGTCAAGCAGCTTGAATTTATACCCCGGATAAATGAATATATCGGTATATCCCTCTCCCGCTTTTACAAGCCCGTTTTCAAGCTCCATGCTTTCAAGGGTGCGGCAGGAGGTGGTCCCCACAGCGATAACTCGTCCCCCGCTGCTCTTTGTCCTGTTTATCTTTTCAGCGGTCTCTTCGCTAAGTGAGTAATGCTCGCTGTGCATCTTATGCTTTAAGATATCGTCCTCCTTCACAGGGCGGAAAGTTCCCAGCCCCACATGCAGAGTAACATAAGCTATATCAACGCCTGACGCTTTTATCTCTTCCAGCATTTCCTTTGTAAAGTGAAGTCCTGCTGTGGGCGCTGCGGCAGAACCCGTCTCCTTTGAATAAACGGTCTGATAACGCTCCTTGTCCTCCAGCTTTTTAGTAATATAAGGAGGAAGAGGCATCTGTCCGATTTCGTCCAGTACTTCATAAAAGCTGCCGTCGCATTCAAATCTGACGATGCGGTTTCCGTCCTCCCTGACTTCGATGACCTCCGCCATGAGCTTTCCTCCGCCGAAAGAAAACCGTCTGCCCGGCTTTGCTTTCTTTCCGGGACGGCAGATAATCTCCCAGACCTTGTCCTCCTTCTGCTCAAGAAGAAGAAATTCAATAGGCGTGCCGTTATCAGCCTTTTCACCGTAAAGTCTTGCCGGAAGGACTCTTGAATCGTTAAGCACAAGCAAATCACCTTTTCTCAGGTAACTGCATAAATTATAGAAACGGGTATGTTCGATCACGCCTGTTTCCCTGTCAATTTTCATAAGACGTGAATGGTTTCTCGGTTCAATGGGTGTCTGAGCTATAAGTTCCTCAGGCAAATCATAGTAAAAATCAGATTTTTTCATAAATTAAGCACCTAAATTCAAAAAACTTATTGACATATACAAAATAAAATGATATTATTAACACATGGTAGAGGTGCGGTTGCGAATAGTACCGCCTGTCAGGAAAACCATTCCGTTATAAAGCAGGCGTGAAAGGCAAGACTGCCGAAGAATGAATCCCGGTAAAATTCATTCTGGTCATGGCTTCAACAGGGTTATGACTGTCATCAGCGTTTGATGGAGAGCTATCGGCAATGCAGTTTTCAGAAAAATTGTAATGTCAATATTTCTATTATATCGTATGATGGGCCGGTTTTCAACCGGTTTTTTTAATTTATT
>JBJEQV010000085.1:0-45474 GCA_051881915.1 Porcipelethomonas sp. | reverse complement strand
GCTGAAATTCATTTGCTTCAATAAACTCAGGCAGCAGATTGGTAAGTCTGATTTCCACACACTCTCCTGCATTTGCACGGATAACAAGCGGTTCCGGACAGATTTTTCCGCTGTTTACCTTTTCCAGATAATTTTCAAGCGTTCCATGACGTTCAATTTCCTCTTTCAGAACGAAAAATCTGCCCTGTGGGTCGTGCCAGCCATAGCGGTTATAGGTGATTTTCGCCTGTACCACAGCAAGTTCAAACACTCTGACATCTTTCGGACATTTGCAGGGACAGGTCTCTGAATACAATGCACCGGGAACAAAATCCGGCACGAAATTTTCTTCTTCAAGAGATGTCGGATTAATAATATTTTCGCCGTCTTTATCCAGAATACCCAGAGGGGGCTGAAGGGGACGTTCACAGGGTTCTCCATTGATAAAATTCGGGTATCCGGGGTGAAGCCGGTCCTTTTCCGGAGGACAGGGGCGGTCTTTCAGCGGTATAAGACGTTCTATCGGCGTGCCGTCCGGAAGTTCTCCTGTTCCGTCTTCCAGTCTGTCAAAAATGCGCCATAACGTCCACATTCCCTCGTGAAAATGGGGATAGAGATGACAGTGAAAAATAACATCGCCAATGGTTCGGGTAAGACTTCCGGCACCGTACAGAATATCCAGCGTATAGCACTCCTGCGGACTGATAGAGATTGAATCAATTATCGTGGATTTCGGGTCGTCCGGTTCAAGCTTCCACTGATGATTGTGCAGATGAAAGACATGGGTTTCCTTAATGCCGCCGTGAATCAGTCTGATTTTTGCAGGGTCACCTGCGTATGCTCTTAAAATCGGCGGTGCAGGGTCACCATACGGCCATGAGCTCATGGAAATATCTTCGCCTGTCACAATATGATGCATTTCATCAAGGGGAGGTCTGTTGCGCATAGGTTCGCTTCGGTAGCTGATACCTGTTGTTCCGTTGGGCAGTCCTGTATGAGGGTCAACCGGCTGCTGACCGTCCTTGTTTTTTATCTCAAGCTCATCGTGGAAGAAAACTGCATATTCCCGGAAAGACGGATGAACCGGATTGTAAATATCTGCAAAAAGTCCGCTTTCTGTTTCTTTCCCTGTAACAGGGTCAAACCATCTGGACTGAGGCTTTTCAATAATTATTGCACCGAACAGTCCGTGAACATTCGTACCTTCCTCACTGCTTCTTGCGTCTCCTAAATCTGAGAACAGATAAACGCCCTCTTTTTCCGCATACCACACATACTGAATAAAATTGTCAGTTGTGGTATCAGGATTGTTTCCTACATATGCACCGTCCGAAGTCAGAACGTCATACTTCAGTCCCTGAACGTGCATGGACGCTCGTCTGCCAAGCCTGTTATAGAAATTGACGTGAATTTCATCTCCTGCATTGGCTCTGATAACAAGCGGCTGTACTTCCTTATATGGCTGAGGAGGATCCATTTCAAAATATTCTCTTGCCCTTTGCTGAATACGTTCTGAATCCTTTCGCAGTACATAAAGCATACCATTGGGATCGTGGTCGCCGTATTTGTTATATACAATAGGAACAGATATTGCTTCTATATCAAAAGTTCTGACAAATGTTTGCTTCGGGTAGTCCGACAAATTTGTCACTACTGAAAACTCCTTTCAAGTTGAATTGAAATATATACTATTTCATTTCAGTATATGACGGATTTGTCCGACAGGTTACATTAAAGAAGCTCTGTACAATTAAAAGCTGTTATATTTGTCTGATTTAAATGAAAATGATTGTGCCTGACGATTGTGTCATCATCATGTGCAGATATTGTTCGGAGGCTGGATTTTAACCATTATATCGGCTTCTTACCCGGAATTTATTGCTCTGTTCCCACTCACACAAAAAGACTTTGATATTTGAATGTGACATAACCCTATAAAAAGCAAAAGTGCCGAAAAATCGGCACTTTTTCGCATATTAGTCTTTAACCCTTGACATCAAAACTACGCACTCAACGTGTGTAGTTCTTGGAAAAAGATCACAGGACTGTACCTTAACGGTTTTGTATCCGTTTTGTTCAAAAACAGCGCAGTCTCTTGCCGCTGTGGCGGGATTGCATGAGATCATGATAATTTTTTCCGGAGACATCCGGCTTACAGCCTCAATGGCGGCAGTGTCACAGCCTTTTCTTGGCGGATCGAGTATTACAACATCCGGCTTAGTACCGGATTCTAAAAGTTTTACAGCTGCTTTTCCTGCGTCGGAACAGATAAAATCAGCGTTTTTTATCCCGCTTTGCTGTGCGTTTTCTTTTGCATTTTCGATTGCCTGAGGTACGATCTCTATTCCTGTCAGATGCTTTACAGATGACGCCATGGAAAGTCCTATGGTACCTGCACCGCAGTAAAGATCGATAAGGTTTTCATTGCCTGTAAGTCCTGCAAATTCTTCGGCTTTTCGGTAAAGCCTTTCCGCCTGAGGTGAATTGATCTGATAAAAGGCTTCGGGCGCAATGTTTATTTTGTTGGAGCATAAAGTATCACATATTTTTCTTTTTCCGGACAAAGTAACGGTCTTTTTTCCCAGAATTACATTTGTGTTTTCCGGATTTATATTCATTACAATGCTTTTTATATCAGGAAATTTTTCTGTCAGGATACTGCAAAGCTCTCCAAGCTTTTCCCGGCAGTCTTTTTTTACAATAAGGCAAACCATTATTTCATGGGTCTTCGGAGCCAGTCTGAGATATATATGGCGAAGTGTGCCTTTTCCGTCAGCTTCGTTGTATAGTCTTATGTTATTAGTATGTACATATTCCATAACGGTTTCAGTAATATTGCTGAATATTTCAGGCAGAAGACGGCAGTCGCTGCCCTTTATGATACGGTGGCTTCTTTTGGCATAAAATCCGCAGACAGCAGTTCCGTTTTCCTCGCCCACGGGATATTGCGCCTTGTTACGGTATCTGTCGGGATTTTCGCAGCCAATGACCGGCAGAAACTCAGGCGTAAGCCCGCCGATACGTGCGAAAGCGTCGCGGACAAATTTTTCCTTTATTTTCAGTTCGGCTTCATAGCTTATGTGTCTGAATGAGCATCCGCCGCACTTGGGGAAAAGGGGACAGTCCGGAACAATTCTGTCAGGGGAGGGGACTAAAATTCTGCTGACAATGCCATAAGCATAGTTTTTCAGCAGCTTTACGATTTTTATTTCGGCCGTATCTCCCACAGCTGTTTCCGGAACAAATACAGCCATGCCCTCAAAACGGCAGACGCCGTTTCCTTCATTGGTGATATCTGTTATTTCAGCGGTTATAATCTGATTTTTTTTCATATTCATTCTCCGCAGCAGTTTATCCGAGAAGCTCGTAAATTGCTGTTTTCTTTTTCATAAGCTCATCAAAGCGGTTTATATATTCATAGGGGAATTTGTGATTGTGGATACGTGTTATTTTTCCGTTTCCGTCAACTATTTTGGTGGAAGCGGCACAGCCTGCACCGAGGATAGTCTGCGTTTCATCCATAATAAAAATATTGTAAAGACTTTCATAGCCTTTTTTTGCAAATCCTATATTTTCAAGGTTTTCAACTGTGTTTTTCTGACGATAGAGGTAATAAGGCAGATATCCCCTTGACGGAAGTACATCCATGCTTTCATCAGCCATGACAGAAGCATGGTTTCCTGAAAAATTCTCTGCTTTTTCGTCATAGAGCCGTGCTGAGCGTTTTATAGTAAGCGTGTGTACTGTTATGCTTTCCGGGGAAAGCTCCATTGTTTTGTAAAGACTTTCATGGAAGCTTTCGGTAGCATCTCCGGGGAGACCTGCGATAAGATCCATGTTGATATTTTCAAAGCCAGCGTCACGGGCGTCAAAGAAAGCGTTTATGGTATCCTGAGCCGTATGATGCCTGCCGATGATCTTCAGTACGTTATCGTTAAAGGTCTGGGGATTTACAGAGATCCTTGTAGCGCCGCCTGCCTTGATTATGCGGAGTTTTTCCGGAGTTATGGTATCGGCGCGTCCTGCCTCAACACTGTATTCCCTGATTTTGTTCAGATCAAAGTTTGCGGATACTGCGTCCATGACGACCTTCAGCTGAGTTGCACTGATCGATGTCGGAGTACCTCCGCCGATGTAAATCGTGTCAATATTAAGCTTCAGTTTTTCTATGATTTCCGAGATGATCTCAAGTTCCTTTGCAAGCAGCCGTATATAGTCGGGAATGAGCTTTACTGCACTGTCCATTGAGTGTGAAACAAATGAGCAGTAGCTGCACCTTGTAGGGCAGAAGGGGATTGATATATAAAGGCTTATATCCCTGCTGCTCATGGATTCAATCAGAGGAAGCTGATTTCGGGCAGTAAGATACGCAATTTCAAGGCGCCGGTCTGATACCATGAACTTATCCCTTAAAATCTTAAAGGCTTCCTCCTTGGTTTTCCCTTGGCCGATAAGGGCAGTCATTTTTTTGACGGGTCTTATGCCCGTCAGAAGTCCCCATGGAGGGGTTATGCCCGTAAGCTCCTGAAGACACAGATAAACAAGCCTGCACAGCTCATGTTCGCAGGTGCTTTTGTCCGCAAGACTGTTTTCGATGTGGAAAGCCATGCGTTTATGTTTTTTACCTATACGGCAGTATGAATATAGATAGGTGAAACGCCGGCATTTTTTCAGCCTTGTCATTACAATATCTCCCTTGGCATCGGTTATATCGTAATGAAAAGTAAATCTTGACGGTATGAAAAGCTTTACTGTTGCTTCAGTTTCGTATTTAAAATCGTTTCCGCTAAATAATATCTTCATAAAGATTTCCGTTCATATATGGATTGTTATTTCGTTCAAAATCGAGAGTTGTGGTCTCGTTGTGTCCGGGATAGACGTCAAAATTTCCTGGTATCTCCGAAAGGGTTCTGAGCGATTGCATCATTTCCTGAATGCTTCCGCCGGGAAAATCGGTTCTTCCCATGGACATTCTGAAAAGTGTGTCGCCGCTGAAAATGCTGTCTGCACATTTATAGCAGACGCTTCCCTTTGTGTGTCCCGGTGTGTGGATAACCTCAAACTCAAGCTCATCAAGAGTAATTACGTCTCCGGATGAAATTTCCGTAAAGTTTTCCACCGGATCAAAGGCACCCATTCCCATTGCATCAGCAAGGCTTTCGCGGCGGCTTGTGAGCATACGGGCATCATATCCATGAATGAAAACTTCTGCTCCTGTTTCAGCAGCGGCCTGGGCTACACCGCCGGTATGGTCAAAATGTCCGTGAGTCAGGAATATCTTTTTCAGTCTGAGATCATGTTCTGAAAGAAAGCTTTTGAGTTTTCCGTATTCTCCGCCGATATCTATGGCAGCGGCATTGCCTTTTCCGGTCTCTGCAATATAACAGTTTGCTGAAAGCATTCCGAGAGGAAGTCTGTGTATTTTCATAATATCTCTCCGTTCTTTGGATTATACCTTTGCACGTTCAACTGAAATAACGTCCTTTACGCGCCTCAGCTTATCAAAAAGACCTTTAAGCTGTTCAGTGCTTGCAATGGTGATTTTTGCTTCAAACAAAGCATTTCCGTTTTTTAGATTTCGTGATGAGGAGTGTATGATCGGGATCCTTGCCTCCATGAGAACACCTGTTATATCGTAAACAAGTCCGACCCGGTCAAGAGCTGTTACCTCAATGGTGGTCTGGAAGCTTGTCTGTTCCTTGTCTGTCCATTGCACATCCATCCATCTTGCCAGTTCATCGGGATTGTTTCTTTTGAGAGCTGAAACATAGTTTGTGCACGATGTGGTGTGTACTGAAATCCCGTGCCCCCTTGTAATGAAGCCAACTATCTCATCACCGGGCAGCGGATTGCAGCACTGAGAAAACTTAACAGTGCAGTCGTCGATTTTATCAAGTATGATGCCGCTGCTGGGTTTTCTGACAGGCTGTATAACAGGTTCGTTCTGGCTGTTTTCAAGAGGCTTGTAGATTTTTACATACTTGTCTTTTAAACGTGTTATTATCTTTGAAAGAAGAATACCGCCATAGCCGATAGAAGCGTAAAAATCGTCAAGAGTGGAACAGTTGTGGCGCTTCAGATCATCCATAAGGAAGTCCTTCAGTTCATCCGGAGGTATCTGCATGCGGAAGTGTCTGAACTGTTTTTCAAGCTCTGCTTTGCCTGTTGCAATATTCTCTTCGCGGCATTCCTTTTTGAACCAGGACCTGATCTTTGATTTGGCTTCGTTGGTTCTTGCAATACTGAGCCATGAACGGTTAGGTCCCTTTCCGGCTTCGCTGCTGGTAATGATCTCACATATTTCTCCGGTATGGAGCTTATAGTCAAGAGGAACGATCTTTCCGTCGACCTTGGCGCCGATGGTCTTGTGTCCGATCTGTGTGTGTATCCTGTAAGCATAGTCAATAATGGTTGAATCGATAGGAAGAGAAATGGAATCGCCTTTCGGAGTCATAACGACAATATCTTCTGGAGCAAGATCATTCTTTATAATCCTTACTATCTCCTCAACATCGTCAGATGTCTGCTGTGCCTCAATGACCTGACGCACCCAGGCAAGACGCTGATCCATTTTGTCGTTTCCTGTCTGAATGCCCTGCTTGTATTTCCAGTGAGCGGCGATACCGTATTCAGCGGTAACGTGCATATCCCATGTTCTTATCTGTATTTCAAATGGGATGCCTTCCTTTCCCAGAACTGTCGTATGCAGAGACTGATACATGTTTGCCTTTGGAGTTGATATATAGTCCTTGAAACGGTTGGGGATGGGTCTGTACATATCGTGAACAAGCCCCAGGGCATTGTAGCATTCTCCGACAGTTGAAACTATAATTCTTACCGCGTACTTGTCATAAATTTCCTCAATTGATTTGTGGTGCACAAACATTTTCTTATAAATGCTGTAAATGCTCTTTACACGGCCCTCTATTTCCGGTGGTTCACTGAACTCCTGGTCCTTGAATCTTTCTGCAATATTTGCTTTTATTCTGGTTATAAAAGCTTCGCGTTCGCTCTTTTTGATTTCAAGGATATGTTCTATTTCGGAATAAGCGAACGGGTCAAGGTAGTGGAACGCTCTGTCCTCAAGTTCTTCCTTGATCGCTCTCATACCGAGACGATGGGCGATAGGAGCGTAAATATTCATGGTTTCATGTGCGGTCTTTCTCTGCTTTGGACCGGGACGGTAGTTAAGAGTCCGCATGTTGTGAAGTCTGTCTGCAAGCTTAATAATAATTACCCTTATGTCCTGTGACATGGCAAGAAGCATTTTTCTTACATTCTCTGCCTGCTGTTCCTCACGGCTGAACATAGGGATCTGACTGAGCTTTGTAACGCCGTCGACAAGCATTGCAACATCCTGACCGAAGCGTTTTTTTACTTCTTCAAGGGTTACAGGTGTATCTTCCACAACGTCGTGAAGCATAGCTGCACAAATTGTGTCTGTATCCATTCCAAGCTCCAGAAGAATATAGGAAACTGCAAGAGGGTGAATTATATAAGGCTGTCCCGAGGATCGTTTCTGGCCTTCATGGGCTTTTGCAGCGAATTCATAGGCAGAAATTATTTTGCTGAGGTCATATTGTTTGTCATCTGTCAGTATTTTCTGGATCAGCATGTCAATGGTATATTCATCGTTCATACAGTACACTCCTTATTTTTTTCTCTCAGATTTTTCAGTATTAATGAGCTGTCAAGATCAGCTTTCGGTGCATTCTTTATGATCCTTATTTCCTGTGAAAAGGGATCTATTTCCGCAAGTCCGAGCTCGCTGAAAATGTCAATGCATATGCGCAGTTTACAGTAGTTCATACTGTCCGAGTACATTTTCATGTACAGTGTATCTGTACTGAAATGCTGTCCTGCAGCAAGCTGTTTGTAAACAGGGACGAGTTCGGCACGGTCGGGGCATATGTGTTTGTAATATGCGGCAGGAAGTTCTTCACTTCTGCGCAGCTTTTCGTATGTATCCTTTGCGGCGAAGTATTTTTTCTGCTGCATTCCGCTTTGTCTGAAATCCTTTGCAATAATGCTGATCGTTTTTCTTCCGGCAAATGGCTTGACTTCAAAGGAAGCCATTATGTCGGCTTTCTGTCCCGGCTTTATGAATATGCTGTCGGGAGAGCGTCTGAAAACAAGTACTTCAATGTTTCTGCTGCCGTACCTGAGTCTGAGCTTTGTGTGCATGCCGTTTGAAAGCGGAACGATTTCTGTTACAACAGCTCCGAGCATTGCGAATACTGGCTGACGGTTTCCTTCGCCAAATGGTTCCAGAAGACTAAGTCCGCTTATGTTTTCAAGGGATATCTCGTCCGGCATTATCAGCTTTTCGGCGGTTATATCCGGTATCGGCATAGTGCTGAAATTTTCAGCAGCATACTGCTGTAGCTTTCTTTCAAATTCCGGAATATCACATGTTTTAAGAGAAAATCCTCCTGCGCCAAGGTGACCTCCGTATTTTGTGAGAAGCTCAGAGCAGTAATCCAGAGCCCTGAAAACCGAAAAGCTTCCGAAAGAACGCGCGGAACCCCTTGCATTTTCGCCTTCGATTGTTATTATGAAACAGGGCTTGTCAAAACGCTCCATAATTCTTGATGCTACGATCCCTATTACTCCGTGGTGCCAGTTTTCGCCGCTCATTACTATAACACGTTCATTTACGATATCAGGGTTCTGCGATGCAAGCTTGCTTATGCTGTCGATTATTTCATTTTCCGATTCCTTGCGTTCGTTGTTCAGACTGTCAAGCTGCTGAGCAAGCATTTCCGCTTCATCAGGGTCATCGGTAAGAAGAAGTCTTGCGGCAAGTGTGGGGGAACCGAATCTTCCCGAAGCATTTATTCTTGGTGCAAGTCCGAATGCAACGGATGTGGAAGTGAGCGGGGATTTGAGCCGGCTCTGATTTATAAGTGCAATGATACCCGGTCTTTCGGAATTTTCCAGAAGGCAGAGTCCGTTTTTGACAATATATCTGTTTTCGCCGGTAAGTGACACAACATCGGCAACTGTTCCGATCGCAGCAAGCTCTCCGTATTCATTGAGAGCAGCTTCGTAATCTCCGCCTTCAAGTGCTGCAATAAGCTTCAGCACCACTCCGGCGCCGCATAACTGCTTGAAAGGCGATTGACAGTCACAGCGATGAGGATTTATGACAGCTTCCGCCCTTGGCAGAGTTTCTCCTGTCTGGTGATGGTCTGTAATAACAAGTCTCAAGCCAAGTTCGTATATCAGTTCTGCTTCATCTGATGCTGATACGCCGTTGTCAACGGTGATGATAAGTTCCGTTCCCTGTGCTGCAAGCTTTCTTACTGCATCTGCATTCAGCCCATAGCCTTCCGAGCGCTCGGGAATATAGTAAGAAACGTTTGCGCCCATACATTCCAGATATGAGAATAGCATAACGGTAGAAGTGATCCCGTCACAGTCGTAATCACCGTATATGCATATCGGAGTAAAATCCTCTATGGCATCATTTATGATCCTTGCCGCTTCGTTCATATCCTTCAGGAGAAACGGATCTGAAAGCTTATCGGTCCCAAGCATCTGTGATGCTGAGGAAATATCATTTACACCCCTTGCAGCAAGAACTTCAGCACATAGCATATTCATATCACTTCCATGTACAAGCTCTGATACGATCTTTTTGTCGGGATTTCTGACTATCCATTTTTTCATTAAACGGAACACCTTTCATTTCATTTTTGATACATTTATAATTATATCATTTCCGTCGAAAAAAAACAAGATTTATATGCTTCATATTTGAAATGAAAAGAGAAGTATGGATGATTCCGGCTGCGCTTTAATGAGACAGGAAGACATAAACTGAAAAAATGGATTTAAAATACTGCGCAGGACTTAAAAAAAGTTTTTTAAAATATTGTATTTTTATATTTAATATGCTAAAATAATTAAAGGCAAAGATAACTATGCCTAATAAAATTAAGAAAGGAACAGTGAGATGCTTAATCTTATTTTGTGGGGCGTTGTATTTGCGGTGATGGTTATTGCCGAGCTTGCAACCCTTCAGCTAGTTTCCATCTGGTTTGCGGCAGGTGCAGCAGCAGCTTTTGTCGCCGCCCTTTTTCATCTGGGAATGGGAATGCAGCTGTTTTTGTTCATCCTTGTTTCCGTGCTTCTGCTTTCGGTTACAAGACCATTGCTGAAGAAAATCACAGTGGGAAATATCCAGCCGACAAATACTGAGCTTGATATCGGTAAAACGGCAACCGTGATCGAAGAGATAAATAATGCCATGGATACAGGCAGAGCCAGACTTAACGGAGTCGACTGGAAAGCGGTTTCCTCGGATGACACGGTGATAGAAGCCGGGAAAATCGTAAAGATAAACGATATAAAGGGCACAAAGCTGTTTGTTTCTCTTTATATAGATGAAAAAGTCAAAGTGGATTGATATGGAGGTAAATTATGACTGGATATGTTTTAGCCGGTGTTCTCGTTTTTATTATTCTTGTTCTTGTGACAAGGATTAAAATCGTTCCCCAGGCACAGGTGTACATTGTGGAAAGACTCGGAACATTCCATGCGGAATGGGGTACAGGTCCGCATTTTCTTGTTCCGTTTATTGACAGAGTTGCAAAAAAGGTTTCGATCAAGGATCAGATCGTTGACTTCAAACCGCAGTCGGTTATTACAAAGGACAACGTTTCGATGCAGATCGATACGGTTGTATTTTTTCAGGTGACGAATGCAAAGCAGTATGCATACGGTGTTGAGCGTCCTATGGCTGCTATTGAAAATCTTTCGGCAACAACTCTCAGAAACATTATTGGTGACATGGTCCTGGACGAAACTCTTACATCAAGAGACAGGATCAACAAGCAGATAACAGCCATCCTTGACGAGGCGACAGACCGCTGGGGTATCAAGGTAAGCCGTGTTGAACTTAAAAATATACTGCCGCCGAGAGAGATCCAGGATTCGATGGAAAAACAGATGAAGGCTGAGCGTGAGAGCCGTGAAAAGATCCTTCTTGCAGAGGGCGAAAAGAAGTCCAAGATCCTTGTTGCAGAGGGTGAAAAAGAATCTCAGATCCTTCGTGCAGAGGCTGCAAAGGCAGCTGAAATTCTCAAGGCAGAGGCTGAAAAGGAAGCTATGATCCTGCGTGCAGACGCTGTGAGAGAAAAGAAAATCCGTGAGTCCGAGGGTGAGGCTATGGCTATTGCAGCTGTTCAGAAGGCTAAAGCACAGGCTCTTGCAATTTTAAATCAGGCAAGTCCTTCGGAAAATGTACTTAAATATAAGGCAATCGAAGCGTTCCCGGCAGTTGCAGACGGAAGGGCTACAAAGATAATTATACCCAGTGAGCTTCAGGGTATTGCCGGTCTTGCAGCAGGCATAAAAAGCATTGTTGAGGATGAAAAGGAAGCCTCTGACCCGGCAAAAAGCTGATTTGTAGTAAATATACAATAAAATATAAGGATTTTTGGAAGGAGTGGCATTTGTCACTCCTTTTTCTTGCTTTGTAAGGCTTAATTTGTGCAAAACACAAAACTTGTTAAGGGGTATTGCACAGTGTCGTTTTCTGTTGTATAATAATAAATGTAGTAAAAATATTGTGTAATATGATGATTTATGAAGCCGATTTTATAGGTTTTAACTGTATTTTCAGCATTTTTAATAATAATACAATGAGAAATATATTGAAGATGCCGAAGTGCTTTTTTTATAAATTAAAAAATAAATTGTTTTAACAGCAAAAAAGCGCGTAAATACGTTTTTTGCAAAAAAACAGATAGAAAAGAACAAAAGAATTTAATATCGGGGTGACAGAAAAATGGTGTTTTCAAGTCTTTTTTTTCTGTATTTTTTTCTGCCGCTGTGCGTTGTCTGCTATGCGGCGTCAAAAAAAATGCACACGCGCAATCTTGTTCTGGTTGCGTTTTCTTTGTTTTTCTATGCGTGGGGTGAGCCGCTCTGCGTATATATTCTGATTATCAGTACTATGGTAAACTACCTCCTGGCTCGTGTGATCGACGGGCACAGAGGGCGGTTTCTTTCAAAGATTTCAATTTTTGCGGCACTGGTGTTTGATATAGGAGTGCTGGGTATCTTTAAGTACAGCGGTTTTATTGTTGAAAATATCAACGCAGTTTCAGGACTTGATCTGAATGTTCCGGATATAAAGCTGCCCATAGGGATAAGCTTTTACACCTTTCAGATCATATCATATATGATCGACTGCTACTGGGAAAAGGTCGAGGTACAGAAAAGCTTTTCAAAGCTTCTGATGTATGTATCCCTGTTTCCACAGCTTGTGGCAGGCCCGATTGTCAGATACAGTACTATTGAGAGCGAAATAAATTCAAGGAAAACTACACTTGATGACCTGAATGCCGGTATTTCGAGAATGATCGTCGGACTTGCAAAAAAAGTCATCATTGCAAACAGCCTCAGCACAATTACTGACAGTTTCTTCGGAAGCGATATAAAGGGACTGTCCGTTGTCGGTACATGGTATGCAGTCATAATCTATGCTATGCAGATCTATTTTGATTTTTCCGGATACTCGGATATGGCGATAGGTCTTGGCAGGATCTTCGGTTTTCATTTTGATGAAAACTTCAATTATCCGTTTATCTGCAAAGATGTATCGGAATTCTGGCAGAGATGGCATATTTCACTCAGCACATTTTTCAGAGATTATCTTCTTTACATTCCGATATTCGGAAAAAGGAGAAAGTACGGCGGACTTTTCCTTGTATGGTTCTGTACGGGTCTCTGGCATGGCGCAAGCTGGAACTATGTGATATGGGGACTATATTTCGGAATGTTTATTTTTATCGAGATGCTGATCGGTAAAAAGAGGATGAAAAAAATTCCGACAGCAGTAAAGCATATATACAATAAAGTTGTAATAATTATAGGTTTTGGAATATTCTATTTTGAGGATCTCCATGGTCTTGGAAACTTCTTTAAGAATCTGATAGGGCTTAACGGAAACAGTTTTGTTGATACCTATGTAAAAATTTCGTTTATGAATAATATCTGGCTTATCGCGGCGGCTGTTATTTTCTGCTTTCCTGTTGCAAAGCTTCTCAGGGAAAAGCTTGAAAAGAATGCCGCAGGTTCATATGCCGTTGCTGCGTCTAAGGTGGTTATAAATCTTGGTCTGCTGCTTGTGAGCAGTATACTGCTTGTGGATGCGACAAATAATCCGTTTCTTTATTTCAGATTCTGAAAAAATAAAAATATAAGGGAAGGAATGGAGATCGTATATGGAACAGCAGAATAATAATTTTAATATAGATGTTGAAATAAAGCGACTGAAAAGAAAAAAGAGAAAACGACGTCTTAGACTGAGGATTTTCAAGGTTGTCAATGTTGTGGTATGTGCTGTGACCTTTCTTGTTATAGGCGTATGTATGATAATACTGAAACGTCCTGAAATTTCCGAAACAGAGAACAGAAAGCTTGCAAAATGGCCTGATTTTTCATTTAATGATTATTTTTCCGGCAAATACACAGCGGGAATAGAGAATCATTATAACGATACTGTGCCGGGGCGCGAAACATTTAAGGCTATGGTAGCTTCGATTCGTGACTGCTTCGGCGTAAGATCTGATGAAGCCAGAATTCACGGAACTGTTATCACAAAGGATGAGAAAAAGGAAAAAACAACTGAAGCAGAGGAAATAATTTTGCCGGAGGAAACAGCAAGTGCGGAAAAAAGCACTGAAAGTACTTCTGAAGCTGCGGCAAGCCCGACTGAAAAGGATGACTGGGATGACCCGGCGGTGGAGGGCGAAATAAGCAACAGTATTCTTGTTTACAAAAACAGGGGGATCATGCTCTATGGCGGCAGCTATGAAAACGGCGGTATTTATGCTGAATCAGTAAACGCGTTCAAGCGTGATCTGGGCGATGACGTGAATGTTTATTCCATGGTTTGCCCGACACCTGTATCATATTATCTTCCGGAAAAATATTCTGACATGAGCGGAAGCGAAAAGGATAATATTGATAATATCAACAGCCTTCTTGAGGATGTTATTCCCGTTGATGCATATGGTGCGCTTATGCCCCATAAGAAAGAGGATATTTTCAAGAGAACGGATCATCACTGGTCACAGCTGGGGGCTTACTATGCAGCTGAGGAGTTTGCAAAAGCTGCCGGTGTTCCGTTTGCAGATATAAACTGCTATGAAAAAGAAGAACACAGCGGATATGTGGGAACTCTTTACGGTTATTCGGGTGACGCTGACCTGAAAAATAATCCTGAGGATTTTGTGTGCTACCGTCCTAAAAATAATTATCAGACTGAATATTTCAGTCCGGATCTGTCAGAACAGTGGGAAGGCAGTCTTATGATGAATATAGACAGGCTGGATACTGTAAGCTGGTATCTTGTTTTCATGGGCAGCGATAATCAGGTTGCACATATAACAACTGATACTGGCAACGGAAGAAAGCTTGCAATCATAAAGGACAGCTACGGAAACGCTCTTGTACCATGTCTTACAAGCTCATTTGAGGAGATTTATGTTATTGATATGCGTTATTTTGAGGTCAATGCCGTCTCTGCCCTTAAAGAATGGGGAGTGACCGATCTTCTGTTTGCAATGAATACTTTCAGTGCAACCGGAAGTAATTTTGAGTGTCTTGAAACTATCAGAACACAATAAAGCAGGTGAACAAAAGTGAAAGAACTTCTATACCCTTTTGACAGTGCTTTTCTTCTGAAAAATAAAAAGAAAATAAGAAGAAAGCTGCTGGGAGACAATACAGAACGAATAAAGAAAAATATTGCGGTGCTTGGCGGTTCCACAACAGATGATGTCATATCAATGCTTGAGCTTTTTCTGCTGAATCAGGGGATCGAGCCTTCATTTTACCGCTCGGAGTACGGCCGTTACTGGCAGGATGCGGTTTTCGGAAACGATGAGCTTCGGGCTTTCAGACCGGATATAATTTATATTCATACAACTTCAAGAAATATAACTGAATACAGCCTTGATATGAACAGTACAAAAGAGGAATGCGATGAAGCTCTGAAAAGGCAGTTTGAGCATTTTCGCTTTATGTGGGAAAGGCTGAATGAAACATATTCGTGTCCGGTTATACAGAATAACTTTGAACAGCCTCTTTACCGTATTCTTGGGAACAGGGATGCATGGGATCACAGAGGACGCGTGAATTTTATAAACAGGCTAAACGCGATGTTCTGCGACTATGCTGCAGAGCATGATGGATTTTATATCAATGATATAAATTACATTTCTGCATGCTGCGGCCTTGACAAGTGGCATGACGATTCCTACTGGTATATGTACAAATATGCAATGAATCTTTATGCTATACCTGAGCTGAGCTTTAATATTGCAAATATAATCAAGTCGGTTTTCGGGAAAAATAAAAAAGCGCTTGCACTTGACCTTGACAATACTCTCTGGGGCGGCGTTATCGGAGATGACGGAGTTTCAGGTATTGATATAGGAATGGAGACAGCATCAGCTGAAGCTTACAGAGCTTTTCAGGAGTATATAAAGGAACAGCGTCAGATAGGAGTTATGCTGAATGTCTGTTCAAAAAATGATTATGAAAATGCAGTTGCAGGACTTGAGCATCCTGACGGTGTTTTAAGACCTGATGATTTTCTGTGTATCAAGGCAAACTGGGAGCCTAAGGATCTGAATGTTGAAAGTATTGCAAATGAAACGGGGATACTTCCGGAAAGTATTGTTTTTGTTGACGATAATCCTGCGGAGAGGGAAATAGTAAGCAGGCAGCTGGGAGTGATGGCGCCTGAAATAACAACTCCTGAGGAGTATATCCGGATTCTTGACAGGAATGGTTTTTTTGAGATCACTTCCTTTACTTCGGACGATCTGCGCAGAAATGAAATGTATAAGCAGAATGCTCAGAGAGCGGCTGTAAGCCGTACATATGAAAACTACAGCGATTATCTTCTGAGTCTTGAAATGGAAGCGGTTATTGAAAATTTCAGAGAGATGTATATTCCAAGAATAACTCAGCTTACAAATAAGAGCAATCAGTTTAATCTGACCACCAGAAGATATACTCAGCATGAGATCGAGGAAGCGGGCATAGACGGCAATCACATATGCCTTTATGGGAGACTTGCTGATAAATTCGGAGATAATGGCATTGTATCTGTTGTTATTGGCAGAATTGAGGGGAAAACTCTGCATATTGAACTGTGGCTTATGAGCTGCCGTGTGCTTAAAAGGGATATGGAATACGCCATGCTTGACAGTCTCGTGAAAGAGTGCCGCATGAGGGGAATTGAGGAAATATACGGTTACTATTACAGGACAAAGAAAAATGCAATGGTAAAAGAGCTTTTCGGTCAGTTTGGATTTGAAAAGCTGGAAGCAGATGAAAACAGCAGTAAATGGAGACTCGGAGTTCCGAGGTACATTGACAAAAACAAGGTAATAAAGGTAAAAGAAGGAGAAGCGGTTTTATGAGCAGAGAGGAAATAACAAGAAGGCTTAATGAAGTTTTCAGAGATGTTTTTGATGACGATGATATTGTTGTAACAGAGGACACGACCTCCGCGGATATTGAGGACTGGGACAGTCTGGAGCATATCAATCTTATCGGTGCAGTCGAACAGGAATTCAGGATGCGCTTTAAAATGAAAGAGGTCTCGTCCATGAAAAACGTTGGGGAAATGATCGATATCGTTGCGGAAAGAGCAAAAAAATAAAGGGTGCTTTAAAGCACCCTTTATTATATTTTGTATCACGGAGCAAGCCATTTGTACATGCCTGCATACTGCAAAGCAGAACTGTTCCATGAGAAGTCCGAATTCATACCGCGTTTTACGATCTGATTCCAGTTGTCGCGTTTGTCGAAATATATGGATTTAGCATAGTTTATAACATTCAGCATATCATTTGCATTGTAGTTTGTAAATGAGAATCCTGTTCCGTAATTTTCAAATTCGTTGTACGGAATAACAGTGTCTTTCAGACCGCCTGTTTCTCTTACGATCGGAACAGTACCGTATCTGAGAGAAATCAGCTGAGTGAGACCGCATGGTTCAAACCGTGACGGCACCAGCATAGCATCAGCAGCAGCATAAAGTCTGTGTGCACGCTGTTCGGAGAAGAAGATATTTGCGGAGATCCTGTCAGGATGCTTCCACTGAAAATGTCTGAAGGTATTTTCGTATCGTTCTTCGCCTGTACCGATGATAATAAACTGCGTGTAATCATCAGCAATTCTTTCAATAACGCTGTTTACCAGATCAAGACCTTTCTGGTCGGTGAGTCTTGAAATAAGACCGATCACAAATTTGTTTTTATCCTGCGGCAGACCAAGCTCCTCCTGAAGTTTCAGTTTGTTCTCAGCCTTTTTCTTTTCAAAGTTTTTAACAGTATATTTGGCATAAATATCCGGGTCGGTCTCGGGATTGTATAGTCTGTAATCAATTCCGTTGAGAATACCTCTCAGCTGGAAATGACGTGCCCTGAGCAGACCGTCAAGACCTTCTCCGTACTGAGGTGTCTGGATCTCGTAAGCGTATGTATTGCTGACTGTTGTGATATAGTCTGCATACACAAGGCCGCCCTTGAGCATATTGGCGTCCTTTTTGTATTCAAGCTTGTCGGGTGTAAATATGGAATTCGGCAGATTTGTGAATTTCTTGAAGGTTTTGATATCCCATATTCCCTGGAATTTAAGATTGTGAATTGTCATAACTGTTTTTGTGCCCCAGAAAAACGGATTGTCCTTGTATAGGGTCTTCAGGAAAACAGGGATAAGACCTGTCTGCCAGTCATGACAGTGAATGATATCCGGCTTGAAGTCGATAACAGGAAGAATGGCAAGAACAGCCTTTGAGAAAAACGTGAATTTTTCTATATCATAAAGCGTTGAGCCGTATGGGGTATCATTTTTGAAATAGTCCTCATTATCAACGAAATAATATGTAATTCCCTCAAATTCATATTTCATTATTCCGACATGAGGACGGAAGTTAAGCTGTCCCATATCCATATAGAAATGATGGACATACTGAAAGCTGTTTCTGAACTTTTCAGGAATACATGTATAATTGGGGATTATAACTCTTATGTCGAATTCATCCTTGTTAAACATTTTAGGAAGAGCGCCGACAACATCTGCAAGTCCGCCTGTTTTCATAAACGGTACACATTCGGAAGCGGCAAATAATATCTTTTTCATAAAAAACCTCCTTTAAGATTTTTACTTAATATCATTATAATATTTTATATTTTAACAGTCAATAGAATATCAAAAAATATTTTTGCGAAAACTGTTTTTTTGTGTATAATGCACAAAACAGGCTTCCTGAATTTATCATGGAAACCTGTTTTTCTGTGTTTAATTGTTATAGGCTTTATTTCTGAAAATTGCAATATTATTCGGCTCGTAAACAACAGTTTCATATGCGCTGTTGTTCAGATAATCGTCGATAGAATATGAGTCCGAAGACCATCTTCCGTCAAGCACGATATATTCAACATAATCTCTGTGAGCAGTGCTTTCGTATTCATAGACCTCCTTATGGTCGTAAAGATTCGGCACAAGGAATGTTGTAGCGGCAACAGAAGCATCGTCCGGAACATATTCAAGAGCCTGGTCTATTATCTTCATGCTTTCCTTGTCATTCTGATAGGATTTTATAATGTTGGTCCGGCCGTATGTGCAGCTCATGAACAGGAATACGGACGCTGACGCACTGACTGT
This sequence comes from Porcipelethomonas sp., assembly GCA_051881915.1. GTDB lineage: Bacteria > Bacillota > Clostridia > Oscillospirales > Ruminococcaceae > Porcipelethomonas. The sequence goes on along the minus strand of JBJEQV010000085.1, from coordinate 26,796 downwards.
AATAAGCTTTTTCCGGAACTCAGGCTTGATATCAGCGTAATTCATTATACTCAGATAGATCAGGAACGAAGCGCTTGCATATGTGTACTGAAATCCGATATCGTGCTGGTAAACATAGTCTGACATAAGGTTTATGAGTATGAACGGCATGAGGAGCACAGATCTTGAAGGCTTCTTTATCATAAACGGCATAAATGCCAGCGGTACAAGCATCTGGAGGAAGAATTTGATCTTATCCTCGTCAAAGCATTCACGGATCGTATAGATCGGGTTGAGTATAACTGCTTTGATTACTGTAAAAAGACTTCCGCTTCCGTCATAAATAAAGTTGTCATATCGGTAATTCATTGTTCCGAGTCCGTATTTTGACATAAAATATGATACCGCCAGGAAGTACACAACAGCGATAATCATTGATACAGCGCCCTTTGATATATTGCGTCTTGAAATGAGGAAGTAAAGGCCTATGACCGCAACGTAAACAGGGGCATCCTCCTTGACGATAAGAACAAGGAACGACATTATAATCGTCAGCACCCAGCTGTTTTTTTCAAGAGCGTATGCAAGCCACAGAATGAGCGGTGCAAGAAATTTGTTTTCGTGGAGGTAATAGAAGCAGCCGTTTGCCATGGACGGCAGAAGAACGTAGCACAGTGAGAAAAGTACGATAGCATTGTTTGAAAGATTGTATTTTTTGCATATAAGATAAAGAGGTATAAGACCGCTTGCAATAATTATGCCCTGACACATGAGCAGTGTTTCCGGTGTGGGGAAAATAAAGAATACCGGAAGCATAAGGTAGTAAATAGGAGAAAAGTGAACTGCAAAGTGACTCAGAAGTCTGTCTCTTTCGCAGGTTGTCAGCGGCTGGAGTGTTTCCTTCATGTAATGGAACATCTGTGAGAATATTCCGAAGTCATAGCAGGGCGTTAAATGTCTGCGGTAGTTCATGGAGGTGAGAACACCTACAAACAGTGCGAAAAGTACACCGAGAACTGCCACGATAGCCATTGTCTGCCACTTGTTGAATCTGAATCTGATCCAGTCACCTATACAGTAAACAGCAACCCCGCCCATAAGTATGCAGCTTCCGACTGCAAAGTAAAAGCTTGTATCCTGCATTATTGCATATGATCCGTATGCAAGGGTGGAAAAGAAGAGTATCAGCTTGTCAGCGTTTGGCCTGTTAAGTATTGACAGCAGAACGAAGATCAGACCGATAGATATAAGATAAAAGGGCATTTTTATGGCATTGAAAAAGTCAAAAGTGTTAAACAAAGGTTCGAGCTTTACAGTAAATACAAGCGCTGTAATTATCCATGCCGTAAAAAGTCTTGCAATGCTGTTTCCGTAGCCGAGGGATATGATTTTTTCATACGATTTTTTTATAAAGGATGGTTTTTCAGATCCCTGTCCGGCTTCATCATCAGAAAGTTTGGTTCTGGCTTCATCTGCCATGTCTTTTTCGGAGACCTCATCAGGTCTTATTGTTTTATCCATGATTTTATCCTTTCTTTAAAAAATTATACTTTCTTATATTAACATATTTTTATATGTAAAGTCAAGCTCTTTACAACGCTGCAATGCTGTGGTATAATATTTTATTATCAAAAAAGGAGAATTTTCAATGGACAGCAGGAATTTTGTCAATGTAAACCCATCAGAAAAAAAGATTAAAAAAATTATTGTATCTGTTATAGTTATACTTATTGTGATTATACTGGGATTCAACAGTTTTTCCGTAGTACAGCCGGGTCATACGGGTGTTGTTGTGACTTTAGGAAAGGTTTCACCGACTGTATTTGAGGAAGGATTTCATTTTAAAATACCCTTTATTTCACAGGTTGTCCAGATAGACAACAGAGTAATGAAAACAGAGGTTCAGTCCAATGCTGCATCAAAGGATCTGCAGACCATTGACTCGACAGTTTCTGTTAATTACCGTGTGAACAAATCTTCGTCTGCGGATATTTACAAGAATGTTGGAAATGATTTTACCAATGTCATTGTTAATCCTGCGATCCAGGAATGTGTCAAGTCGATTGCTGCCAAGTATACAGCAGAGCAGCTTATTACAAACAGAGCGGTCGTTTCTTCAGAAATGGAGGAGGCTATTTCTCAGAAAATCAATCCTTACGGAATGTCAATCGAAGTTTTTAACATAATTAATTTTGATTTTACTGAGGAGTTCAATAAGGCTATCGAGGCAAAGCAGACAGCTCAGCAGGAAGCACTCAAGGCTGAACAGGATCTGGCAAGGATCAAGGTTGAGGCTGAACAGACTGTCGAAAAGGCAAAAGCCGAAGCTGAGGCTTATAAGCTGAAAAATGAACAGCTTACCGAAACAGTTATAATGATGGAGTTTATTGATAAGTGGAACGGCGAGCTTCCTAAAGTGGTTTCGGATACCAGTTCACTTTTTGATGTCAGCTCCTACATAGGCGCTGCTGCCGGTAACTCATCGTTGTCAGAGGAATCCCCGGAAAAAACGGATGAGCAGTAAAAGATGATGTGAAGATGAAAATCACCGGAAATCAGCAGGTTTAGTTATTTCACCGTCTGCGTTTGCACAGAAAAAAAGATGACGTAGAAATTGTTGGGAAAATCCCAGTAGATCTGTCACACAAAAATAACCGGAGAAGAGTAAGGTACTTCTCCGGTTATTTTATTTTTCGTATATCTTCATTCTATATTGCTGATTGTGGGAATATTAACATATGCAAGTCTTTTTTCTGCGCTTTCGTGTGGCTTTGCAGAGGATGTTATGCCGGAAACAGCATTTTCACTGACGTCCGGAAGAATAATCTCCTTTTTTTCAGCTTCTATATTGATTACGTCTGTTGAAGGAAGCTCGGTCTGATAAAGTTTACGGATTTTTTCGCTGTTGTCAGTCGCTTCGTTTTTTATTCCGCTAACCTGCGGAATACTTGCGTCGGGAACATGAACGATTCTTTCAAACGGTATTTTTATATCCGAGATCTGCGGCACAGATACGTCGGAAGCGCCTGCGGATTCAAAGGCTTCTGCATGATCTGCGGCTGTCTCTGAAGTGGTTTGCTCCGGCTTTATAGTTTCAGATGGCTGGATTTTTTCGGAACTCTGTTCTTTTTGTGCGTTTGCAGGGCTTTCCGGGTCAGAAGCAGGTGCGCTGACTTCTGACGGTACAGAGACAGCTCCGGCTTCAGTTTTTTGTTCCGCACGCTTAAGAGTTTCGGTATATTTTGTAATGGAATATCGGAATTTTTTGCATCCCGAGTCAGCGCTTACAAGCCCGCATTTCGTACACAGGATTTTTCCGGCGCTTTTTGCAGGCTTTCCGAATTCGCAGTATTCACATCTTGCTTCGGCGGATGATTCAGATCCGCTGCTTTTTTTAAAAAGTCCGAACAGACACATAGTTGAGCTCCTTAACTTTATTTTATATATTTCAGGCACACGCCGAACAGACAGCGAACCTCACATATGAAAGATTATTGTACTATGTTACTTTCATTATATCATTTTATTTGATTTGTGTCCAGACTTTTTTAGCGCTGAAATCAGCAGAAGTGACATTATCACAAGAAAAACCGAAGGGACAGGCGAATAATTTTCTTCTGCTGTAAATCTGCATGAAAAAACATCAGAATACAATCCGAAATCAAATATACTCATAAGAATGCGGCAGGAAAACCATGAAAATGCAGCAGCGAAAATTCTTGACAGGATGAATTTTTTCAGAGGAAGTCTGTTTCCCGATATTGAAATAAGCTGGAGAATTACGCAGATACCTCCGAAAGACAGCATGGAGGATATAACGGGAATTTTTCTGAAACCAGCGGACGGAACGGAAACAATGCTGCTTATTTCCAGAAATGCATTTGTGTAAGCTTCAGCAGCAGAAAAATCTGTGCCTGATATGACTGCAGTTATGTCAGAGAAAAGTCCTGATAATCCTGAAATTCTCAGCATTTCTGTAATTCCCGAAAAAAAGATTATCATTGTGCACATTTTCAGCATTGCCGATGCCGCTCCTGCAACTGAATTGACAATACAGTCAGCGCTCACAGACGTGTTTTCAGTGTGTCTTCGAAAATCGGAAACCTGTTTTTTCAGTCCTGTGAGAAAGGCTGTAAATATATTTCCGGATGTTACCGATAAAAACATCAGAAGTCCTGCCTGTGTGTCCGGAAACAGAACTGCTGAGACGCCGAAAATAAATGCAGGACCGCTGGAAAAACAGAAACAGCATAGCCTGTCAGCACTTAAACCGGAAATTTCCTTTCTGTCAAGTGCGTCATATATAAGCTTTATCCCGGCAGGATATCCTGAAACCAGGCTGAGCAGAAAAATGGAAAATTCCTTTGGGTTTAAGCGGAATAAGCTGCCGTACAAAGGTCTTAATGGCCGTATCAGTTTTTCGGTTATGCCGGAAGAAGAAGCTATACAGGAAAGGCACATAAAAATAAACATTGACGGGATCATTATATCAGTGCATCTGAGAAAAGCATTTTTTGCTGCACTGCCTACATCAGACGGATATCTTATGCAGATAAAAAAAGCAGAAAGTAAAGCGGCTGCAAAAAGTAAGACTTTGATTTTTTTCTTCAAGTTAATCACCTGTACAATATATGGCGGAATCTCCTATGGATATTACAGAAAAAAAGCTAATATAATTTTAAAGAGGTGATGAATCGTGCCGGGAGGTATTGTTTATAAAGGCAGACATTTTCTTAATATGGAAACGCAGATCCAGATCACAGGCAGCAGCGAGGTGCTTGTTGAATGCTGCAAAAAAATACTTGAGTTCAATGATATAATGGTCAAGGTCAGGACATGGGATCTTACTGTTGTGATATGGGGAAGCGACCTTAAAGTAAATGATTATAATGCCAGCGGAATCTATGTCTGCGGAAAGATTCAGTCAGTTGAACTGACGGAAATCGGGTGAGAACTATGCTTGATTCAATAAGAGGCACTGCCGCATTCAGAGCGGAAAATGAGAATCCTTACAGATTCATAAATGAAATAAGGGAAAACAATCTTGTATGTACAGATCAGCGCTGTAAAAATGGAATATTTTACGGCAGGATATACCGGAAAGATATGAATTATCTTAAAAAAATTGCGGAAAGAACCGGAACAAAACTTGAATTTATCGAAAAAAAAGGACTCTCCTTTAAAGTGTTTTCCTATCGTATGCGCTTTGGGATCGTAATCGGAATGATCATTGCACTTTGCTTTGTGTTCTATATCTCAAATGTGGTGGTTACAATAGAAGTGTGCGGCAATACCGGGGTTTCTGAGGAACAGATCGTTTCGGCGCTTTCCGATATCGGGATATATAAGGGAAAGCTTATAGCGGATATTGATTTTGCTCAGTGTGAAAAAAAACTCAGGCTCAGTATACCTGATATTGCGTGGACGGGAATACGGCATACAGGCAGCCGGATAGTTGTGGATATAACTGAAACCACAGATCCGCCGGAAATGGTAAAGGATGATATCCCGTGCAATATTGTGGCTTCAAGGGACGCACAGCTTACATATGCCGAGGTTTATTCCGGAAAGCTGGTAAAACAGCTCGGCGACGGGGTGAAAAAGGGAGATATAATAGTAAGCGGCGTAACAGAGGACGAAAAGGGACATATAATGAAAAGACATGCCATGGGAAAAATCAGGGGCATTTATACAGAGGAATATGTCTTTGAGCAGGCTTTTGAGGAAAACGGTCAGATATATACCGGGGAAGACGCAACAAAAAAGTTTCTTGATTTTTTTGGATTCAGAATACCTATGTTTCTTCATGATGCTGAGTTTGAAAGCTTTGATTACAGTGAAAGTACGAGTTATTTTATGGTTTTAGGCAAAGAGATCCCGATAGGAATTGTTCACAGCTCATATTCGCCTTTTGTTTACGATACAAAAACATATACCGCTGATGAGGCGGGTAAGGTTCTTGAACAGAAAATTTCTCTTCATGAAAAGAATTTTTACGACAGCAAGGATATTGATATCCTTGACAGGAAAACTGACAATGAAATATATGAAGATAAAGTGATCTGCAAAGTCAGGTATACTCTTGAGGGGGATATTGGAACGGATTATGAAATTTATGTAAAAAAATAAAATTTGCGGATTTTTTTTAAAAAAACTATTTAAAAAGCAGAAAAATTATGATATAATACTATTGGATAACTATCCGTTGTGTAAAATTCGGAATGCAGTATTTCAATGAAGAAGGTGTTTTAATGGCTGAAAAGATAATTAATGTTAATGATACTGATCAGATGATCAATCTGTTCGGAACATATGATGAAAATATAAATGCTGTTCAACGTCAGTATGATGTTGTTGTGCTGAGCCGCGGAACAGATGTTAAGATTTCCGGAAGCGAGGAAAATGTTGAGCGTGCGGCTCAGGCGATAGAGGCGCTAATGAAGATCTCCAAAACCGGGGAAAGAGTAACGGGTCAGACAATAAGGTATGTTACATCCATGGTCTCTGACGGCGAGACAGGACAGCTTGATAATCTTCTGGGGGACGGCATCTGCGTTACCTCATCAGGTAAAATAGTTCGCCCGAGGACTGTCGGACAGAAAAAATACATCGATGCTATAAAGAGCAATACTATTGTTCTCGGGGTGGGACCTGCGGGTACCGGAAAAACCTATCTTGCGGTTGCTATGGCGGCAAAGGCGTTCAAGGCCCATGAAATAAGCAAGATAATTCTTACGCGTCCTGCTGTTGAGGCAGGGGAGAAGCTGGGATTTCTTCCCGGAGATCTTCAGGATAAGGTTGATCCGTATCTCCGTCCGCTTTATGATGCACTGTTCGATATGTTCGGAGCTGAGAATTTTTCAAAATACATGGAAAAGGGCATCATTGAAGTCGCTCCTCTTGCGTACATGAGAGGACGAACTCTTGAAGGCGCATTTATTATTCTTGACGAAGCGCAGAATACGACCTCCGAGCAGATAAAAATGTTTCTTACAAGACTTGGAAATGACAGCAAGATGGTCATAACCGGAGATATTACCCAGATCGACCTTCCCGACAGCAAGAGCTCGGGACTTATTGAGGCGATGAAGGTTCTCAGAAATGTTGACGATATATGTATTCACAAATTCAATGAAAAGGACGTTGTAAGGCATAAGCTTGTTCAGGATATCGTAAAGGCTTATGAAAAGTACAGCAATGAAAGGAGAAAATAAAATCATGTCAAAGCTTAAAGTATACGTAAAAAACAATCAGTCAGCAGTAAAAATACCGGTCGGGATAAGGCTCCTTATAAGAAGATGCTGTCAGGCAGTGCTTGCAACTGAAAATTTCGGACGTGACGCAGAGGTAAGCGTTTCGTTTGTTACAAATAAGGAAATCAGAAATCTGAACAAGGTTTACCGTGACAAGGACAAGGAAACGGACGTGCTTTCTTTTCCGCTTACAGGAGAGGACGGAACAGAGGAAGTCAATGCCGAAACAGGCGCTGTACTTCTGGGAGATATCGTTATTTCCCTTGAAATGGCAGTAAGACAGGCTGGGATTTACGGTCATTCGCTTGAACGTGAGATAGGTTTTCTTACTGTTCACTCAATGCTTCATCTTCTTGGCTATGATCATGAGACAAGCCCTCTTGAGGAAAGGATCATGAGGGAAAAGGAAGAAGCTGTTCTGGACAAGCTCGGTATTTCCAGAACTTCAACATATATAACAGAAGAACAGTAAAGGAATCATTTTATGACAAAAACAGTATTTCTGACGATTGTCGGAAGGACAAATGCGGGTAAATCTTCGCTTTTAAATGCAGTTGTGGGAGAAAAAATTGCTTCTGTAAGCTGTAAGTCGCAGACAACACGTACAAGGATCACGGGAATAAAAACTGTCGGTGATACGCAGATGGTGTTTATTGACACACCGGGTCTTCACAAGCCTAAAAACAAGCTCAGCGGACATATGCTTAATGCTGTAAAGGAATCCGTTGCAGGTATTGACGCAGTTATCTTTATGGCTGACTGCACAAGAAAGCCTGGGCCTCAGGAGGAGAGCATGCTCCGGGAACTGAGTGCGTCGGGGACTCCTGTTATTTTTGTGCTGAATAAAATCGATCTTCTTGATAATAAATCAGAGCTTGTTCCGATCATTGCGGAGCTTAGTGCCGGATATTCCTTTGAAGCTGTGGTTCCTGTCAGCGTGACCGAAAACAACGGCGTTGATATTGTTGTGGACGAAGCGCTGAAGCTTGCAGCGGAAGGACCGCATTTTTTCCCTGATGATATGATTACAGACCAGCCGGAAAAGGTAATTGCAGGTGAGATAATAAGAGAAAAGCTTCTCAATCTTCTCAATGACGAGGTGCCTCACGGCATTGCAGTAACAGTCGAGCAGATGAGAGAACGTGACGACAAGGATATCCTGGATATAAGCGCAGTCATTTACTGCGAAAGAGAATCTCATAAGGGCATTGTAATAGGAAAGAACGGTTCGATGCTTAAAAAGGCGGCTTCTCTTTCAAGGCAGGAGCTTGAGGAGTTTTTCAGAATAAAGGTAAACCTCAAATGCTGGGTAAAGGTCAAGGAGGACTGGCGTAACAGGGAAGGTCTTATAAGAAGCTTCGGACTTACGGAAAAATAATTCCCATAGTTTTCAAATTATAAATTCTGCCGTGCCGGGAAATAATTTTATTGGAAATAAATTTCGGCGGTGATATTATGAACGAAGAAGAAATATGGGAAAAATTTATGATGAGCGGAAAGATAAGCGATTATCTTGAATATAAAAATGCGGTGAGCGGTATTGACCGCAGGGACGGTGAACGCAATGGAAATAATCACCCTGAAGGGGGTAGTCCTCAGGGAATATCCCGTTGGTGAAAGCGACAAGTTTATTCATGTTTTTACAACGGAAAGAGGAGTTATAGAAATTTCTGTGCGCGGCGGTCAGAAAATAAACGGAAAAAACTCAGGAGGGAGTCAGCTTTTCTCTTACTCTGAGTTTTCTGTGCGGTCTGACAAGGGCCGCTATTTTCTTGACAGCTGTGAGCCGATCCGCCTTTTTTACGGGATAAGAGAGGAACTGGACAGGATAGCGCTTGTAAGCTATATGGCAGAGGTAGTAAGTTATGTTGCGGGGCAGCATGAGCAGAAAGAAGATATTATGCGTCTTATTCTGAATATCCTGCATTTCCTTTCAAACGGCGAAAGAAGCTGCGGATTTTTAAAATGTATTTTTGAAATGAGATTTATGACGGAGATCGGAATGATGCCGGATATTGTCTGCTGCCCTGTATGCATGTCATATATTTCTGAGTATATGTGCTTTGACCTTTTAAGTACTAAGCTTTACTGTTCCGGCTGTTTCCGCGGATCATATGACGATACGCAGATAAGAATGAGCAAATCGGTCGTTTACGCTTTGCGGCATATTGTTTTTTCAGATTTCAACAGACTTTTTAATTTTAAGCTTTCGGAGAAGAATATGAAAAAGCTTCAGCAGCTTACGGAACGTTATCTGCTGATACATTTAGGAAGAGAATTTAAAACACTTGACTTTTACAAGTCACTGGGAATTGATTGATTATGAATAAATATTATAAAACACTTGAACTACATAAGGTTCTGTCAATGCTTGCGGAAAAGACTTCTAATGACAGAACGAGAAAGATGGCGCTGGAGCTTGAGCCATGCACGGACTATGACACAGTATGCCGTGAAATGGACAAGACCTCCCATGCGTTTGATCTGGCGGTAAAGTTCGGTACTCCGCCGTTTTACAATATAAAGGATGTCAGTGCATCTCTGAGAAGGGCGGCTTCTGGAGCCAGAATATCCCTGAAGGAACTGCTTGAAATAAAGCAGATATTAAGTCAGATTACTGCTCTGTCAGACTGGTACGGACACTGTGAAAATGTGCAGACAGATCTTGACTATCTGTTTTCTAATCTGCATCCGAACAAATATTTGTATGAAAAGCTTGATCGTTCCATTGTTTCCGAGGAGGAGATAGCGGACAGTGCAAGTGCGGAACTTGCTGCAATAAGACGGAAGATAAACCGTGCAGGTGCAAAGCTCAGGGAAACTCTTGATAAGATGATAAGGAGCGAAAGCGTTCAGAAGGCACTTCAGGAAAATATCGTGACTATGAGGGACGGGCGTTTTGTTCTTCCTGTCAAATCTGAACACAGGGGAAAAATTCAGGGTATTGTCCACTCTGCGTCCGCGACCGGACAGACTGTTTTCATCGAGCCTATGGCTGTCGTGGAGGCAAATAATGATATCAGAATGCTTGAGGGACAGGAGCAGGAGGAGATCGAGAGGATTATTACCGAGCTGTGCCGCGAATGCGGAGAATTCAGCGAGGAGATCATTTCCGGATATGAAACATGTACAGAACTGAATCTGTACTTTGCAAAGGCAAATCTTGGAGCTGAAATGAGAGCATGCGCACCGGAAATAACCTGTGACGGAAAGCTCAGGCTTGTAAAGGCAAGGCATCCGCTGATCGACAGAGAAAAAGCCGTGCCTGTTGACATATCTCTCGGAGAGGAGTACAGCACGCTTATTATAACCGGTCCGAATACGGGCGGTAAAACTGTATCTTTGAAAACAGCAGGTCTGCTTTCTGCAATGGTTATGTGCGGACTGATGATACCTGTTTCGGACGGCAGCCGTGTTTCGGTGTTCAGACATATTCTTGCCGATATCGGTGACAATCAGAGTATTGAGCAAAGTCTTTCGACTTTTTCGTCCCATACAAATAAGGTCATTGAAATTATTGAAACTGCAGATGAAAGTTCACTTGTTCTTCTTGACGAACTTGGCTCGGGAACTGACCCTGTTGAGGGTGCGGCTCTTGCTGTTTCTGTTATTGAGCGCCTGAAAATGCAGGGGGCAAAGCTTATGGTTTCAACTCACTATCATGAGCTTAAAATATACGCCATTGAAACACCGGATGTTGAAAATGCAAGCTGTGAATTTGATATTGAGCAGTTCAGACCCACATACAGACTTATTACTGGTTCTCCGGGTAAATCCAACGCTTTTGCAATCTCGCTTTCTCTTGGCATGCCGGAGGATATAATCGATTCAGCAAAAAAACGCGTCAGCGAAGAAAATCAGCATTTTGAAAGGGTCGTAGAACAGCTTGAACAGGCACGGCGTGAATTTGAACAGAAAAATGCAGAGCTTGAAAGGCTGAGACGTGAAGCTGCGGAAACGGAGCAGAAGCTTAAAGATGAGCTTGTACGTCAGGAGAAGGACAGGGAAAATCAGCTTGAACAGGCAAGACTTCAGGCGATGAGCATAATTGAAAGCGTAAAGGCTGAATCCAATGCTCTGATTGATGAGCTTGAAACGATAAAGAAGGAAAAGGACAGGGCAGAGTTTTCAGGTAAATATGCTGACGCAAAGTCAAGAAGCAGACAGCGTTTCAATAAAATGTATGATACTGCAAATCCGATCACAGAAAAGAATAATGAGGGCTATACTCTTCCCAGAAAGCTCAAAAAGGGTGATCATGTTTATGTTGTGGATATTGACAAAAAAGGCGTTGTGTGCGGCGAGCCTGACGGAAACGGAAGCGTATTTGTTCAGATGGGCATCATGAAAACGAAGGTGGATATTCTGAAACTGAGACTTCTTGAACCTGAAAAGGTTACCTTCAGAAGCAAGCCTGTTACTACTAAAAATGTGCGCGGTAAAATGGAACGCAGGGGGACAATGGAGCTTGACATAAGAGGAAGAAGCTCTGACGAGGGCGTTTATGAAATGGAGGCGTTTATTGACAGCGCCGTTATGTCGGGAATCTCCATGGTCACGATAATCCACGGCAAGGGTACAGGTGTTCTCCGTGAAGCTGTTCACAGACGGCTTAAATCCATGAAGCAGGTCAAAAGCTTCCGTACAGGACTTTACGGTGAGGGCGAGAACGGGGTCACTATTGTGGAACTGAAATAAATTTTGTAAAACCCCTTGACAAATCAGATCAGTTGCTGTATTATAATAATATAAATTTCAAATGCAATGATGGGAAATAAAGCTGCGGATTATTTTCAGAGAGCTGCCGGCCGGTGTAAGGCAGTAATACGAAACAGTCATAACTCCTCCCTGAGCAGTTCGCTGAAAGCTTTGGCAATTAGGCGCAAACGGGTTCTCCCGTTACAGAGAAACGCATTGTCGGATGCGGGTGAGTGGGTATTTTTATACCAACAAGAGTGGTACCGTGGAGTTTATGCTTCACCTCTTAAATTTTAAAGAGGTGAAGCTTTTTTATTTGCCAATGCATTCCTGACAACACATACAGAAAGGATGAAAACTATGAAAAATTTTGAAAAGTACACAAGACAGTATTTCCCGGTTGAAAATGCACCTATGAGATGGGCACAGAAGGACTATGTGGATCATGCGCCGATATGGTGCAGCGTTGACCTCAGAGACGGAAATCAGGCTCTTATAAACCCGATGACTCTCGAAGAAAAACTGGAGTTTTTCAAGTATCTCGTTAAGATCGGATTCAAGGAAATTGAGATCGGATTTCCGGCAGCATCTGAAACGGAATATGAGTTCTGCCGCACTCTCATTGAGAAAAATATGATTCCTGATGATGTTACGATACAGGTTCTGACTCAGTCCAGAGAACATATAATAAAGAAAACTTTTGAGGCTCTGGAGGGTGCAAAAAACGTGATCGTTCACCTCTATAATTCAACGTCTGTTGCCCAGAGAGAACAGGTTTTCAGACGTGAGAAAAAAGAGATCATTGATATTGCGATTGAGGGTGCAAAGCTCTGTAAGCAGTACAGAGAAAAAGCAAGCGGCAGATATCTTTTTGAGTATTCGCCGGAAAGCTTTACCGGAACGGAAATGGATTTTGCTCTGGAGATCTGCAATGAGGTTATAAAGATATGGGAGCCTGACGAAGACAATAAGGTCATCATTAACCTTCCGGTAACAGTTTCACATTCCATGCCTCACGTTTATGCAAATCAGGTTGAATTTATGTGCGATAATCTGCTCTGCCGCGAAAACGTAATTGTTTCCCTTCATCCCCACAATGACAGGGGCTGTGCTGTTGCGGACAGCGAAATGGGACTCCTTGCAGGTGCTGACAGGATAGAGGGAACTTTGTTCGGAAACGGTGAAAGAACAGGAAATGTTGATATTATCACTCTTGCTATGAACATGTTTTCACAGGGAGTTGATCCGGAGCTTGATTTTGAAAACATGCCTGAAGCTGTCGAGATTTATGAGAGAATAACCGGAATGCGGGTATACGAACGTCAGCCTTACAGCGGACAGCTTGTGTTTGCGGCATTCAGCGGTTCTCATCAGGACGCGATTGCAAAGGGAATGAAGTGGCGCAGGGAAAAGAACTGCAAGCACTGGACGGTACCTTATCTTCCGATCGATCCTGAGGATGTGGGACGTCAGTATGAAGCAGATGTTATCAGAATAAACAGCCAGTCGGGTAAGGGCGGTATCGGCTATATTCTCGAACAGCAGTTCGGACTTGATCTGCCGCAGAAAATGAGAGAACCCTTCGGATACATGGTAAAGCATGTTTCTGATAATGCCCACAGAGAACTTATGCCGTCAGAAGTATTTGACATATTCACTGAGAATTTTATAAATATCCAGTCTCCGGTTGCCTTCAGAGAGGCACACTATACCCAGCAGAACGGTATCGGCGCTGAGCTTACCATTGAACGGGACGGAAAGATTCTCAGCGAAAAGGCTCACGGCAACGGCAGACTCAATGCAGTAAGCAGCGCACTCATGAAGATCCTTGGAATAAAATATGATCTGCATACATATACAGAACATGCAATGGAACAGGGGGATACTTCAAAGGCAGTTTCATATGTGGGAATTACAGATGATACAGGCAAATCATTCTGGGGAGTCGGAATAGAAACAGATATAATAGATTCCTCACTCAAGGCTTTGTTCAGTGCAGTAAACAATATGCTGAAGAATTGATTTTCAGTAAATTTTCACAATTATATGCTTGACATTGATTTGTGCTTAGTGTATAATATAGCTTATACAATAGTATGTAAGGAGATATTAAAATGAATATAAAAAAGAAGCTTATAGCAATCAGCCTGATATGTGCAATGTCGCTTTCAGCTGTTGCGTGTGCCGATAATGACAATTCGGAAAACAGCGGAAATGCTGCTGCTAACGGACAGATTAAGGTTCAGGAAACATTTTCTTCTGAAGAAGTGGAACAGCTTATGAAGCATGAGCTTGAATTTACACCTGTTACCGATGGCGAAGACGGTCAGGATGCAGTTGAGCAGATCATCGGAGGAGAAACCGGAGGGGATTCACAGGCTGCAAACAATAACGGTTCACAGAACGGAAATTCATCTGACTCTCAGTCAGGAGCCAACGGCGGTTCTCAAAACGGAAACTCATCTGACTCTCAGTCCGGAAACAATGCAGGCGATTCTTCTTCATTAATAGACATTGAGGAAATTGAATCAACAGATACTATTTTTGTTCCCGGTGATGATTCACAGGGTTCAGAGAATCCATCTGACAATCAAAATGGCTCAGAAACACCTGCTGCCGGCAAAACGGAAACATATCAGGTGTTCTGGATGGATCTTTCAAAGAAAAAGGATTTTGTGTTTGACGGAGAGTATATTACAGCTACCTTTAAGATAAAGGAAGATGCTCCTAACGGTACATATCCGATTACAATTGAATGGATGGATTTTGCTAATTATGAAGGCAAGACTATTTCAGGCATGACCGGTGTAGACGGATCTGTCGTTGTCGGATCTGAAGCAGTGCCGAACTCTTTCAAGAACGGCGGTAATTTTGAAATTATGGCTGAGAATGTAAGCGGCAACCCGGGTGATACAGTTACAGTGAAATTTGATGTTAAAAATAATCCGGGATTTGTAGCGTGTCTGTTCAGATTCGGATACAATTCAGATGTCCTCGAATTTGTAAAGGGTAAAACCGGTTCTGATTTCCTTAACTGCAATAAATAAATTCTGATTGAAAAACCGGTCTTTAGGGCCGGTTTTTGTGTGGAAAAATATTTTTAAGAGTGAATCCGGAGCCTTTGATCAGAAATCAAAGCTTCAGACAGAAAGCGGAGTTTTTATGGGAAATGCAATTGAGAACATGATCACGAGAAGGAGCATAAGAAAGTATAAGCCTGACATGGTTCCGAAAGAGATTATTGAAAAAATTGCCGAAGCAGGTTCTTATGCTGCAACCGGCAGAGGAATGCAGTCGCCGGTTATAGTTGCAGTCACAAACAAGCTGCTTCGGGACAGGCTTTCGGCTATGAATGCGAAAATTATGGGAACTGACAGTGATCCTTTTTATGGCGCACCTGTTGTTCTGATAGTTTTAGCTGATAAGTCAAGACCAACATATATTTATGACGGCAGTCTGGTTATGGGTAATCTTATGCTTGCAGCGCATGAACTTGGAATCGGAAGCTGCTGGATACATCGGGCAAAGGAAGAATTTGAAAGTGACGAGGGAAAAGAAATTCTGAGATCTCTCGGCATAGAAGGTGACTATGAAGGTATTGGACACTGCATACTGGGATATGCAGACGGAAAAGAGCCTGAAGCTGCAGACAGGAAAGAAAATTATGTCGTGTTTGCAGAATAAATTGAGACTTCACAGCAGGAGATGAAATCAATGAACAATTGTGATACCTGTGCGTACAATATGTATGATGAAGAATGGGAATGTTATGTCTGTGAAATGAATCTTGATGAAGATGAGTATGCAAGATTTGTGCAGGGGCATTATAGACAGTGTCCTTATTATCGTGACGGTGACGAATATAAAATTGCCGGTAAGCAATGATATACAATATTAAAGGAGGAGAGTTCAGATGGTAAAACATATTATTTTATGGACTTTAAGGGATGATCTTTCGGAAATTGAGAAGGAAGAGGTAAAGTACGAAATAAAAAAGGGACTTGAAGGCCTTATGGGTAAAATACCGGGACTTACAGATATTAAAGTTACTACCGGACGGCTTGACAGTTCAACGGCAGATCTTATGCTGGATTCTACGTTTGAAGATATTGCGGCATTAAAGGCGTATGCAAATCATCCTGAACATGTTAAGGTTGCAGACGATAAGGTCAGACCATATACAAGTCTCAGAAGCTGTCTTGATTTTGAAATTTAAAAGTTACAAAAAGTATTTTCTGCAATTTGACCGGTTTCAGCCTGATTCCGGTTATCTGAGTGTATTGGCATAAGGTTCAGCCCGGAAATATTAATAATAATTATGGTTATTGTTATTTTTAAATAAATTTATATCTGAAAGCTTGACAATAATATATAAATTTGGTACAATAATATTTTGAAAAGACAATTTTTATTTTGCTCTGCAGCTTTCTTGAAATGACAATAAAAATAATCTGATATTTTTATCGAATTTATGTACATAAGCTATTGACTTTTATAGAAAGTGTGCTATAATAAAGATAGTTAGTAATGACTACTAATTATATGTGAAACTGATGTAATGAAAATGCATGAATGGTGAAAGAAATATATGATTTTACCAAAAGTGTATTTTCTTAACATATTTTTAAAGTATAAGTGTCAGCTCTGAGTCTGGTACTTAAATATAACAGGAGGTAATTTAATTATGACTGATTTTGAACAGTGGAGTGGTTTCAAAGGCAACAAGTGGCGTGAGGAAGTAAATGTACGTGACTTTATCCAGAGAAATTATACACCTTATGACGGCGATGAATCATTCCTTGCAGGACCAACAGAAGCAACAGACAAACTTTGGGGCAGACTTCAGGAGCTTCAGAAAGAAGCAAGAGCAAAGGGCGGCGTTCTCGATTGTGAAACTGAGATCGTAACAGGTCTTACAGCTTATGGCCCGGGATATATAGACGAATCAATGAAGGATCTTGAAAAAGTAGTAGGTCTTCAGACAGACAAGCCTTTAAAGAGAGCTTTCATGCCATTCGGCGGTATCAAGATGGCAGAAGAGGCTTGTACAAACTATGGTTATACACCAAATCCTGAACTGCACAAGATCTTCACAGAATACCACAAGACACATAACCAGGGTGTATTTGATGCTTACACACCTGAAATAAGAGCTGCACGCCGCAGCCACATCATCACAGGTCTTCCTGATACTTACGGACGCGGACGTATCGTAGGCGACTACAGAAGAGTTGCTCTTTACGGTATTGACTTCCTTATTCAGGAAAAGGAAAATGACAAGGCTAACTGCGGCGACGGAACAATGACTGATGAAGTTATTCGTCAGAGAGAAGAGCTTTCTGATCAGATCAAGGCTCTTCACGGCATGAAGAAGATGGCAGAAATTTACGGCTATGATATTTCACAGCCTGCAAAGAATGCAAAGGAAGCTGTTCAGTGGCTTTACTTTGGTTATCTTGCTGCGATCAAGACACAGAACGGTGCTGCTATGTCTGTCGGCCGTGTATCAACATTCCTTGATATATACATTCAGCGTGACCTTGCAGCAGGCACTCTTACAGAGTCTGAGGCTCAGGAACTTATCGACCATATGGTAATGAAGTTCAGAATGGTTAAGTTTGCAAGAATCCCGTCATACAATGAACTGTTCTCAGGTGACCCGGTATGGGCTACACTTGAAGTTGCCGGTATCGGTGTTGACGGACGTCACATGGTTACAAAGAGTGACTTCAGATTCCTGCATACACTTGAAAATATGGGTCCTTCACCGGAACCGAACCTTACTGTTCTTTATTCATCTGCACTTCCTGAAACATTCAAGAAGTATGCTGCTGATATTTCTATCAAAACAAGCTCGATCCAGTATGAGAACGATGATGTAATGAAGCCTGTATGGGGTGATGATTACTCGATCTGCTGCTGCGTATCTGCTACACAGACAGGTAAGGAAATGCAGTTCTTCGGCGCTCGTGCAAACCTTGCTAAATGTCTCCTTTATGCTATCAACGGCGGTGTTGATGAAAAGTCATTCGTTCAGGTTGGTCCTCAGTATCAGCCGATCACATCTGAATATCTTGACTACGATGAGGTTATGCAGAAGTATGACGTAATGATGGACTGGCTTGCAGGACTTTATGTAAATACACTTAACCTTATCCAGTATATGCACGACAAGTACTACTATGAAGCAGCTGAAATGGCTCTTATCGATACAGACGTCAGAAGAACATTTGCAACAGGTATTGCAGGCTTCTCACATGTTATAGACTCACTTTCAGCTATCAAGTATGCTAAGGTAAAGACAGTACGTAACGAACAGGGTATCGTTGTTGACTATGAGGTTGAAGGTGACTTCCCGAGATACGGTAATGACGATGACAGAGCTGATGAGATCGGTCTCCAGATTCTCAAGTCCTTCCTTGCTAAGATCAAGAAAAGACACACATACAGGAATTCTGAGCCTACAACATCTATCCTTACAATTACATCAAATGTTGTATACGGTAAGGCAACAGGTGCACTTCCTGACGGACGTAAGGCAGGCGCTCCGTTTGCTCCGGGTGCTAACCCAAGCTACGGCGCTGAGCAGAATGGTCTCCTGGCTTCACTGAACTCAACAGCTAAGATTCCTTACGAATGGGCACTTGACGGTATTTCAAATACACAGACAATCAGCCCTGACACTCTTGGCCATAATGAGTCAGAGAGAATCACAAATCTTGTTAACACTCTTGACGGTTATTTTGATCAGGGTGCTCATCACCTTAATGTTAACGTATTCGGTACAGAAAAGCTTATCGACGCTATGGAACATCCGGAAAAGGAAGAATATGCAAACTTCACAATCCGTGTTTCCGGTTACGCTGTTAAGTTTATCGATCTTACACGTGAACAGCAGATGGATGTTATCTCAAGAACTTGCCATAAGTCAATGTGATTTAACTGCATATAATGTATATAATAATTATGCCTCTCCTTTAAAGGGGAGGCATAATTTATAAAAAGGGGATGTTAAATTGAGTATTACAGGAAAAATTCATTCCTGGGAGAGTTTCGGCGCAGCTGACGGCCCGGGTGTAAGGTTTATTGTTTTTTTGCAGGGGTGTAAAATGAGATGCAAATACTGTCACAATCCCGATACATGGAGTCTCACGGGCGGTACGGAAAAAACTGCTGATGAGCTTCTGAAACAGGCATTAAGATATCAGGCTTACTGGGGAAAGGACGGCGGTATTACTGTCAGCGGAGGAGAACCTCTGCTGCAGATCGACTTTCTGATTGATTTTATGAAAAAGGCAAAGGAACAGGGGATTCATACAGTTATTGACACTGCGGGTAATCCGTTTACAAGAGAAGAACCTTTTTTCTCAAAGTTTGAGGAACTCATGAAATATACAGATTTGCTGCTTCTTGACCTGAAAGAAATTAATCCGGAACGTCATAAGAATATCACAGGATTTGAAAATGACAATATCATTGACCTTGCAAAATACCTTTCTGATATCGGCAAGCCGGTATGGATAAGACATGTTCTTGTGCCGGAAAACAGTGATTTTGATGAAGATCTTGATGCGTTGGGCGAATTTATAAGCAGTCTTAAAAATGTTGAAAAGGTAGAAGTACTGCCTTATCACACTCTGGGAAAATTCAAGTGGGATAATCTTGGTATAAAGTATGCACTTGAGGGAATTGACCCTCCGGAACATGAAAGAGTAAAAAATGCGCAGGAGCGTCTTGGATGCAGTAAATATTTAGCCGGATAAAATGTACTCATTTATAAAAACTGTACAGCCTGCTGTGAAAGCAAAACAGACAGATACCTTTAAAAAGTATCTGCCTGTTTTTATTTTTCTGATGAATGGGGAAATCCGCAGTATTACTATCTGTGCGTAAACATCATTTCAATGAAACTGGATGAACTTGCCGATCATATTTGTGCATATATAAGGTCAACTCCTGAAAAGATAACTATATAAATCATCAGACAGAATTAACTTATTATAAAGGAGCGTGATTTATATCAGAAATTCACTGTATATTATAATGGCAGGAATATTATGGGGCATCATTTCCCTGTTCGTAACCCAGCTGCAGAAAATGGGCTTGAATTCAATGCAGGTCGTATCCGTCAGAGTTTTTTTCTCAGCGGTTATTCTTGTTATATTTCTTTTGCTGAAGGATAAATCAAAACTTAAAATAAAGCTGAAAGACCTGCCGCTTTTTTTCGGTACAGGAGTATGCAGCATTATATTTTTCAATTTCTGCTACTTTGAGGCTATAGAGGTAATAGGTGGTGCAGCTGTTCCGGCTTTACTGCTGTACACAGCCCCTGTATTTGTAATGATAATATCCATGATACTTTTCAAAGAGAAGATAACAAGAAAGAAACTGCTTGCACTTATACTCACATTTTCCGGACTTGTTTTTGTAACCGGAGCATTTTCGGGAAAAGAGCATTTGTCACTTAAAGCAATACTGCTCGGACTCGGAGCCGGTCTGGGTTATGCGCTGTACAGCATATTCGGAAAGTATCTTGTTCCCAAATATGATGCAGTTACTATAACTGCATATACATTTATTATGGCATCTGTATTTGCCGTTCCGCTCTCAGGAGTGGTTTCACAGATAACCCTTATTTTATCGGTAAAAGGCATTGCGTCCACTCTTGCCCTTGCCGTTTTCAGTACTGTTGCACCGTTTCTTTTGTATACCAAAGGTCTTAAAGGAACGGATGCCGGGAAAGCATCTATTCTTGCAACGATTGAACCATTTGTTGCCGCAGTGGCGGGGGTACTGTTTTTCCACGAAAAAATGACTTTTGTAAAAATATTCGGAATGCTGCTTATATTTACAGCAATAATAATCCTTAATATCAGCGGCAAATCCAAAAAAGCTTAAAACAGAGAAAAGAAATGATTTTTACGAAAAAAGAGTTGTGATAACGGGCATTGGTTCTGTTACGCCCATTAGTAATTCTGTACCTGAATTATGAGAAAATGTCAGAAAGGGTGTTGTCGGAATCAGTGAAATAACCCATTTTGATATTGAGGGGTATAAGGTGAAGCTTGCGGCAGAGGTGAAAAATTGATCTTAATTCTTTTTTCAATACTATTTATCTGTCCGTTAAATTCTCATCAAAGACAATTTTTGACCGGGAACTGTATTACCTTGACTTCCGGTCTTATATCGGATTTGTATGATTCAAATCAGATGATTTTTTATTTATTGACTTTTCATAAATGATCAGTAACGTATTAAATATTGCAATTAAAACAGCAGTGACAGCAGGAATAAGGATCTGTATTACTGAAAAGTCATTGAACAGCACATTTACACTTAAAAATGGATTGAATCCCAGATTTACCGTGAACTTTGCTCCAAGAAGATAAACAATTACCGGTAAAGCAAAAACCGCAAAATTTATAAGCACCGCAGACGCCGTATTTCTGCATTTTGAAGAAATATACAGCATTATCCATGACGAAATAATCACAAAAACAGTTCTCAGTATGCAAATCATAATGATATGCTGAAAAACTGTCATATTTACAGGCGGTTCTGCAAAATCGGCTATGCTGCGTACTGAGGCTGAAAGTCCGCTGCCGCAGTAAAATCTGAAAATTGTAACGGCATATGGAATTATCCAGAGCAGTGCTGCAAATAAACCATAAAGTGCAGATATAATAAGACTCCTGCGGATATAACTTGTTCTGCCTGATTTAGTGGAATTGATTACACTTTCCATTCGGTATTTTCTGTCATTTGCCGCAAGTGGTGAAATAAGAAAAATACACAGCAAAACCGCTGCAAGAGCGTATTTCATATCATCATCATAACCTGCAATCCCAAGGGCACGCTTATAGCCGGTATCATAAAAAATCTGTGCACCGTCAATATCCTTAATTTTATCAACACGGTCTTTTAACATATAAAATCCAAGACTGGGCGCAAGCTCTTTATAAAGTTCATTAAGCTCTGAGGAATAGCCGTTCTGACTAAGCTTATCAATTTTTGTCTGTATTTCTTCAAAACGCTTTGATTCACTATCAATAAAATCAAGCTTTTCCTGCGTAATCTCGCCCTTAAGCTGCTGTGTGTAATACTCGTAGTAAACATCGGCAACGTCATACTGCTTTATGAAACCTTCACTCATAAATCCGGCAACAGCAAAAAAGACAATTATTACAATCAGCCCCTTTTGCAAGATAAGCGACTTATAAAGTGTATAATAAATTCTTGAATGAACTCTGTCTGATTTCCCGGTCTTAAATCTGATACTTAATTTTCTGAATTCAAGCTTTCGCTTTTTTGCATACAGCAATGCGGACAGACTAACACAGATGACAGAAATTACTGCAACCGCACCAGCAGAAGCCGGAATCAGTGGGACGGGATACTCCCGGAAGTTTATATTCCTGTAACTGCTGAAAATCTCGTTTACCTTTGTAAACGAAATAAGGTTAATGTATCTGAAAATGCTGTAAACTGAAAGCGGGTGAATTTTGATGTATGCAATGCCCTCAGCTGTCAGTATAACCGCTGAAATTCCATAAAATGATACAATATTTTTCGTATTTACTGCAATCAGAGACAGAACCGCTCCTACGGTGAAAATTGCAGCAAATTTAAAAATAATGTATAGGATAAGATAACCAAAAACACTTATTTTCAGATTACAGCCGATAAAACCGCTCAGCGACTGAACTGGTCTTGACAAGTCGCCCAGTCCGTAGAGATATTCGGAGATAATTAAGTTTTCAGCATATATGAGCAGTACTGCTCCGAAAACCACAGCGGCAAGCACTCCTGTTTTGGCAAGCATAAGATGACCGCGGCCTTTTTTCAGAGAAAAGAGAAGTCCTGACATTCCCAGTTCACGGTCGGAGATCATCAGTGACATTACCGCAGACAGCAGAATAAATCCGCAGAGAATATCAGTAAAATTATTGTCTGTTGCAAGAATTATTCCTTTTGAAATGTCAAACACCGGCTGAACGTCCTGCATATTTTCATAAGCGGGCGGAGTTTTCACAATGCTGCGGTAGTTGAATGTATCAGGTTTTGCAAAAACAGACATACTTGTCATGGATTCTGCCTGTGATCTGATATTTTCAATGTAATCCTTATATCCCACAATACCTGCACATTCCTCATGCAGTTCGGAGATTACATCCCAGCTGTAAAGACGCTCACCGGAAAAATTGTTCAGTTCTTTGTCAAGCCATTCAAGCTTTTCACTGTCGGTCATGCTCTCAATTTCCGAGAATATCTGAGTATAGTCTGATGGTGTCGTTTCTCCCGAATTTGCCGCTTTAAACATAAGGTATGCGTTCAATACCAAAACTGCCGCAGTTATAAGCAGGAATATTATATTACACAAAAGCTTTCTGAGTTCTGTTGTGAAAATTCTCATTTGCGCATCTCCCCGTAATACTGCATATACAGATTTTCAAGAGTTTTTTCATCGCTCTGAACCTTTTCGGTAAGCTCCTCAACAGTACCTCTGTCAATGAGATGACCTTCTTTCATAAACAGTATCTCTTTGGCAATAGTTTCAATATCCGAAACAATGTGAGTCGATATAATAATTATCTTGTCCTTTCCTAAATCGGACACCATATTTCGTATTATAACTCTTTGCTTAGGGTCAAGACCGGCTGTCGGCTCGTCCAGAATTATAAGGTCGGGATTTCCCAGCAGTGCTGCCGCAATCAGTACCCTTTGTTTCATACCGCCTGAAAAACCGCCCATTTTTTTATCAAGACTGTCGGTCAGCTCCACACGCTCCACTATCTCCGGAATCTCCTTTGCCGCAGATTTTTTATCAAGACATTTCAGTGCAGCAATGTAATTGAGGAATGTATGCGCCGTCATGCTTTCATATAAATTCTGCTGCTGTGGCATGAACCCTAACCGACTGCGGAATTTTTCCTTGAGCGTTATCGTTTCCACGCCGTTCCACAGGATTTTACCGCCGTCCCTGTCTGGCAGAAGATTGTCTGTGATAATGTTCATTAGTGTGGATTTTCCAGCACCGTTGGGACCTAACAGCCCGTAAATTCCGTTTGTAAAGGTAAAGCTGAAATCGCACAGTGCCTGTTTCCTTTTGCCGTAATGCTTGTTTATCTTTTCAAGTTCAAGTCTGTTCATTGTGTCACCTCTTAAATCAAAGCAGTTCTTCTTCCGCAAGTTTCACTATTTTTCCGTTATAATCTGTAAGAATATAGCTTTTGTCCTTGTCATAATAATCAACAACATGATAATCATCGTATTCTCCCATACTGTGATCAGACATATCTGATAAATCATACCAGCTTTGCTCATGAAAATTGAAGAGCTTATTATTGATAAATGACGCATTTATTTCCACATCACAGTCAAATTCATAAGTTTTCCCTTTATCAATAACAACAGATTTATCTTTTTGCGAGTCATAATAAACGTATGAATCTTTATCTGCAAACGCTGAATAGGGAAGGGGACTTTCTTTGATTTCCTTTGTTTCCGGGTCAAATTCAAAGCAGAGCATAGTGAAGTAATCACGGGGGTCAAAGTTTTCCTGTGCGCTTTCATTGCCTGTCATAAGCTCCTTGCAAAAGCTGTAATTTATGTATATTTTTCCGTCATAAAAACCGGATATCATAGGACTGCTTGAATGTGCAGCACCCTCATACTGCTTATCTCCGTCGTATATAATGCCGTAGTTTGTGTATTCTCCTGTTTTAAGATCAATTCCGCAGATATAGTGTTCTCCGCCGGAAGTTGAACTGTATATCATACCGTAATCATCAGTCTGAGGGTTCATGTCTGATGCAGTAAAGTATAGTTCATTATTATAAATTACACAGCCGTCGCAGTCATGGGGAGCGCTGTCTGTAAATTCCGCAACAGTTTCAACTTCTGAAGAATCAAGTGAAACACGGCACAATTTTGAGTCAATATAAAATTTCCTGCTGTCACCGGTTTCCCTTATATCCTGCACCGAATTAAAAAAGTATAAATAATCATTAAACATTACCGGACATTCACCAACTATATTTGCAATACAGCCTGAAACTGTATGACTGCAGTTTGGTTTTGCGCAAAGAGGTGCGCTTTCTCCTGTTTCATAATCATAATACATTGCTTTATTGTTATAATATATCATTCCGTCATCATAGCAGTTGCGGGAAGTGTGTACATAAATCGGTTCACTGCTGGCGGACTGATTTGTATTTTCACTGTTTTTATTGCCGCAGGCTGTGAATAAAAAAGCTAAAGTGCAGACAGTGCTTAGTAGTTTTGTTTTTTTCATATTATCCCCCTTAAAGTGCAAGCAGTTCTTCTTCGGTCAGTTTCACAAAATCATTTCTGTTTTCGCTGATAAGCACATAACAGTCATCATAAACCGTCAGTACCTCCCAGTTTTCGTATTTGCCAAGACTATGTTCTGAACCGTCGGCAATATCATACCAGCTGTCATACATAAACAGCTTGCAGTTAAATACTCTTCCGAAAAGTCCGACGTCAACACCGTCAATAGTATAGGTTTCGCCTTTGTCGATAACTGTGCTTGAATTTTCGGGATAGTTGCTGTAAGCATAAGTATCGCTGTCCATATAAGACGGTGGCGGAAGGCTGCTTTCGGACAATGTATGAGAAGCCGTATCAAACTCGAAATTCAGAACAGTAAAATACTCACGGGGGTCTTTGCTTTCAATTTCTTCATTGCTGATTTTTTCTTTCATAAAGCTGTATTCTATATATATTTTTGAATTATAACAGCCGATTATCTTAGATGTACTTGAATTTGCAGCCTCCTCAAACTGTTTGTCGCCGTCATAAATACTGCCGTAATTTGTGTATTCGCCTGTTTTTAGATCGATGCCGCAAATAAAATGCTTTCCGCCTGCATTGGAGGAACATATATTTCCGAAATCATCAGCAATCGGGTTCAAATCATCTCCGCAAAAATACAACATATTTCCTGAAATAACACAGCCTCCGCCTTCATTCGGCGAGCAATCAGTAAACTTTGCAGCTTCCTCAATTTCAGATGTTGTCAGCGAAATACGTTTCAGCTTTGTATCTATGTAAAATTCCCTGCCGTCAGCAGTTTCATTTACTCCGCTTTTTTTATCAAAGAAGTAAATATAATCGTTAAATATTATCGGTGTTTCTCCGATAATTCTTGCTGTACAGTCCAGACTCTGATGTGTACAGTTTGGCTTGGCGCAAAGTACGGTCTTTTCCATTGATTCAAAATCAAGATACATCTGTGTCTCTGTTCCGGTTATAAAACCTGTTTTGTATGTGTTATAAAGACAGCTTATGTATATATGATCATCTGCTGATGATGAGTTTTCTTCTTTAGTGTTTTGTACACTGATATCCGCTGACCCAGTGTCTGTTCCGGAGTCAGCTGATTTGCTGCATCCGGAAAGAAGTAACAGGGCAGAAAGCGTAATTGCAAGAATGTGACTTTTCAAAATATTAATCTCCTTTCAGAACAGTATTTGTTTCATATTTTTTGTTCTTTTAATAATAAAACGATTCAGAATCAAAATTTACTGCATAAAAATCTTTTATTTCTTTTAACGTCTTAAATTTCCCGGGGCGGGGGATCCGGGTTACTTTCCGAATAAGATGAAATATTAAAGTAATAAACAAGGCACATGCAATGACCGGAAAATTACGGAAAATGCATGTGCCTATTATTTTAATTATAATATGAGAGTGGTTCCTGAAATCGAAGGACAGGCTGTTTTATTATAAGTTTTTCAGTAACACAAAAAAACCATAATGAATCTTATTGATTCATTATGGTTTTAATGGTGAGATATGAGAGATTTGAACTCTCGACCCTACGCTTAAAAGGCGTATGCTC
>JBJEQV010000084.1:0-10498 GCA_051881915.1 Porcipelethomonas sp. | reverse complement strand
GTAACATGTTCACTGCCTACCTCTCATATCCGTTCAGGAATGTGGTTAATGAGCTGACCGGACAACGTACCAAAAAGCAGAAACAAGAACCACTGAACAGCTGCGAAAGCCTTGATATGCCGCTGAATAAAGACGAACCCGAAAAGCTTACCCTTGCCGATACAATACCGGACGAAACGGCTGTAAACGCTCCTGAACGTGTGGAACTGGAGGACGATTACAGGGTACTGCATGAAGCTGTTGACGGTCTGAAAGAGCCTGTTAATCATGTTATCAGCGAATATTATTTTCAGGATAAGAAAACGCCACAGATAGCCAAAGAAATGGGAATCAGCATTGAACGTGTCCGGCAGTATAAGGCTAAAGGCTTGCGCTGTCTGAGATGTTCGCCGTTACTCAAACAGCTTTACCGTGAGAATATGCGGCATGAACAGCTCAGGCGTTTGCAATGGTATCAGACAAGACCAGATTATAGTTTATACATTGAGGAGCTGGAAGAACAGTACGCAAAAACACTACAATTTACTACATAATGCCACGTTTGCACATAGAAAAAACAGCCGTTACGGCTGCTTTGCTGTCTTTTTTCTTCTTGCTCTCTCCGCTCTGATACCCAGTATGTAGCCGTAGTTGAAAATATAAGCCATGTTTAAAAAATCCGAATGTTCTCCGCTATGTCTGCGGCGCAGGTTCTGAAATACCCACTGAGCCGGATTGCTTAAATATAACCCTATGTCCTGCTGTTCTACTATGTCAGCTTCTTTCTTTGCCTTTAGAGCCTCCGGAAGTGTAGGAAGGTTTTTACGTCTATCCCCATTGCTTCAAGATCTCTCGGTGTAAACTGTACGTCTGTTCTGTTCATTTGATTTTTCCTCCTTGATGTCTTGACATTCCGGAGCAGGCGAACTGTCGGGAACTCCTGCTCCGCTGTGTTTTACTTTTTTCTGATTCCGATAACTATAACAGCTATCAGTAAAATAATGCTGACCACATCTAAAATAATACTAATCATAATCTTGACAAATGGCTTTATTTATGCTATTTTATAAGGGAGGAGGATTTCCTCCCTTAATTTAATCGGTCAGCTTATCGATTAACTCGAACAGCTTTCCAATTAGTGTAAGAATTGCATTGACTATCAGGAGTTTTTGAAGTGTTACTGATTTGTCAGTGCTTTTCTTTTTGCCTTTCGGCTTTGGTTTAGCCATTGTCTTTACCTCCTTTCCATGTTTATATTATAGCATATTCACGTAAATATATCAATTGATATCTTGTACAAATATATTCACGTAAATATGTACATTATGTCTATTTACGTAAATAGCGAAATGTGATATAATATAGTAAAAGAAAGAGGGTGTTATACATGGCTCCAACAAGTAAGGCACAACAAAAGGCAGTTCATAAGTATGTAAAAAATAACTACGACAGAATAGAACTGACTGTAAAACCCAAAGGGAGAAAAGACGAAATAAAAGCACACGCCGCAATGCACGGGGAAACCTTAAACAGCTTTATTAATCGTGCTATCAATGAAACCATTGAAAGAGACAATATTCAAAAGGAGCAGGAGTAATTTCTTGCTCCATTTTTTATTTTAGGGGATAGCGTGACAGAAAGGACAAAAAGGACAAAACTCTATTCTGTCACCCTGAACACTGACGGCTGCGGATTTTATTACTATATTTTTACATGGATTCTCGCCCCGTAGTTCTCCAGCTCATTCATGCCGCCAACGATTGAAAGTGTATCGGCATGGACTGAAATCCCCTTGTCCATAAGGACGGCTATAACGCTTGCTATGGCTCTTGGCAGATAGCCTATTACTGCACTGACCTTACCCTTAACGGCTGCTGTAACTGCCACAGCGTTGCTGTCAAAGGAATTCAGACGGTCACGGACAAGCTTGACTGTGATATCAGCCGGATTGTACTTGCAAAGGAGCTGGAGAACGCTCTGACGATTATCGAATGAAGTACCGCTGACTTTCGCTTTTAATGATCTGTAACGTACCAGTTTCCACGCTGTTGCCATTGCGTTGGCTCTGATGTAACCCTGTCCGACTAATCTGTTAGCTATCTGCATGACCTTTCTTCTGATGTCCTTTAACATGGTGTGTTCCTCCTTTTTGGGATTCAGTCGGGGTGTTCCCTTGACTGTATCTATATTATACACCTATTTTCGGTGTAATTCAATAGGCAACATACACAAACTTTACACCGAAATTATATGTAATTTATACATTGATTTTCGGTGTAATATGTGGTATACTTATAATGGGAAATAGGGACACGATTCCCAAAAGCAACATCAAAGGAGCTGATTTACATGCCAATTAAATATAAAATTAATGTGCTTGCCGAACTGAAAGCGGCTGGATATAATACTAACCGTTTGCGCAAAGAAAAGCTGTTAAGCGAGGGAACTATCCAAAGTATAAGAGAGGATAAAATCATAAATGCTGCTAACCTTGCAAAACTCTGCAAAATGCTTAACTGCCAGCCCGGGGACATTATGGAGTATGTGGAGGAGCAGGATAGCGCAAAATAACTTGAAATAATGCAAAACAATTTGAAATTGCGAAAACCAAAGGAAAATGAAGAAAAGCGGAGAAATGCTTACAGATAACAACAACAATCATCATTTTTCATGGTTGCATTTTTTCAGAATAATGCATATAATAATTATGTAATCAATTTTGATTACTTTAAAAATGAAAGTGAGCTCTTAGCAGTAGTTCCCCCACTATACGGGGCTTTACGAGACTAAGGGCTTTTTTATATTACCCGGAGGATTGTTGAAATGGAAGAAAAGAAACCATTACATATAAAACATAAATATGATGTTAAAACAGCAATACTTATTGACGGCGGTTTTTATCGGAAAAGAGCAAAGCATTTTACAGGCGAAAAAACTCCTGCGGAACGTGCGGACGAATTATTTGAATATTGTTGCAGACTTCTTTCTGACGGCAGAGAAAACAGGCAATTATACAGAATCTTTTATTATGATTGTCCCCCTGTAGACAAAAATGTATATAATCCACTGACCAAAAAATCTGTCCGCTTAAAGGATACAGAAGAATATAAATGGACTATGGAATTTTATAACGAATTAAAACGGCTTAGAAAGGTTGCTTTGCGAATGGGCAGACTTAGCGAAGAGCAGATTGTCTATAACTTGAAAAATGAAACCTTTAAAAAGCTTATGAACGGCACATTAAAAGTTGAAGATATAACTCAGCATGATATGTATATGAACCTTGAACAAAAAGGCGTTGATATGCGTATTGGTGTTGATATATCATCTCTTGCATTCAAAAAGCAGGTTAATCAGATTATATTAGTTTCAGGAGACAGTGATTTTGTTCCGGCTGCCAAACAAGCCAGAAGAGAGGGAATAGATTTTTTACTTAGTCCAATGGGTAACCCAATAAAATCAGATTTGTTTGAACATATAGACGGCTTAATAAGCCGCAAACCTTTCAAAGATAAAATTAAGGAGCAGGAATAACAGCCAGCTCCGCATATATAAATTGATGTCCCTGATGTCCGTTTGATGTCCAAAGTTACAAATCAGCATAAAAATATCCGGTACAAAACCGGACGAAAGGCAATTTAAACTCAGCATTTACGCTGATTTCTGCAAAGTACTGAAACACTTCAAAACGCTGCACTTATTTCTCAAAGAGATAACTTTTTGCAAATCATATATCTTTTCAACCCCCGAAACTACGCTGTTTCGGGGATTTTGTTTTGCTCTGAAAACTGCTGATTCGGAGGCGGCAGCAGGCACTTTTATTTTTGAGATGGTGTAAAACTTATGACAGTATAGTTATATTGACTTCTATGCTTGCGATGTGGTAAATGAAGCATGGCTTGATAACGGAAGCTATAGTCAGACCGGTGTACGTTTTATGAGAATCGTAGTGGTTTTCGATTCCGCTATTGACATTGCATTTCTAATGTGATATGATAAAATAAATTGGCAGAGTAGTAGACCGAGCGTAAAGTGCCTTTTGGACGGGGAGTTGCTGAAAGGACGAAGAAACGTAATGTTTTGCGGTTCGGTTTCCGCATCCCGCTGCTGCATACTGGATATAATAATATGGTGTCCTCTATGTGGCGAACGCAGACAATGGGGGACGCCTTTTTTTGCGTCCTGATAAATACAGACAATAATACGGAGGAAAGCAGCATGGATTATATACAAGCGAGAGATTACCTGAACGGACTTTCCGGAAAGGGCAGTGTTTTCGGTCTCGAACGCATGAGAGCACTGCTTGATCTGCTTGGAAATCCCCAGGACGAACTGAAATTTATTCACATTTCCGGAACAAACGGCAAGGGTTCTGTACTGGCATATATTTCAACTGTTTTAACTGGTGCAGGGTACAGAACCGGAAGATATATTTCTCCTACGCTGTTTTCATATCGTGAACGCATTCAGGTGGACGAAAAAGAGATCGAAAAAGAGTCGCTTGCCATTTGCGTCACCGCCATCGCGGAAGCAATAGAAAAAATGAAGACCAAAAGTGAAGATGTTCCTACATTGTTTGAAGCGGAAACAGCAATGGCTTTTCTGTATTTCAGGGAAAAGCAATGCGATATTGTAGTATTGGAGACCGGACTCGGAGGCACACAGGACGCAACAAATGTTATCAGCACAACAGTGCTGGAAATAATATCTTCCATAAGTTTGGATCACACGGCTCTCCTTGGGGATACACCTGAAAAAATTGCAGCTGAGAAATCCGGTATAATAAAGCCTGATACCATTGTTGTTTCGGCGGCGCAGCAGCAGGGGGCAGAACAGGTCATCACAGAAACCTGCCGGAAGAAAAACTGTATCTGTCAGATGGTTGACCCTTCAGGTATCAGCGACATATGCTATGGTTATGAGCGGCAGTCCTTTTCATATCGTTCGTGGACCAACGTTGTGATTTCCCTTGCAGGGAGCTGTCAGATACAGAATGCGGCACTGGCGCTGGAGGCTGTGGAGGCACTTCGGAAGATCGGATTTTCACTTTCTGACCGGCAGGTTTATGAGGGACTTTTTAATACTCAATGGAGAGGACGTTTCACTGTAATCCAAAAAAATCCTGCAGTTGTTCTGGACGGTGCACACAATCCGGCAGCGGCAGCGGAACTGCGGCGTTCCCTGAATCTGTATTTTAAAGATAAAAAGCTATACTATATTTTCGGTATGTTTCAGGATAAGGACTATCAGAAGGTCATTGAGCTTACAGCCCCCATTGCCGAGCACATCATAACAGTAGAAACCAGGGATAATCCACGGGCAATGCCTGCAAAAGCACTTGCAGAAGCAGTTGCCGCAGTAAATCCCTCTGTTGAAGCAGCGGACAGCATACAGCAGGCAGTTTCAAAAATTATGGTGCAGGCGGAAGATGAAGATGCTGTTATCATTTTCGGTTCTCTTTCGTTCCTTGGGGAAGCGGAAAATGCTGTGATGGACTACAGAAAATCGTCATACAGCAATACTCCGAAAGGAGAATGACACATGGAGAGGATCGATAAAATCTGCGGTCATGCATTATGGCGCAGCTGCGTAGAAAAAATCCACGAGCTTGAACAGGAGCGTATCTTCTGCGGTCACGATACAAGCCATTTTCTTGATGTTGCAAGACTGGCATATATTGAAAATCTGGAACGGAGTCTGAACATTTCAAAGGAACTTATCTACGCAGCCGCACTGTTACATGATATCGGCAGACATCTTGAATATCTGGAAGGGATTTCCCATGATGAAGCAAGTGCAATGCTGGCAGGTGACATACTAAAGGACTGCGGATTTGACACACAGGAGCAGAATGAGATCATAGCTGCCATTGCACAGCACAGGGCTGCTGAAACTGCAAAGAAGGACGACCTTGCCGGACTGATTTACAGAGCGGATAAAAAATCACGTCCATGTCTGTTCTGCAAGGCGGAGAAATTATGTAACTGGAGCAGCCGAAAGAAGAACTTTAATCTGAACTGATATAAGGAGTAAAAATTATGAAAATCGGAAACCGAATATTTGATGTAAATAATGACTGTTATATTATGGGTATTCTTAATGTGACACCGGACTCTTTTTCAGACGGCGGCAGATGGAACGATATTGAACGAGCAAAACAGCATACCGCAGACATGATAAATGAAGGAGCTTCCATTATTGATATAGGCGGCGAATCTACACGCCCCGGCCATGTACAGATAAGTGTACAGGAAGAGATCGACCGTGTTGTTCCGGTGATTGAAATGGTAAAAAAGAACTTTGATATTCCTGTATCTGTTGACAGTTATAAAAGCGAAGTTGTAGAAGCCGCCCTGAAAGCCGGTACAGACATGGTAAATGACATCTGGGGTCTGAAATATGACAGAAGAGTTGCGGAGCTTACTGCAAGATATAATGTTCCATGCTGCCTGATGCACAATCGTGAAAAGGCAGAATACGAAAATTTTCATGAGGATATGATAAGGGACATAAAGGAGTCCCTGACAATTGCAAAGGAAGCAGGCATTGCTGATGATAAAATAATTCTGGATCCGGGTATTGGCTTCGGAAAGACCTATGAACACAATCTGACCGCTATAAACCATCTTGAATGGCTGACGGAACTTGGATATCCGGTACTGCTTGCCACTTCGAGAAAATCTGTTATCGGACTTACCCTTGATCTGCCTGCTGACCAGCGGGTAGAGGGTACTGTTGTTACCACAGTAATAGGAGTTCAGAAAAAGGCAGCCTTTGTACGGGTACACGATGTAAAAGAAAATTACAGGGCTATCCGCATGACACAGGCTGTTTTAAGGGAAGGAAAGTGAGACAGCATATGAACACGTTGCCATATGACGAAATACACATTGAAGATCTGGAGGTTTTTGCGAATCACGGTGTGTTCCCGGAGGAAACCAGACTCGGACAGAAATTTCTGATTTCCCTTACAATGTACGTTGACAGCAGAAGTGCGGGAAAAACCGACTGTCTGGAAGCCTCTGTGAATTATGGCGATGTCAGCCGTTTTGTAACGGAATATACAATGGCACACCCATGCAAGCTGATAGAAGCCGCAGCAGAGGAACTGGCAGAAACTCTACTGCTTCGTTATACCCTTTTAAAGGGGGTTACACTGGAACTGAAAAAGCCGTGGGCTCCCGTAGGATTTTCTTTAAAGACAGTATCTGTAAAAATCAGCAGATTCTGGCATACAGTTTATCTGGGACTGGGTTCAAATCTGGGCGACAAAAAGAACTATCTGGATAATGCTGTAAAGTTACTTGACGAAACAAAGGGCTGCCATGTTGAAAAAGTGTCCTCCTATCATGTTACAGAACCTTACGGCGGTGTTGAACAGGACGATTTTCTCAATGCCTGCCTGATCCTGAAGACCCTTTTCACTCCGGAGGAGCTACTGGAAAAGCTTCATGAGATCGAACAGGCTGCACACAGGGAACGGATTGTCCGCTGGGGACCAAGGACGCTGGATCTGGACATTTTAATGTATGATGATGTTGTCATGGAAACAGACGATTTGATTATTCCTCATGTGGAAATGCATCTGAGGTCCTTTGTATTAAAGCCGCTATGTGAAATTGCTCCTAACAAAAGACATCCTGTTCTAAAAAAGACTGTTTCACAGCTTGCTGATTTATTTATTCTGGAGCATGATCCCAAGGTCACAGACTAATGCCGATTTTAACTGAAAAATAATGTAACAGGAAAACATTTGATTTAATGAAGAAGCCAGGATCTCTATGCAAAAAAAGATTATGTAACAAAGTCTTCAGATAGAGCCCGTAATAAGACCGCTTTGTGCAGTTGCCACAATTAATGGTAAAACTTCTGCCCCTTGCCGGTGTTATGCTCAGTATCCACAAGCGTATTTTCCGTCGCAGGGATTACGGCTTCAATATCTGATTATGCAAAGAAAAATCCTGCTGTCATATCAAGATAGTTACCATCGCTATAATTTGGATAGTACTTTTGCACTTCTTCCTTAAATACCTCTGCCAAAATCGTAAACGTTTATTTCGCCTTTTTTAAGCTTGACAGCTGTAAATGTATTTTTGTTCATGATAAATTCCTCCTGAAAGTAATATTGTTAATTGACTTTTTCGGAAGAAGTAAGCGATTAATCTCTTTCCTCAGATTTATGATAAACAAAGCAGATCTGCCGGATTGTCCTGTGGAAACAACACTTATGCTCATCGGAGATAAGTGGAAAGTGTTGATTTTGCGTGATCTGAGAAACGGAACAAAGCGTTTCGGAGAGCTAAAAAAATCCGTATCCGGTATTTCACAGAAGGCTCTGACAGCCAATCTTCGCAGCATGGAGGAAAACGGGCTGCTGACAACAGAAGTTTTTCCGGAAGTTCCGCCGAGAGTGGAATATACATTGACAGAACTTGGCCACAGCATGGAGCCTATATCGGATGCCATGGAGCAATGGGGGACAGGGTATAAAGAAAATTTTGGAGTATAGAGAGAATCTTATTATTAATCATTATTCCGGACCATGACGAAATTCCTGTATGTATGGTGATCAGAAAAAAAGAGAAACAAGCACTGAATTATACAGTGCTTGTTTTTATATTCTGTGAAGTTTAAGGTGCGGTGACCTTGACGTATCAGCAGGTAATAGGATATAATATAAAAAATAATAGACAGGAGTGGGAAAATATGATAAAACCGATAAACATACCAAGAGAGCAGTTTCCTAAAAGCACATCTGAATCCGATGGAATGATACTGCTTAAAATCAGCGGCGACAATAATGAAATGCAGATGTTCCGGGATATAGAATACATCAGGAGAGGGGAATATTCACTGCAAATACAGCTTATACTTCCTGATAAAACGGAGGAAAGGCCGCCTCTTATTGTATATGTTACCGGTTCGGCTTTCTGCTGGCAAAATATTCCGGTGTCAGTGCCGAGATTGTGCCTTCTGGCTAACAGAGGCTTTGCCGTAGCTTCTGTACAGTACAGAGGTTCAGAGGCAGCGTCTTTTCCTGCACAGGTGCTTGATGTGAAAGCAGCTGTCAGATTTCTTAAAATTAATGCAGATAAGTATGGATATGACGGAAATAATGTGTGGCTTATGGGAGATTCTTCCGGCGGGCATACAGTTCTGATGGCAGGCCTTACAGCAGGAATAAATGAATTTGAGGAAGAAATATATAATGCGGCAGATTCAACTGTCAGAGGTATCATAGATCTGTATGGTCCGGTGAATTTTTCTAAAATGAATGATGAATTGTCTTCGGAAAATCATATGTCAGAAGATAGTCCGGAAGGTGTTCTTATCGGAAGAAAAAATGTTGCCGAAAATCCACAGCTTGTAAAGCCTGCTATTGTAACAAATTATATTCAGGCTGACAGAGAAATACCGCCTGTACTTATTTTCCATGGAACCAACGATGAGATTGTACCCTTTGGTCAGAGCTGCATGCTTTATGATAAGCTCAAACAATGCAGAAAAGCTGCGAAATTTTATGCGATCGACGGAGCGCATCATGGCGGAAGAGAATTCTGGTCAAACAGAGTTCTTGATATCACAGAGAATTTTATAAAAAAAGGATATGATGCCTGATATATGTGGTAAAATATGTGAGATGAACCGGCAGAAAGTTACTGTATATCAAAAGCAGAGTGTATGTAAATTAAAAATAAACCGGCACTTTGGTCGCTGCTGCATGGAGTAAAGTGTGCCGGTATTATTTTTATCAGGTTCTGGAATTTTTTGTAAGGAAATAAATATGGAAACAGCAGCGACAGTGGTGATATATTATGAGATGCGGACTAAAGAAAGATTCTCAACAGTAACAGAGAACGGAACAGCAGTGCTGACACCGCCGCAGTTAAATACGCATACCACATTATCATCTGTTTCAGTCATAGTAAATTCAGCGGAGTAATGCTGTACTGATGTGGTACAGTTTACGCTCTCGTAATGATACTGTCCGTAAGGGTCATAATTCTGCTGAACATGGAATCCGAGAGGTACATCTTTTGTAGCAGAGTAATCAAATTCAACACGGTATGTCGCACCTTCAGTCAGAGTAAGATTGCTGTAGCTGCCCTGAATATGCCATTCTTCGGAACCGGTATTTGTAACATCAATGGTGATACCGTTACTGATAGTTGAGATCTCAGCGGCAGCTTCATCTTCATAAACCCAGCCGCCCCAGTTAGAAGAATCAGCACAAAGGTTTTCACCGTCTTCAATGACAGGATCATCATTATTTCCGGGGTCATCATTGTCGTCGGAAGAAGTTCCTTCTGAAATTTTTACAAGTGAGAGATTGCTTATTTCAATAGTACATGGAATCAGATTCTTTCCGCCGCAGTTGAATGAGATCTGTGTATTTTTATCGGTAGCACTTTTCATTGTGAAGGTGCTTTCATGGTGCTGCTTTTCTGTTGTGTAATCAAGATCTACGGAATAGTATGGTATATAATCATCGTGATTCTGCATTACATGACAATCCATA
>JBJEQV010000083.1:0-10517 GCA_051881915.1 Porcipelethomonas sp. | reverse complement strand
TTCTGAACGATTCATCAATACGCTGTGATGCCTCCCTCATATTTTTCACAAGAATACTTGTGGCGTATATTCTCGGAACGTTTTTCCCTCTTTTAAGGTAACCTGCATTTTCAAGCGCTTGTATTGCCGTTTTCACTCTTGTTTCTATGTCCGAAACGCTGTCGTCCCAGCCAGCCTGTCTTGCTACTTCAAGTGGAGAGCAGCATACTTCCGGACGCGATTTTGTCAGATCTTTCACCGCTTTCCATACCTGTTGTATCTCACTGATACTGAGCTTTGTCTGATTGAGAAGTATAAAATGCTTATCCAGGTCGCCGTCATTGAATAATACATAGCACTCGGCCTTAAGTGAAGGGTCACGGCCTGCACGACCTGCTTCCTGCACATAGTTTTCAAGTGAATCCGAAATATCATAATGAACGACAAGTCCCACATTGGATTTATCAACACCCATGCCGAATGCCGAAGTAGCAACAATTACCTGCACTTCATCATTGATAAACGCTTCCTGATTCTCCTGCTTCTCGCTGCTTTCCATTTTTCCGTTGAATGCCCTTGCTTTGAATCCGTCATTTGTAAGCTTTTGCGCAAGCATTCTTGTACGTTTGGTTCTTGAAACGTAAACGATAGCAGGGCAATTTTTTTGTTCTATCAGAGCACGCAGTGTATCATATTTTTCAGCATCTGTTTCTTTATGTAAAACTTCATAACGCAGATTTGTTCTCGTCGCATTCGTGGCAAAAAGTTCAAGTTCAATATCAAGCTTATTTTTAAAATACTCTCTGATGTCACTTATGACCTTCTTTTTTGCTGTTGCAGTGAAACAGGACACAGGTATTCGGCAATTATCCCCTTTTTTCTTCTGCAGTTCTCTTATGAAATCACCGATATACAGATAATCCACACGGAAATCCTGCCCCCATGCTGAGAAACAGTGCGCCTCATCAATTACAAACCGGTCAATATTGCGGGCAAGGAACAGCCTTTCTATTGTAACCGAACGAAGTGATTCGGGTGAAATATACAGAACAGATGCAATTCCTGATTCCACCCTTTCAATTGCCTCTGCTCTTTCAACAGGACTCAGCAGTCCGTTAATAGTCACGGCATCAGCAATTCCTTTCTTTTCAAGGTTATCCACCTGGTCTTTCATCAGCGACTGCAAAGGCGAAATAACTACTGTCAGCGCTCTTTCAGTTTCACCTGCCATAAGTGCAGGAATCTGGAATGTAAGAGATTTTCCGCCGCCTGTGGGAAATATCGCAAGCAATGATTTATGTTCAGCTGCTGCATTTACAGCGTTTTCCTGAAGAGGTTCTCCGTTATATGTACGGAAATCAGTATATCCGAAATACCGGCTCAAATATTTTTTTGGATCAAGTTCTGATCTGCAATAATCGCATTTGCCGCACGAAGTGTTCCTTAACGCTTTAAGTATCACATCAACTTTCGGAAAATTTATAAGCACCCATCGCGGGATAAGAGAGTGCTTCTCTGTTGCCGATACCAGAGCAAGACAATAGGCAAGTTCAACAGGAGAATCTGAAATGAAGTCAGCCAAAGGCGAATTTTCGCATATTCTATCTGAAAAGTACGCAAATATCGCTGCTTCAGAGTCATCACTGGCTGAATAATCAATATATGAAAAGAAACCCGAAAAATATGGACTGTCTTTCAGCAGCATATAATATATCCGCTTTAATTCATCATCAAGATTCTGAAAGGCACTGATCTCATCATAGAAAAGCCTTATAGCCTTAACAGAATCATTTAAAGGATTATTAAGCACATCTGTACACAACTTGTCATCTTTCATCAGTTTATGATAAGGCTTGTTGGGAAACATCAGCGGTGAAAGATAAAGCGTATCAATGTATATAGTGTCAGCAGGCGCTTCAATATACTTGGCATCATGATTAATGATATTATGACCACAGAGATACTTTGCATCGGAAATGAATTCATGAAATTTACTGAAAGAACCTGTATGCAGCTTTTCTCCGTTTTCATTTACCGCCCCGAAGTCATATGCCTTGTTATCTGTTTCACTAACTTCTGTATCTATAAATATGATTGGTTTCATGCGTTCACCCCTCAGACAATATTTTATAGCCTTCTTATTATACCATTTTTTGACGATTTTTTCAACTGTGTTGATGATTGCAAAGAAAATATGTAAATGTGAGACGAAGCGATACTTTTAATGTTAAATGTATTAGCAGATAATAGCGGTACTATCGTTTCATCTTGATTTTTCCCACTCAGCATGGTATATTATAATCAATAATTACCGTCTGCGAGGTGAAACATTTCAGCCTATGATTATCTTGTTGAGTCAAGAGGAGAGCAAAAATATCATTAATCTGGCATCGCATTATGCGGAAAACATTGTGTTGTAAAGCGCAGAGAAGGTTGATTCGTAAATCATAAATTACACATCTGATAATATCTTAATAAATTATTATGACAAGAACAGGAGGTGTCTTGTATGGGGATTTATTTAAATCCAAGTAATATTGATTTTCGTCAGGCATTGAATTCCAGAATATATGTTGACAAAAGTATGTTGATTGAATATTCAAATAGTGTTATTTATACGGAACAAAAATTCATCTGCGTAAGTCGGCCAAGGCGTTTTGGAAAGTCAATGGCAGTTAATATGCTGACGGCATACTACAGCCGTGGGTGTGGTTCAAAAGAAATATTCAGTAATCTAAAAATATCAAAAGCTGACACATTTGAAAAGCATCTGAACAAATATAATGTGATTCATATTAATATGGTAAACTTTTTGGGCGAATCACAAAATATGGATGAAATGATTGAGTTTATTGAAGAAGATTTAATTGATGAACTCAAAAATGAATATCCTGATATTCGGTACCCAAAACGTCAGAATTTAATTAAAATCATAGCAGCAATTTTTTCACAAACGAACATACCATTTATTTTTATAATAGACGAATGGGACTGCATTTTCAGAGAGCATCAAAATGATACGGATGCTCAGAAAAAGTATCTTGATTTTTTGAGGAATTTATTGAAGGATCAAAGTTTTGTTGCACTCGCATATATGACCGGAATTCTGCCAATAAAAAAGTATGGCAAACATTCAGCTTTAAATATGTTTACAGAAGTTTCCATGACAGATCCCCGTGAATATGCAAAGTTTACTGGTTTTACAGAATCAGAAGTTAAACAGCTCTGTGATGAATACAAAATGCCATTTGATGAAACAAAACGTTGGTACGACGGATATAAGTGGTTATGTCCATGACAGGCGGATATTTTAATAATTACTGGACTTCGACAGAAACATACGAGGCATTGAGAGTCTACATTGAAATGAATTTTGATGGTCTGAAGGATACAATCATCGGGCTTCTTGCCGGACAAAAAGCAGTAATTGATACGACAACATTTTCAAATGATATGGTAACTTTTGAAACTAAAGACGATGTTTTGACGCTTTTGGTTCATCTCGGATACCTGACATATGATTTTTATACCAAGGAAGTATCAATTCCAAATTATGACATATCCGAACAGTTTGCAAGTACTATTAAGGTTATGGGATGGTCGGAAGTTGCGAATTCATTGAAACTATCAGATGAGCTTTTGAAAGCAACACTTAATTGCGATGAAGAAAAAGTTGCTGAGTTGATAGACAAGGCACATAGTGAGAATACTTCAATTTTAAAATACAATGATGAAAATTCACTTTCATGCGTAATTTCACTGGCATACTATTCTGCAAGGAAAACATATACAATGGAAAGGAAACTTCCTGCCGGAAACGGTTATGCGGATATAGTTTTTAAACCAAGAAGAAATAACAATAATCCTGCGATAATTGTTGAGCTGAAATATGACAAATCAGCAGAAGGTGCGATAAAACAGATTAAGGAAAAACGGTATGCTGATTGTCTTAACGACTACACAGGTGAAATTCTTCTTGTCAGAATCAATTATGATAAAGATTATAAGAAGCATACCTGCAGGATTGAAAAACAGACAAGTAAAATATTATACAATTGAATTTGTTGTTTTGATGACCGCCGTTGGGCGGTCATTTATATTTCCCTTGTCAAGTGTATCGGCTGATGTAACGAATGCTACGATACCGCCGTCTTTTACTTTTTGTGAGAGTGAAATATGGGCAATTTCAAAGTAACCTTAATACCGATAAACAAAAATAGTGCCAATCTCCCAAAACGGAGAATGACACTACTTCTTTTTTCAATACCTTACATCAATCACAAATGCTTTTTCATTCTCTCCTGCTTAGGCGTAATACCACGCCATTTTTTGTATGTTCTGATAAAATGACTGCAATCAAAAAACCCAGTTTCAAGGGCAATGTAATTCAGGTCATAATCTGTATGAAGCAGCAGATCCTGAGCCTTGTTCAGACGAATATATGTGATATACTCTTTGCATGAGCGTCCGTAGTTTTCTCTGAAAAGCTTTGCAAAATGTGAATAGCTCATGTGGCACATATCGGCAAGCTTCTGGATTTCAAGCTGTTCTCCCGAATGTGAGTCGATATACTCCAGAATGTGATAAAAAGAAAAATCGGTATCTGTACGCTTTTTGTCTTCAGACTTATTTTCCTTTTTGATTTTTCTTGCAATTTCTATAAGCAAAGTATAAATATCTGCCTGTATCTGCAAGGCATAAAACTCATTCTCCTGCTGAAATTCATTTACGATATGCTGAATAAGTGAGTTCATCTTCGTCCTGTCAATACAGATATTCTTTAAAACAATACAGAAATCCTCTTCACGGCTTCTTCTTATAAAAACATCATAAAACTTTGAAAGATATGCCTGCGGAATGTTGATTGTATGAACATCAAATTTTAATACAGCATATTCCGCCGCATTGTCATCTGCTTTTGAAACGGCATGAAGCTGCAGAGGATAAATGTAGCATAAATCACCCTCTTCAAGAACCGCCTTTTTATTGTTGCAGGTTACAGTAACTGCACCCTTTGTTATATAAAGCACTTCGCTGTAATAATGCCAGTGAAGCTGTGAATCCACAGAATCAGTATAAAAAATATCGTATGGCTGATTCGGCATATCTATGTATTCAAACAGCTGCATTGTACATCCCTCCCGCTTATATTTTAACACTATGCAGAGTGACCGTCAATATCCAAAAATAGATTTGTACAATTTTTGCTTTCCTTTTTCATAGAAATATAAAATAAAATGATGTATCATATAATCATCAAAGTTACAGAAGCCGGCTTAAACTGTAATCAGACAAAATCATTATATTGAAAGGAAATTCTGATTATGGAAGCAAAAGTATTTATGGAACATCTTGAAAAAAATCTCATTCCGTTCTGGAATAAACTGAAAGACGAAGAAAACGGCGGTTTTTACGGTTATGTCGGCAGTGACGGCAAACCTGATATCAAAAGTGTAAAGGGCGTTATTCTTAACAGCAGAATACTTTGGTTTTATTCCACAGCATATCAGCTCCTGAAAAAGCCTGAACTGCTTGAAATGGCTGACCATGCATACAAATTTCTCACTGATTTCTGTTTTGACAGTCAGTACGGCGGTGTTTACTGGTCAGTAAATTATGATGGAACTGTATGTGATGATACAAAGCATACATACAATCAATCCTTTGCTATTTACGCCCTTTCTGCATATTATCAGGCAAGCGGGAAAAAGGACGCACTTAACATGTCTTATGTTCTTTACCGTGTGATTGAGGAAAAATGCAGAGATGAAAACGGATATCTGGAGGCATTCCGCCGTGATTTCACACCATCGTCAAACGAAAAGCTTTCAGAAAACGGCGTCCTCGCAGAACGCACCATGAACACTCTTCTCCATGTTCTTGAAGCTTATTCTGAGCTTTATAAGGCAGATACGTTTTATGCTGTGGGTGATTCAATCCGCTGGATTCTGAAACTGTTTCAGAAGAAGGTATACAACCCCGAGAAAAAGATTTGCGAAGTTTTCTTCGACAGCGACTATCACT
Source organism: Porcipelethomonas sp. (assembly GCA_051881915.1). Taxonomy (GTDB): domain Bacteria; phylum Bacillota; class Clostridia; order Oscillospirales; family Ruminococcaceae; genus Porcipelethomonas. Next base: position 4,514 of record JBJEQV010000083.1, on the reverse strand, counting down.
CACTTATCGATCTGGAATCCTACGGACACGATATTGAAACCGCATGGCTTATTGACCGTGGATGCAGTGTTCTTGACGATGCGGCTTATAAAAAGGAAATGCTGCCTGTTACAAACGGACTGGCAGAGGCTGCATACCGCAATGCCTTTGATAAAACACAGCACGGTCTGAACAATGAACGTGAAGGAAATAAGGTTGACAGCAGAAAAATCTGGTGGGTACAGGCAGAGTCTGTTGTTGGTTTTTACAACGCATATCAGAAACAGCCGCAGAAGAAAGAGTATCTTCAGGCAGCAGAAGATATCTGGGAATTTATTCGTAGCAGTGTGGTAGACCCGGACAGCGGAGAATGGATAGAGTGTGTTCCGGCAGATAATAAGCCTGACCCGAAGCAGGCGCTTGTTCATTCGTGGAAATGCCCGTATCATAATGGCAGAATGTGCATGGAGATGATTCAGCGTCTGTCACAGGCATCATAAAAGGAGGACTAAATGCAGAATCCCGCTAACAAAAATGCAACAAAAAAGGCAAGAGAGCTTTTAAATTACCTGTCTGATACAGCCGGAAAAGCTATTATCACAGGTCAGCATACACAGACTAATCCTATGGAGGAAATTACATATATCAGGGAAATTACGGGGAAAGAACCCAAGCTGTGTGGCTTTGAACTGCTTTCCTATTCTCCGAATATAAATTATGAAAATGCAGATGAGCCTTGTCTGACAGAGGTTTATGAAAATCAGCATACTCTTGAAACTGCCATGAAGTGGGCAAAGGAATCAGACGGAATTCTGACATTTTCCTTTCACTGGTTTTCTCCTGTCGGCGGACATGATAAGAGTTTTTATGCTGTAAATACTGATTTCGATGCGACCCGTGTACTCATTGACGGCACACCGGAACGCAGGGCTTTTTTCCATGACATGGATGTAATTGCAGAGCAGCTGAAACTGTTTCGTGACGCAGATATACCAGTTTTGTGGAGACCGTTTCATGAATCAGACGGCGACTGGTTCTGGTGGGGTGCAAAAGGACCGGAAACTGCAAGGGAATTATACAAGCTGATGTTTGAACACTATACCAATGTACATCATCTTGACAATCTGCTGTGGGTATGGAACTGCCGTCTTTCAGAAGGATATCCGGGTGATGAATATGTTGATGTTGTTTCTGTGGATATTTACCTGACTGAATATGCTCAAACGGATTATCATGAGGATTACTGCAAGCTTATCAAGTCAACCTCCGGGAATAAAGTGGCGGCTCTTGCAGAAGTCGGATATATGCCTGATATTCATTTGCTGGAGCAGTCACATACGCCATGGGCATATTATATGACATGGTCAAAGGAGTTCTGTATCGGAGAACAGTATAACTCTGTAAAAAATCTGAAGGAAATGTATAAAAGCAGGTATGCCGTTGTGTCTGACATTGCTGTGTAGGAGGATGATTTATGAATTACGGACATTTTGACCTTGAAAACAAGGAATATGTTATAACAAGACCCGATACACCGGCACCATGGGTAAACTATCTCGGTTCGCCGGAGTATGGTGCGATAATCTCGAACAATGCCGCAGGCTACAGCTTTGTGAAGTCGGGTGCAAACGGAAGAATCAGCCGTTTCCGATTCAACTCAATGATGGCACTCCCGGGCAGATACATCTATCTGAGAGATAACGATAACGCCGATTTCTGGTCGGCATCATGGCAGCCTGTGGGCAAACCTATGGACAAGTATAAGAGCGAATGTCGTCATGGTACTGCATATACAATTATTGGTTCTGAGTATGAGGGAATAAAGACCGAGACCACTTACTATGTTCCTATGGGAAAGACTCACGAGGTATGGAACTGTAAGATAACAAACACCGGTTCAGAGAAGAGAAAGCTTTCGGTATTCGGCTTTACTGAGTTCACAAACGAAAACAACTATGAACAGGACCAGGTCAATTTACAGTACTCTCTCTTTATTTCCAAGACTCAGTTCAGAGAAAACCGAATCATTCAGACAATAAGCGAAAACAGTACAAAAGACCGCTATGACAGATTTTTCGGTATTGCCGGAGCAGAAGTTACTGCTGCCTGTGGTAATCTTGATAAGTTTATCGGTTCATACAGAACCTACTCCAATCCTGCTGCAGTAGAAAACGGCGGTCTTGACAACTCCATGAACTACAACTCCAATTCCTGCGGCGCACTGCAGTCGGATATAACCCTGGAACCCGGTCAGACAGCCGAGCTTACATATATTCTCGGTCAGAAATCCGACGAAGAGGCTGCGGCGCTTATAAAAGCGTATGAGGAACAGGGCAGAGTTCAGAAGGAAATAGACGAGCTTAAAAATTACTGGCACGCTACCCTCGACCGTTTCCAGGTTGAAACACCGTCTGAGGAATTCAACAACATGATTAATGTATGGAACGCTTTCCAGTGCTTTATCACATTCATCTGGTCGAGAGCCGCATCATTCGTTTATTGTGGTCTGAGAAATGGCTACGGCTACCGTGACACCGTTCAGGACATTCAGGGTATTATTCACCTTGACCCTGAAATGGCTGCGGACAAGATTCGTTTCATGCTCTCTGCACAGGTTAATAACGGGGGCGGTCTGCCGCTGGTCAAGTTCAATCACAATGCAGGCCATGAGAATACTCCTGACGATCCCGAATATGTCAAGGAAACAGGTCACCCGTCTTACCGTGCTGACGACGCTCTGTGGTTGTTCCCGACAATTGTAAAGTATATCGGCGAAAGCGGCAACAAGGCTTTCTTAGACGAAGTGATAGTTTATGCAAACGGCGGCGAGGCTACTGTTTACGAGCATCTTAAAAACGCTATCAGATTCTCCATGGAAAGACTGGGAGCACACTCCATGCCTGCGGGACTTCATGCTGACTGGAACGACTGTCTGAGACTGGGTGAAAAGGGTGAATCCACATTCGTTGCATTTCAGCTTTACTATGCTATGAGCGTTATCAAGGATATGGCTGTTTCAAAAGGCGACAGCGATTACGTAAGCTATATCGAAAAGGTACAGAGCGAGCTTGGTACTTCACTTGAAAATTGCTGGGACGAGGACAGATTTATCAGAGGTATCCGTGAGGACGGCGTAATCGTCGGCGCAAAGAACGACCCCGAAGCAAGCATGTGGCTGAACCCTCAGAGCTGGAGCGTTATTTCGGGATTTGCCTCAAAGGAACAGGCTGACAAGGCTCTTGACAGCGTTCATGAGATACTCAACACTCCATACGGAGCAAAGCTCCTTGATCCGCCTTACAAGGATCACTATTTTGACGGTGCACTCATGCATATTTTCAATGACGATACAAAGGAAAACGGCGGAATATTCTCCCAGTCGCAGGGTTGGCTGATACTTGCCGAATCGCTTATGGGACACGGAAACAGAGCCTTTGAGTACTTCATGGAAAGCTCTCCTGCCGCTATGAATGACAAGGCTGAGATAAGAGTTATCGAGCCATACGCTCACGGACAGTTTACAGAGAGCAAGGCTTCGCCTTTTGAGGGACGTTCCCACGTTCACTGGCTGACAGGTACAGCATCAACGGTAATGGTAGGCTGCGTTGAGGGTATCTGCGGTATGCGCCCTGACGCTGACGGATTGGTTATTTCACCGTCGATACCGTCTGAATGGGACGGCTTCACAATTGAAAAGACTTTCAGAGGAAAGCACCTTTCAATCGACATACAGAATCCCGACCACGTTGAAAGCGGCATAAAGGAAATCACTCTCAACGGTGAAAAGCTTGACGTAAACTATGTTTCAGCTGAAAAACTTGCAAAGGAAAATAAAATTACTGTTATAATGGATTGAATAGCTCATCTAAAGCATAACGTCCTGTAAGGCTCAGAGAATATCCTCTGAGACTTACTTTTTAGAGTAAAGAAATAACTTTTACGAAAAGCTCCGCAAAAGAATCAGAGTACATGGTGAAGAATCACATATAACATTTCTAACCATAAAATCATGAGAAATACTCTATTATTTATAGTTTGTCTTATACTCCGTTCCCCATTGCTCCATAGCATCCAGAATTGGTTCCATGCTATGACCAAGTTCCGTCAGGGTATATTCCACTCTCGGCGGAACTTCCGGGAAAACCTCTCTTGTCAGCAGACCGTTTTCTTCCATACTACGGAGATTGGCTGTCAGAACTTTTTGGGAAATACCGGTTACAGATTTTTTCAGTTCGCCGAAACGTTTTGTACCGTTTCTGAGGTCACGCATGATAAGCACCTTCCACTTATCTCCGATGAGCATAAGTGTTGTTTCCACAGGGCAAGCCGGCAGATCTGCTTTGTTTATCATAAAATAGCCTCCTTTTAGTATCAAATTGACTGTAATATGCTTTCAGAAACATTTTAGCATATGCGGTTCAAAAAATCAAGAAAAAAATTTTTTCGGATTTTTCACGAAACTGCGCAAATGTAACTGCGAGGTAACTATACCACAAAAAAGTGCCTACTTTACAACTCTGAAAAGCTGTGTTATC
>JBJEQV010000082.1:0-10751 GCA_051881915.1 Porcipelethomonas sp. | reverse complement strand
AATTATCTTCTGGAACATGACATTGATTCGCTGACAAAAAAAGATTTGTCAGATTTACTTGTATTTGCAAATGCGGGAGCATCACTTATTACAACACGCAAAGGTGCTTTAAAAGTAATGCCGGAAAAGTCAGAGATTCAAAATTTGATTTTAAACCATAATACTATTTCATAGAATATATATGATACTTCTTTTAGCAGTATTAATTTATGCTCCCGATACATTCTGTATCGTGCCGAATAGAATGTATCATTCGTTTATCACCTGTGTTATGGCAGGAAGATCCAACCAGATCTTTCACAATATGAATCTCTCCACGGAGTTTCAAAAGCTGATGCAGGATCCGGCTCTGCTGTTCCTTTATTTCGGCAAGGTCTTCAGAGTAAATATTGCCCGTACTGTTCACTCGTCTTGCAATCTGATTTATGTTGTTTGAAGCAGATGATGAATCAATTATCAGCTTTTTCATTTGCTCTTTATCAAAATGTAAGATTACATCTGTTAAAATCATCACTCTGATAAACTCACTTTCTGAACGAAATCTGCTGTTTATGAACTTCTTATCAATCGCATCTTTTTCTTCCTGGCTGACATGAATTTTCAGCCGCTTATTTCTCTTTTCTGATTCGTTCATTTTATGTTTCTCCTTTCCTATTTCAGGGTCTGAGGAGTGTCCCTCTCACAAGCCTTGTAATGTGCGGGTTTTGGGGTTTTGTACCCACACGTTACCGGGCTTGCCGGGATTGAATATCGCCCTTTTTGCAATTTTTAAATTGAGCCTGTGGCTCTGTTTTTTTCTCACAATCCGAGTGAGAAACCGGACGTTGCGACTTGCTATTTTGTAATTGTAATCCGGCAGTGCGCAGTTAGTGAGATCAGAGTGCGGCAGTTTTGTGAAAACGCTTTACTTGGGTGGTTGACACTTTCAGGACAGTAAGGTATAATTATTTCAAGAAAATTTAGTTTGCCAAATCGGAATTTGTCAGGGAAAATACCTATTTAGCTAATAAAAGGATTGATATTAATGATAGAAACCGTGAACCTTGTGGAGAAAAACGATAGATTAAAACTGAAAACGAAAGCTTTTGTAGCGGATTTGCTGGCAGGCGTGAACATAGACAATAGTATTCGGGATATTATCAGTTATATAATAAAAGAAGTGGGTAAATTTACCCATTCAGATATGGTCTGCATTTATGAATCGGTAACAGAACCGGATTGCGTGAATAAGGTATATCAGTGGAAGGTCGGCGACCTGGTTGTCGAGGATGAAAGAATACAACCGATACAGGAACGGGGGCTGGATAACTGGATCGAGACTCTCAAATTCAAAAAAATGGTATTTGTCGAGAACAGAGAGTGTATTCGGGATAGTATGCCTTTTGAATATGAAAGAATGGAGAAGCAGGGCATTCATACATTTGTGATTATTCCGCTATATACCAAGAACAGGATGCCGTCATGTATGTGTCTGATGAATCCGGATTTGTCAGAATTTGCATTGTTGGAATCAACGTGGTTGTACTTAGGGCAGGAGATAGGCTTATTTTATCATCAGGAAAGGATAAACCGCAAATATCTTTTATTTACGGAAGGAATCCGCTCCAGCAATCTTTCCGAATTTATGGTTGATTATACAGCGAAGAGATATGAGGCACTCCGTATAACAAGAGTGTTGAGTAATGTTATTCCGAAAGAAGGAGAATGGGAGTGGATCAGGCAGTTTTATGCTTCCATAATTAAGCCGGAATATCGGGAGGAATTTCTGAGAAGGACAGAACAGGAATACATGGAAATATTTCTGTGTACAGAACAGAATTCTTTTGCAATCGATCTTGAGCGTGAGGTAAACGATAATAACACATGGTTCCGACTGGAGTTTTCTGTTGTATCTCTTGATGAAAAAGGACATCTGGAACGATTTGTTGTGCTCGTTAAAGATATTACGCAGATGAAGAAAGAAGAGGAAGAGCACCGGCAAATGATCACTGCGCTGAGCAGTTTCTATAAGGTAACCTTCATGATAGATGTGGTAAATGGGGTGACACAGGTAATCAAACATTCTGACGCTATCAGACAGTATTATCCTGACGGCATAATTCCGCACGATGTATTTCTGGACAGATTCAGTACTCAGATTGTGGGAAAAGAATATGTGGAAGCTGTTCGTGAATTTATGAATCCTGATACTATGGAGCAGCGTATGAAAGACACTAATGTGCTTTCTTGTGAATATCCGGGAAAACAAATCGAATGGGGACGTATTGTTCTTGCTCCGGCAAAATGGAATCAGGCTGGTGGTCTGGAAAAGGTGGTATTTGCTGTACAGGATATCACAGAACAAAAAAGACGGGAAGAATGGATGCAGTTCAAAATGGAACATGATGAACTGACCGGGGCGCTAAACCGGACTGCGTTCAACAGGGTTGCAAAATTGTTAGAAGAATCCGAGATGCCTTTTGCTCTTGTGCTGTTGGATATTGATAAATTCAAGTCCATCAACGATACTTATGGACATGATGTCGGTGACCATGTGCTATCGCAGCTTGTATCGGTTCTTGATGAAAAAATGCGTGCCGGTGATAAGGTCTTTCGTCTTGGCGGTGATGAATTTGCTGTTGTTATGAATCGGTTAACATCGACGCAGGCAGGTTTTATAAAAAGCGTTATAGAGAAAGTAAATGATACTGTTATGTCGGGCATGAATGAATTGCCGCCTTTTTCTATTAGTGCAGGGGTAACATTTTCGGAGTCAGGATATGATGAAACAGTATATCACAATGCGGATCAGGCACTTTATCGGACAAAGGTGACGGCCCATAAAGGATGTACTATTTTTGAAGAAATGAAAAATGCAGGATGAAAGATAATAAAGGTTCTGATAAAAAGACTGTTTTATAAAAATGGCAAATTTTGAACTGGATTTCTATTCTTATAGGGATTATAATTTTCTCAGCTGTAAAAATACTCAGCCGGTATTCGAAACATCGGTCTTTACAGTTTAAGAGGGTAAGAGAGCGCTATGCAATTAATCGTGCTATTAACGAAATGCTTGGCAGAGTGCCAAGTGAAGCATAAACTTTTTTTATGAAAGCTATTGCCAAACGATGAAAACAGTACTCCTGTCATTGATGAGTATGCTTCTGAAATTGTCCGCCGTATCTTTGAAATGAAAGCAAACGGTATGAAACTAAAAGCAATTGCAAGAGAACTGAACAATGAACATATCCTACCGCCGTCCGATTATTTCTATGTAACTCTGGAACAAGGTGAAAGCCATAGAACAATCTCACAGCAGAGGCAAGTGTACCAAAAAGGGTGTGACATTGCCTCTGCCTTTAACAAACTGTCATTTATCGTTACCCCCAATACAACCTTATGACTTTTAGGTTCCATAAAGCAATTTAAATCACAACAGTTTTCAGTAAACTTGCACCAATTCAGCTTATTTTTCTACTATTTGCCACAAATCTTTTAGATTACTTTGGCAGATATTTACAAAAAGGCATTTACTGCTGACAATTGTCAGCTTTTATATTAAATCGGAACAATTAAATAAAAGTTTTTCTACAGATAATCCATTAACATAGAGAATACTTTCAAGCATTACGGATAAGCTAAAAGCATAAAATTCAGTTAGGAGAATCGAAATGAATCGTGATGAACTAATTAAGCAGGTAAAAGAAAAATATGCAGGAATTGCCTCTGCTGAAAGTCAGCAGCACTTTCATGATACCACTACTGAAATCACTGCGGAAGCCTATTATGAAAAACTGCTTCAGGCAGTGATAAACGAAATTTCAAACGGAACTTTCGATAATGTTCGGTCTGCGGACGAAATAATAAATAAAGTTGCAGCAGATAAATCTATACTTTCCGAGTGGCATTAATCAAAAAGGAGTGCATGTCCGCACTCCTTAATTTTTATTTATCATGTATGCTTCTGCTATTAATATGGGAATATGGTTCTTTCCATTTAATGTATCTAATTATTTTTTGTAAGATAGTATCTCTCACGGTACACCTTTGGCGTAACTCCTGTTATCTGTTTAAAAACGGCAATAAAAGCACTCTGGGAGGAAAAGCCGAGAGATACAGCAATTTCCAGATACGATAAATCTGAGTAGCAGAGCAGATTCTGAGCAGTATCGACTTTTGCCTCTTTCACAAACTGCTTTATGGAAATTCCTGTTTCCTTTGATAATAACCGTAAGAGATATGTCGGGTTCAGACCTGTCATTCCAGCAAGGGTTTTAACTGAAAGTTCTCCGCCCAGATTCTCATAGATATAATCAATGCACTTTCTGACATGAGGTGAAATGACAGTTTCTTTTCTGATCTCGTGCATTCTTTCCGCAAAATCCAGACACATTTCCTTATATAACCTGTGAACAGAGTCAATTGTCTTACAATGATCGGCTTTACGGGTATAAATGTCGGACAGAGTATAGGCTTCATCGTTGCCTATACTTCCGCATATTCTGTATGCAGTAAATATCTGAATTTGTTTATGCTGCCTTCTTTGACAGCAGGATTTTCAGTTTCTGCATTTGTAAGCCAGAATTACGATGCCGGAAAAGTGAATCGTATCAAAAAAGGTGTTCGTGTGTGTTTGTGGATCGCATTAATTTCTTATGCACTGCTTGGTTCGGTCATGATTTTTCTTCCCGAATTGCATGCGGGATTTATGCTAAGCGAGGAAGAAACATTTCTCTTGCTGTGGAGTATCTGAAAATATGCGGTGCAGCATTGAAGATAAGCTGAAAATCCGTATTCCGATTTGTATTGGAATTCTGGCTGCACATTCATTTCTGAATGTGTACCTCATCTATCACATGTATTTCATGAAAAATCTATCTTTTATAGCGACGTTGTACCTTCTTTCTATTCTGATTGTACTTATCCTGTATTTTTTATTAGACATGATTGTCCGACGCAAACAGGAAAAACTGATTTTCGATAATAAACTTCTTAGTTCCTATGAGGTCATTTCTTTTCTCATTATTGTGGTATTGCAAATTATAATTATCTCTGGATTAGCAAGTATTTTTCCTGATGAACAGCTTAATACATTCCTGGGGATTTTTTCAATGGGATTCTGTGTTCTGAATTTTGGCTTATATTTTATGTTTACCCGTCTGGCAGATGCACGATGTATTAAACATGAAAATCAACTGATGAAACAGCAGTCTGAAATGCAGCTTAAAGCTTATGAGGGACTGTCTGAACAGTACAACGAATCGCTCCGTATTGTTCACGATATGAGAAAACATATCCGCTCCCTTGATACGCTGATTGAAAACGGTTCAAATAAGGCAGCAGAAGAATATCAGCAGACGCTTTATGCGGAGCTGAACCGCTTTTATCCCAATTTTCGCAATGATTATCAGATGCTGTCGGTTATCATAAATAATGAGATTGCCAAAGCAAAGAGACTTGGAATTGAAATTCAGCTTAATATTGAGAAAACTGACCTGAACTTTATTTCAGCAATTGATATGACTACAATATTCATCTGATTGACAATGCAATCGAAGCCTGCACCGAGATTTCGGCGAACAAATACATTAAAATCAGCATGATGCAGCAGATGAACTTCATAACAGTGAATATCCGCAATCCTTACAGTCGGATTGACAGAACAGACGATTCTTTCTGTTCCACCAAAGATGGCCATTTCGGTATTGGTCTGGAGAACGTCCGCAAGGCTATCAAAGCCTATGACGGTACGCTGAATATCAAAACAAATGATGGGATTTTTGCTGTGACGGTTATTATTCCGATCTCATAATATTTTGTGAAGATGGACAAAGAAACAGCTTTGTTCATCTTTTTTTGGAAGTGGTCGGGCAAATAATGTTTGAAACAGGACGAATAATGCAGGGCATTGATTTTAGTGGTCTGATATGGTATGATGTAATGCAGAGATTTAATATAATTGAATTAAATCGCTATTTCCCGGCAGAACACCATTACATAGAAACATGCTCTCCGAGCAAAAATGCAGATTATATCATGAAAGAGTAAAATATAAAAGATAGTTGATTTGGGAGGTACGATTATACTGAGTTTTAACAGCAAAAGGCAGAGAAACTAAAATCATTCATCAAAAAAGTCCTGTATCGGTTTCTCAAGAATCTGTGACAGCCCCCAAAGCTCAATGTCAGAAACCGTTCTGGTCTGGTCTTCTATTCTCGAAATTGATCCACGGCAGATATAGACAGCTATCGTTTCAAGCTTATCAGAAAGCTGCTGTTGACTCATTTTCTGTTCAGTACGGAATTTTTTCACCTGTTTCCCAACCAGATTCATCTTTTCACCGTCAATAATTCTTGCCATAAAATTGCCCTCCGATTGAACATTTAGTTTTGTCTTGACATAGGACAATTATTATGATATACTAAATTAACCGCTTTCATGTCCTGTTACAGGACAAATATAAATTTCATCTTCCGCTCACAGGAAAGTGAGGTAAAATCATGTCAAATATTATCGAAATCAAAAACATCACAAAAGAATTTAAAGTACTCAACCGCCGTGAGGGACTGAAAGGCAGTCTGAAAGATCTGTTTTCCAGGGACTACAAAATCGTCCGTGCTGTGGACAATACCAGCATGAGCATTGAGCAGGGCGAAATCGTCGGTTACTTAGGTCCAAACGGCGCCGGTAAATCCACTACAATTAAAATGATGACGGGAATACTGGAACCGACTTCGGGAGAAATTCTGGTGGGCGGAAATGTACCCTATCAGAACAGGACGAAAAATGCACAGGAAATCGGCGTTGTGTTCGGACAGCGTTCACAGCTGTGGTGGGCACTGCCGCTGATTGAATCCTTCAAAATACTGAAGGACATTTACGGGGTCAGCGATGAGGATTACAATGATATGCTGACACTTTACAAATCTCTTGTGGACATTGAGCCGCTGCTGCATAAGCCAGTCCGTCAGATGTCACTGGGACAGCGTACCCTCAGTGACATTCTTGCAGCATTTCTCCATAACCCGAAAATTGTCTTTTTAGACGAGCCGACAATCGGTCTTGACGTTTCAATGAAAGCGAAGATACGCACTCTCATTCACGCTCTGAACAAGGAAAAGAATACAACAGTCATTCTGACTACCCATGATATGGGCGATGTGGACGCACTCTGTGAGCGTATCGTTATTATTGATAAGGGCAAAATGCTTTACGATAACGACATCGAACATCTTAAAAACTTCTTCGGTTCGTACAGAACGCTGAAAATCCGCATAGACGGTGATTTAAAGCAACAGGCGGAGAAAATACAGAATGAGCTTTCCGGTTTCAGCGTTTCCGCTGATGATGAGTGGATATCAATTCTGGTAGACGAGGAAAAATCAAAGGTCATGGAGGTGCTCTCACAGCTTCAGCAATTCTATGAGATACGTGATATGCAGCTTGAAGAGATTTCCACCGAGGAGGTCATAAAGAAAATCTATGAGGAGGGTGTGCAATGAAGCTGAAAAAATTTTTCACCCTTACCCGTGCGGGAATCATTGAATCACTGCAATTCAGGCTTGGGACTTTAGTAATCATTGCCGGAAATCTGTTGTATCTCATAGTAGTCTATTTTCTGTGGAAAGCCATTTATGCCTCCGCCGGAACGGACATAGTCAACGGCATGACATTCTCCGACACGCTGATTTATCTGGTACTTGCAACGGCACTGTTCAACTTTATGGAAATGTATGTCGTATGGGAAATAGGGCGGCGTATTCAATCGGGTGAAATCACCCTTGACCTGCTCAAACCAATAGAATACAGGCGGTATGTGTTCTGGTCGTATTCCGGCTCTTTTGTTACGCAGTTTTTCTTTACATTCCTGCCAACATTCATCGTTGTGGCAGTTGTGACACATGGGGCAATACACCTCGGAATCAATCTGCTCTTTTTTGTGATTTCTGTAATCATGGCGGTTTCGATAAATTACAGTATTGATTTCTTTGTGGGAACAATTTGCCTGTACACGGAATCAATATGGGGAATCAACATTATGAAACAGGTCATAGTTATGCTTTTATCAGGAGCGACAATTCCAATTGCATTCTTCCCCGAACCGCTGAAAACCATTGTGTATTATCTGCCGTTCCAGTCCATTTACAATGCACCGCTTTCTGTTTTATTAAACGGGAATCCACAGCCCCGGACAATTCTGACAACACTTGGTACACAGCTGATATGGTGTATTGTGATGATAGTTCTGAGCAAGCTGTTCTGGAAAATTTCGCTGCGGCAGATCACTGTGAACGGAGGCTGAGTCATGAAAAGAAAAGGTTTAGGTTTCTATCTGAGGATATACGGAAAAATCCTTGCACAGGACATAAAGAGTAAAATGAGCTACCGTGCGGATTTTATCATTTCAACGATCGGTATGATTTTCACCAACATTGCCGGCTTTGTCAGTTTCTGGATATTGTTCCGCAGCTTTCCTTCTGTCAACGGCTGGAGTTATCATGAAATGCTGTTTCTGTATGGCTTCTCACTTGTATCGCTTACCCCTGTGCAGTGTTTCTTTGACAACAACTGGAGTCTGAGAATGTATGTGTATTCGGGTGATTTTGTAAAATACTGTTTCCGTCCCGTCAATCTGTTTTTCTATTACCAGTCTGAGGTATTTGACATAAAGGGACTGGGACAGCTTGCCTTCGGTATCGGCACGATAGCTTATTCGTGGAGCAAGCTGGGACTTGGCTTCACACCGCTTATGCTGCTGAAAATGATTATCTTTCTCATTACAGCCTCACTGATTATGATAGCCTTGCAGAATGCGGCGGCGGCAACCTGTTTCTGGATACAGAATTCATTCTATGTACTGGATCTGGTAACAAGATTCAAGGATTATGCGAAATATCCTGTCACGATTTTCAGTCCCGTATTCCGTTTTATTTTCACATTTGTAATGCCCGTTGCTTTCATTGCATACTACCCAAGCATTGTGATACTTCGTCCGGATGAAGTACCTCTGCTGTCGTGGCTGTCACCGCTGATTGGTGTACTGTTCTTCTGGCTCAGTTATAAATTCTGGATGTATGGTGCGATGAAATATAGTGGGACGGGGTCGTGATTATAAGAAAAAACTCGGCGCAAACCGACTGTTTCATGAAACTTGTATGAAATCAAGAGGAAATAACATAAAGAACGATATTCTCTTAATCATTTTAAGTGAATATCGTTTTTTATTAGTTGTTATCAGTTTGAAAGAACAAAAATTTCAGTATGCAGAATTTTCCAAAAAACCCCTTGTTATATTGAATTTTGATAAGATTTGTGCTATAATGAATAATAATTTAGTGATTCTACTGATTTTATTGATAATACAGATGACTCAGAAACGTGGTGAAACTATTGGATTTATACGAAGTAATACCGGAAAACCTGTTTTCAATTCTTGCATCAAAAAACAAAGGTTTATACGTCAAGTCACTTTTTGTCTTGCTGGATGCATTCAAGCAGCATTTGAAAATCTCAAAGGATGAACTGGTATCTATGATCAGTGCCAGACTGGATGATGATATTATCTCAGCGGATTTTTCGGATGAAGAATTGCTCGAAAGTGAACATTCAATTTCGGGGAAAGCACATTTTTTAGTACGAAGATTAAAAAGTGTCGGGTGGATATTAGTAGAAAGCGAAAATGACTTCAGGGAATATGTTACTGTACCGGGATACAGCTATAAAATAATTCAGCTTCTTTATGATATCGCAAATGTTTCCGAATCTGAAAATTTTGCCTATGTTTATTCTACTTATTCATCACTGAAAACTGCTGATGATACCCATGACCCGTATGAAATGATAACTGCACTGAACGACGGTGCCGAAAGAACAGAAAAACTGGTAGAAAGCTTAAAATCTGTTTATCACAGCATTACATATTATAATCAGCAGCTTATCGACACGCTTAATGTAAACAATGTACTTCATTCTCATTATGAGATATATCAGGAAGAAATCGTATCAAGAATTCAACAGTATTGTTGGAACACGGACAGCTATCTACATTTCCCACCGGCTTTCCAGCTGTCGGTTCTGCGATGGAATCACGGTAATGGACAATGGTGAGATTGTTGAGCGCGGAAGTCATGATATGCTTGTTTCAGCAGGCGGTCACTATTCAGAACTATGGTCTGCCCAGGCGGAATATTACAAAGATACGGCAGGAGAACTGTTTGCTTAAAGCAGTATATAAACCTAAAAAAATACCACTGACATAATTAATCTTGTCGGCGGTATTTATTCACTTTGGAAGATGGATTGTAAATATTCAGTCCGTGCAGTAACTCAGTCCATGGATAATCTGAATATAGATTGCCGAATACCTGTCATACTCCTCGCCCTCTGATGACATCATTGCTTCAAGGAAAAAGTCTTTAGCTTCTTCACGGTCATACCATACTTTTTCTTTCCGTTGCACACAGTAGTTGCCTTACGACTCCTGGACATTGCCAACTCTGGAATTTTATACATATTGCACCTCCGAAGGATTTATTTTTGATTCAATTATATCTGCCAAAATGCTGTTCGCCAAGGCATATCGGACAGTTGTAATAATCTTTGTAAAAGCGCAGCAAACTGAGAGGATTTCCCGGTGTAGTTTCACAATGATTAAATTCGATTTGTCTTTATTTTGCCTGATGAGCAATTTTATTTTTGTGCCTGTGATGCGATAAAGGCTCTCACAAATGGCTATCTTCCTGAACCTACACCGTTTACTGATTTGATGCTTG
>JBJEQV010000081.1:0-10801 GCA_051881915.1 Porcipelethomonas sp. | reverse complement strand
TTCTATATTCTCACTGCTGAAAGCATACTCACTGACCTTTGAAACCTCTTTGCCGTCGATAGTTTCCGGAACAACAACATTCACAACCAGTTCATCACAATTTATTATGATGATTTTTCCGCCGTTCTCCTTATAGTCTAATATATCAGTATTGACTGTTTTCTGCGCCGGTGCCGCCGTTGTAACAGGCACTGTCACAGTTGTATTGACAGTAGTTTTTGTAGAAGTTACTGCTGTTGTGACAGATGTTGTTACAGTTGATGTCGAAGTCTTTGATGTTGTCTTTACAGTTGAAACAGAGGTCGTCACAGTAGTATTGACCGTAGTTTTTGTAGGTGTCACTGCCGTTGTGACCACAGGTGTTGTTGTAACAGGATCATCATCTAACGCAACAAATTCTCTGTTATATTTCTCGGCATACGATTGTGCAGTTGAATTTTCATAGCCATAAATCGTTGCTGTATCAGAAATTGTATCACTGGAGTTATATATTTCACATTTAGGATTTTCTATTGTTATGCTCTCAAGGTTTAAACAGCCATCAAATGCACAGTCTCCGATACTTGTTACACTATCTGAAATTGTTATGTTTTCAAGACTTGTACAGCTTTCAAATGCAAACCCTCCGATACTCGTAACGCTGTCAGGTATCGTTATGCTCGAAAGAGCTTTACAGGCGGAAAATGTAAATACATCTATAAATGTTACAGGAAGTCCATCAATTTTACTCGGTACATAAACAGAATTCACATAAGACTTACAGCCAGTGATTTTGATAGAATCGCCGTCTATGTCCTTTTCATATTTTAGATAATCATTCCAATCCTTATCAGCGGTGTATGTTTCCAGATCTGTAACAATATCAAGGGAGTATTCTTCCTCATTTGTTATCAATAATGTTGCCATGCCCTTTTCAAGAAAATACAGACCAGTAGAATCCCAGGTATTATTAATCCAATAAGTAGCGTATATATTATTGTCGTTTTCCACATATACATATTTATCGTCATCAACATTCAATGCAATACTTACCCTTGTATACGGTTGGCAATAAAATGTTTCTAATGTATCCAGTTCGCTCAGATTATAGCTTTTGTTTACCATTTTATAAATCTTTAGCACAACCGTTTCTTCATCACCTTCAGACCAGTTATAATATTCCTCCATACAATCTTCCTTTAGGGAACTGAGCGTGATATACCTGTATTCATCAGGATTTAGAACATCACTATTGATACCGGTAGATGATGATGTACCGTAACTTGTTCCTTCATCATTGCTGAACTTAATTAAATGGTTCTTTCCGCCGCATTCAGAAGTAATATAATATTCACATTTCTCGGACGGATCAAATTCAAGTTTTATTCTGTCCTCATATCCTAATGTGTATTTATACTCACCAACTGCTGTTATAGTGCTATTTGAATTCTCTTCTCCCTGTTCGGATTCTGATTCAATAACAGTAATAGTCCCTCCCTCTACCAAAGTAAGCGGATAATTAGTACAGTCTTCAATCTGTATTTCGTATATTGTTCCAGCCTCTGCGTCTTCTGGAATAGTAAAATCAATGGATGCAATCGCACCGGCAGTCTGATATGAATAAAGATAGTAAGTTACCGCATTACAATATCCTTCGCCTGCCACGGAAATGCATTCATTGCCATTTGAACCATATGCTTCACTTGATACAAGCTTTACATCTTCCCAGGTCAGATGAGAATTGATACCATTAAAAAAATGATCGCAATTTATAAAAATCTGCATAATTACTGTATCTCCGGCTTCTCCTTCACAACTGGAAAGATATATTTTAGGATGGTTCTCTTTTATAAATTCTATATTCGCAAAATATTTATCATATTTTTCAGCATAAGCTTGTGCTGTTGAATTCTCATATCCAACAATAGTACCATAGCTTGAGTTTATGGTGTATTTACTATCATAAATTTCACAATCAGGATTAACAATTATTATATTGGTACGTGCTGAAAGATTGACAAAAGCTCCTTCTCCTATACTCGTTACGCTGTCTGGAACTACATACTCTTTATCCGTCTTTCCAGCAGGATAAATTAGAAGTTCAGTCTGATCTTTATTGAATAACACTCCATCAATATCAGTGTAAAATTCGTTATTCCCTGAAACATTTATATTCTCAAGGCTTGTGCATTCGTAAAATGCATGATATCCTATACTGGTTACGCTGCCAGTAATTGTTATGCTTGCAAGGCTTGTACAGTCTTCAAATGCTCTTTCCGCAATACCTTCTGTTTCCGCTTTTATTTCAACTGAAGTTACATTTTTATCACATTCAATTATCCATTTATCGGCATATTTTAAAGTTCCTGTCTGATTATTAAGTAATGCTGTACCGAGAAATGCATATCTGCCGATTCTTGTTACACTATCCGCAATAGTAATACTTTTAAGGTTTTTACAGTCAAAAAATGCCATATCTCCTATACTAGTCACCGGCAGTCCGTCAATCTCAGACGGGATCTCAACTGATACTGCAGATGAGCTGCAATCGGAAATTTGTACGCTATCATATGTTCCGTCCCCGTCTTCATCTACGGTTTGGTAATACAGATAATCTCCATATTGCGTTTCATCTCCGTATGTTGCCGCCTCCGCAGTCAGAGGCTCGTTTACGAGATTAATGTTGCCTGTCAGTCCGGATAATCCGCCGCCAATGCAGCCTGCCGCCATGACAGCTGATGTCAGAAAACTAATTATTTTCGTCTTTTTCATAATTTTCTCCTTATCATAAAATATATTCAGTATTATTATAGCATAAAGTAAATTGTTTGCTTTTTGCACTGATTTAAGCCACCGTCATTTTCGCGATAATTATCGCATCGAAAACATCAATTGCGTTGTCTCCGTTCATATCCGCCGCAAGCAGCTGCTGAGCAGTAAGACTTTTCTTGCCGACCGTGTACTGCGCCACCTGTATCGCATCAAAGACGTCTATCTCCCCGTCTCCTGTGATATCACCGTACATTCCAACCTGTACAGTGCTATTTCTTATGTACAGATTATCTGTATTATCATTTGAACCGCCTGCATATCCGCCTATTTCCTCATTTTCAAACCATAGTTGATAGGCAGATCCCAATTCAGCATATTCAGGAATACGGACATAGAATGTTCCTATCTGAGAATAATCTCCGATTTTACCGGAGTTAGCATATCCGGCAAAGGTAATCATGTTACCGTTAATATATGATGAAATTGTTATATTTTCATCGGCAGGAATGGCATTGGGCGTTTCAGTCTGAACATCAATTATTTCAAGTTCAGGGTCTGCACAAACCGTTATGTCATATGCATAAAAGTCTCCTTTTGTAGCCCAGACCGATACCGGCACCAATTCTCCCGGATATCCCATGGCAAGATTAAATTCTAACATAATTTCACCTGTAGATTCCTGTGCTGTCAGTCCGCCGGCTTCACAGTAAATCAAATATGCGTCTGATGGAGTAATATAACCGTCACCGTCATAATCAGCTGTTTCAGTAAGTTCACTGATTTTATTCTGCGAACACTTTTCCAGTATATAATCTGCATCAGCAACAGTTACTTCACCGTCACAGTTCGCATCTCCTACAACAAATCTTTGCTCACCGCATATTGTACATATATTGCTGCTGCCGTTTTCGCCCCAGACGTGATTGCAGACAACATTGAATTCAACTTCCTGCTCTCCGGCATAATCTCCTTTGCCAGTCAGTGTGAGTTTATACTGTCCCGGCATACATACTTCAAAGTCACCATCAGTTATATCGTAATCTGCGCCCTCTTTTAATATTTTTCCATTGTAACTGACTTCTGGTGATACAATTTGCTTTTCACCATTACAGATTATATCATCAATATTTATTTGAGCAAGTGTAAAATCAATAGGTTTTAAAATCTCAACTTTTTCGCTGATATAATCTTCACCATCAATATTTACATATGCAGCTACCGCATATCTGAAATTAGTGGATAAATTTTCGGAACTGTCAGTAAAATTATTTTTAGCAACTCTCTGATATTCGCTCCATGTCTGATTTTCAAAGTCATATTTGTAAATTATGTATCCTGCAGCACCGCTTACTCTGTCCCATGAAAGGGAAGCAGAATCATCCGTTACAGATGATATTTTAAGGTTAGAAACAGCTTTTGGATTTACAGTTATATCAAATCCGGCTGATTTGCCGATGTAATTGACACTTATGCTCTGTTTTCCGACTTGTTCCATGTTGTATTCACCGAGCATATCTTCTTTTATATCAAGTTCGCCGGATGAATCATCTTCATGATTAACAGAAATTTTACCGCCCGTCAGGTCTATCTGATCACCTGAATTGTATACCACTTTTTCTGGTGCTGATACCAGAGTAACTTCCGTTACAGGTACTTGCATACAGCTTCTTAGCTGAGGATATTTATAGCTTGACGTGCTGTCAATAACCCATGTGTTTTCAAAATCCCAGCCTGTAAAGGCTGACTGTGACTTCATTTGTGCAACAGACATTGCCTGACACTGACCTGATATACTTTCCTGTCCTTCACAGGTTCCGGTTAAGTAGTAACAACCTGTTGGTTTAGAGCCGTCATATACAATGGCAGATATGTTTTGTCCGGTTATATTCCCTGTATTATAACAAAATTCAACATTACAATAGTTGTTGTAGCCACTTATACCACCAACAAAAACATATTGATAATCTGATTTTATATCAGCAGAATTATAGCAGTTTTCAATCGTTCCACTCTGAATATATCCTACTATACCGCCTGTATACTTTATTCTTCGATAATCTTCACTGAAATTTCCGGGATTAACATTAATTTCACCATCAGCAAAACAACACATTATTTTTCCAGATTCATAACAATATTCATTATATCCGCATATTGCACCTATGTACATTTGATTATTTGAAGCTGTTATATTTATATTAACATCAATAATTCGTAATTTTTTTATTTCACCAGAATTTGAACTAAACAATCCAACTTCATTATATTGAAGTTCACCGTGAATATTCATTCCGATAATAGCATGTCCATTTCCATTGAATATTCCTTCGAATGATTTATTTCCGGAAGTACCAATCGGTTCCCAGCCAGTACCATTTATATCCCAGTCTCCGCCAGGAGCAGTATCTTCTGTCATGTTAATATCATTCATAAGAATGTATTTTCCGCTGAGATCATTGTTTATTCCATACAGATCTTCAATGGTCCTTATGGGCGTATAACCGTCAGGAATGTTTTCTTCGGCTGAAACAGATGATATTTCTGAAATAAAATTCAGTTCTGCAAAACCCGGTGTTATAAAGACCAGTGCTGTAATAATGGCTGTTAATAATGCTGCTGTTCGTTTGATTTGTGTTTTCATAATAGTTCCTCCACATATTTTTATACAATCACCTCATAAATTCTTCCTGTGCTTTCAGATAGTCATAAAATTCTGCATAAACAATAGAGGTGTAAGGTATGACATAAAAGCCGGCTATACCTGCGGTAAAAATCATAAGAAGAAACCAGCCCATATTGCTTACATCAAGCTTTATAAGTTCAGCATAATGACCTTTCATTAATTTTATACTCTTTCCAAGTGCCTGAAATATATTAATATCTTCATCTTTTATAATATAGCTGCTCATTCTGAACATATAAAACGGAACAAAAAATCCAACTCCCATTATGCAAAATCCAATAAAATGAAGAACGTTTCTGATACATCCCAAAAGAAATACTTTTATCGGTTTCTCTTTATATCCGGAAAAAGCGTCACTAATCCGGGTACTTTCTTCACGTGTAACCTTAAGGGAATAGAATCTGAAACTGGTTCTCACATTAATAAACATCAGTTCCAGGGCAGTGAATAGTAACATAATAATCAGTTCCCTTTTTGGTATAAATAAAACGTAATACATAATCACATAAAATATTACAAATATTTCAAAAATCAAGCCTATTATCAGCGGTTTCGGACTGGTTTCGTTCATAAGTGCTTTTGCTCTTTTTTTCATTGATATAACATCAAAGTTCATTTTTATTCCTCCATTGTTATTTGTATAATTTACAAATATTTTTTCTTTCCTGAATTAATCTGCCTAATTGCCGACATTCATTTTTTGCTTCATTAATAAGATTACCGTTAATAAGTTTTTCAATCTGACGAACGGATTCTATTATTTCCACTTCAACTTCAGACGCATTCTCAGGACTCATAATGTCACTGAATTTTAATTCATCAATATTTTCATTAAGCAGATTACTGAGCTCATTGTCTACAACACCGGTTTTACATATTTCAAGCTTGCAGACGGTCTTGTCAATAAAAACAGCTTTCTCTTTTTCAGCCTTGCGTCTGTACTCACCATTATCAGTAATTGTATTGGCACCCAGCATAACTGCAATATAAACGCATAGTAAAATAATGCTGAATACTATTATTGTTGTCCGGCTTTTTCTTAGCAGGGTATATCCCAGAATACTTAGTGCAGCCTGCATTGCCAGATACAAAAATGACACTGTAAAAAGAAGTGATTTATACGCAGTGTCTTTTTTGGTATCTGAAAGAAATACCGGTACTAACTGAACAATTATTGCCAGTGACAGAAAAATATATGACACTGTAAATGCAGGAAATGTTGTATTTACATATGTAAATGATAACAGAGAAAATATTAATAACGCTATACCGTCTATTATAATAATAACAATTTTATTTTTCATTTTTGCTCCTTTACGACCCTGTTATGTCATTTAATATCAATACTTATTATTCTATCTTCATTTTTGTCAGTGAGCTGAAAGGATGCTTCACATAAAAATGAAATTAATATACCAAGTTGTTTATCAGAACAACCCATTTCCTCAAGAGCTGCATTAGCATCGTTATTTATAAGCCATGTATTTATTATTGAATTTACTCCTGGTCCGGTTACAAACGTTGAGATATCTCTATAGTAAAAGAAAACAGTTCTATTTTTCTCTAATAGATAGATTTTGGCATTAGTAATCAATACGCCGGATTTGGCCCTGGATATAATACCCTTATCCATGTAAAAAAACACTTCTTCATTTGGAGCTATAACATTATTCAGACGCTGAATGACTTTATTTATCAAATGATCATTTATTCCAGGTATTGCACAGTAATTACTATTCTGAGCTCTTGCTTTAAAGTAATTGTAATAATCATTTAACACCCATTTAGGACTGCTCATGCATTCATGAATTTGATTCCATGTATTTAAGCCGGAATTTGACATATTATTACTATCACCTAAAAGCTGTATACGTCTTTTTGCCGGTGGAGGCGGAGGATCAGGAGCAGATTTATTACTGCTTTTTTGGGGCGGATCAAGGAAAATTACAGTATCACAGTAAGGACAGATTAATTTGGTTTTGTCCGCAGAATATAAAAGCTCAGCGGCACAATTCTTACACTTCATGGTAACCTCCGATTATTATTTATATAAACATCTTTTTTGAATTCAAAAGAGATTTTTTCGCTCTTTTAATCATATCTGTAACATATTCCTTGTCAACAATGAGAGAAAACCCATTCACAAATAAATCTCCATCATCGGAAGAAAAAATCTGAAGCAGATCATTAGGTGCAATCAAATCACGTATTTTCACTGGTTTGTTATCAAATTTTAATCCTTGACCTTGATTGTTGAATTTGATTGATATGTTTTGATCAAGGTAGATTTTGTTTGAGTTTTCTGAATTTATTCTTAATGACATCAGATATATAATATTGGATAAGCACTTGAAAACGCCGATGATTTTCTGACCATCCTCCTGAGTTAAAACAAAATAGGAATTATCAATTGCTGAATAGTCCTTGTTTTCCAGTTCAGACCACATTTTTACACTTGAGAGAGCCAACCCTTCCTTGAGAGTTTTATATTTCTCTTCTTTTTGCTTTTTTTCCTCTTCACGTTTTTGATTAGCTTCTCTTTCAATTTTTTCCTGTTCGAGTTTTTTATTCTCAGCCTCTTTTTTTCTTTTTTCTTTCTCAATACGTTCTGCTTCAAGGCGTCTGGCTTCAGCCTTTTCTTTTTCCAGCCGTTCTTGTTCAAGTCTCTTTTCTTCTGCTTCTCTTTTTAATCTTTCTTGTTCAAGACGTTTTTCTTCCGCTTCTTTTTCAACACGTTCCCGTTCAAGCCGTTCTGCTTCAAGGCGTCTGGCTTCTTTTTCCTTTTGCTCCTGTTCTAAACGAGCAAGCTCTTCTTTTTTCTTCAGAATTTCTTTTTTAAGATTTTCTTTCTTTTCAATATAACTGTCATGTTCTTTTATTAATCTTCTTTTTTGCTCTATGCCTGCTTTATCAAGCGCCTTATTAAAATAATCTTCATTAATATTGTAAATATCTGCATTTTCGTCTTTTACAAAGGGGTTAATAAAATCAACCGGCTTGCATAATTCCCACCATATTCTGAAATCATCAGGATATACCTGTGACAGGTCTATCAGAATATCCTGTGCCTTAATATAGTATTTAGGATCATTCCTGTAATTTTCATATTCATTTTTTTCCTGGCTTAACTGATAATAAAATGCAACTTCTTCAAGCCGACGTTCTATTTCCTGATTTCCGCATTTATTATTTGTTTCAGAATGGGGTTTGTCAGGAAAAATTTCAGTTTCTTCTTTATTATTTAAAATGATTTTTGAACCGCATTGGATACAAAAACCAAACTTTTTTTCGTCATTTACCTGAGTTTCATTTCCACATTCAGGACAAAAAATTTTCTTAAGTGCCATTTATCATCTTTCCTTTTTATATTTTTTCTCCGCATTCAAGACAGAATTTTGCTCCCTGAACAAGCTTAGCTCCGCATTTCTTGCATGTTCTTTCCAATTTTGCGCCGCATTCAAGACAAAACTTACCTTTACACACAACTGCACCGCATTCAGGGCATGTAATCGTTTCTTCATTAGTTTTTGCTTCAACTTTTGTTCCGCAGTCTGCACAGAATTTCGAACCTGCTGGAAGTTTTTTTCCGCATGAATCACAAGTAATGAATCCTGTTTCTTTTGGCTGCATATCTGTATTTATATTCGTCATAGCATTACTCATGGTTCCCCCGATAGCACCGCCGATATTGACACCCATCCCAAGTCCCATTCCAATGCCCATAATATCTGATGAAGACCCTTCATTTGCAGCAGCTCTATCAAGAACATCAAAAGCTCTTTCCTGCTGATAACTATATCCCATTACACTCATTTCAGCTTTTTTGGACAGGGCGTTTTTAAGCTGGATATACGATGGATCATCATCAGGAGGAGTAATTTCATTAACATTAAAATTTACCAGCTCAATTCCATAATTTAAAAATTCCTGTTCAAGAGATTTCCGGATGCCTTCTGAAATATCCTTTAGATGGGAATGTATTTCAAGAAATGAAACCTGATTCTGAACCAATTCTTTTGCGATATAATCCTTTATATTTGTAAGTAAAACGCCTTTGAAGTATTTTTTTAATGTTAACTGATCAAATACATTTATTGTTCCAACCAGCTTTACCAATAATTTTTTACTGTCAGTTACTCTTACTGCAAACTGACCATTGGCGCATATTGGTAGTATTATTTTATAAATTGCGTCCTGAATTGGAATAGGACTGGCTGTTCCCCATTTTACGTCCATAGATACTACTTTGTTTATAAAATAAACCTCACAATGAAATGGTGATTCACCATTAAAGGGAAGATTTACAAGTCTTCTTATAAACGGAATGTTCTGGGTATGTAATGTGTATTTACCCGGACCAAACAAATCCAGCGCTTTACCGTCTTTGAAAAACAGCGCTTCCTGTGATTCCGCTACAATAAGCTGCGATAATGTATTAAAATCTTCACCTGGAAATTTCCATACAAATGTATCGTTAGATCCATCATACTTGATAATATCAAAAATCTTCATGATATCCTCCTTGTAATTTTTACTTCAATGTATATACAGATCTTATTTTTGCTATAATGTAATAAAGAACAATAGTTAGTAATATAAAACATATTATTTATAATTTTCTCAGAGTAACTCATTCTGAGAAGATTTTTATATAAAACACGCATTTACGCCGTTTTGCTAAACTAATGACCATTTTTCTGACGGCGAATATCAGAAAATCTCCGCCAGTTTCTCCATATTTTTTCTTTTAAGATCCATTGAGGAATGAACGTATCTGTCAAGGGTGATTTTCACGCTTGAATGTCCGAGAATTTCGCTTAGTGTCTTTATATCGAACCCCGATTCAACACATCTTGTTGCAAAAGTATGTCTGAGAGCATGGAAATTTACATTTTTCAATCCACACTCTTCCACGTATTTCTTGAAAGCATAGCTTAATGTCCTCGGTTCCACAAATTTTTCCGATTCACCTGAGAGCAGGAAACAGTTATTGTTTTTTCTGAATCTTCTCAGAATATCACATAAAAATTGCGGCAACGGTATTTCTCTGCGTGAACATAAGCTCTTAGGCTCTGCTATGATGATTTTTGTTTTTTCATTGCATTCATAGGTCTGTATTCTCTGCATGGTTTTGTCGATTTTTAAAATCTGTTCATCAAGTCTGATATTACTCCATTTCAGCGCACACAGTTCGCCTATTCTTATCCCCGTATACAGGCTTAAATAAACGCCAAGCTTGCTGAAATTCATATCCTCCAGAAGGTATTCCGAAAAAAGCTTATGCTCATCGTAAGAAAGCACACGCATTTCGGTCTTTTGCTGACGTATATGAATATGACTGAAATTGCAGATAATATTTATTCCAGC
>JBJEQV010000080.1:0-11008 GCA_051881915.1 Porcipelethomonas sp. | reverse complement strand
AGAACAGGCGCTGACGCTGTATGGGGTCAGAAGCTCGGCGAAAACGGTGACGCTTATCCTGTATTCGGCGGTGACGCAATTTACAGCTACAAGGTATATGAAAATTGTGCTGCTGATTCAACATTTGAAACAGTTTACACAAATGACGCAAGCCTTGACGGTACAGTTGTACAGGACGAGCATGACTTTACAGATAACAACGGTTTCTGTAAGGGTTGTGGCTGCTATGAACCGGCTGTTCTGAATAACGGCGTTTACGAAATCTCTAATGCAGGTCAGCTTTACTGGTTTGCAGACAAGGTAAACAACGACTACACAAACTTTAAGGCTGCAAATGCAAAGCTTGTAAAGGATATCGTGGTAAATGATATTACTGTAGATGAAAACAGCGGTAGTTATTCCGGCACAATTAGTCGTCCGGAATGGATTCCTATCGGACAAAGCGATACAACAAAGTACATGGGTACTTTCGACGGAAATAATAAAACTATCAGCGGACTTTATTATAGTGATGAATACGGTAGCTCTTATACAATATATTCCTTTATAAATTATCTGGGAGAAACAGGTGTAATTAAGAATTTTGGTCTGGTAAATACCTATTTTAAAGGAGTATATTATGCCGAGTATATTGCAGGTATATGTGCTTTCAATGACGGACGTATCGATAACAGTTATTTCAGCGGTTTTGCTGGAGGCAATTTAGCTGAAGACTGCTGGAATGGCGGTGTGTGTGCAGTAAACAATGGTACTATAACAAAATGTTATAAAACTACAAGGCTTACAGGTGGTTCGTATGCAGGCGGTATATGTGGACAGAACACAGTTGACGGTATTATTACAGATTGTTACAATACAGGAATAATTGTAGCGGGTGGATTAGCCTATGAAGATGACGTAATAATCTATGCCGGCGGTATCTGCGGATACAATGAAGGTGAGATAAGCAATTGCTATAATTGCATCTTGTTGTCAGCCACTTCTTTTGGTAATACTGCTTATATCGGAGGAATATGCGGTTCAAATTCCGGAACAATTAGAAATTCCTATTATACTAATTCTAATGGAATCGGAATCGGAACACAGTCAGACAGCGTTATCCAAAAGACAGATGCTGCATTCGCAAGCGGCGAGGTTACAGTTCTCTTAAACAATGGCAGAACAGGTTCTGCTGCTGTATGGGGACAGAAACTCACAGGCGATAATAAAGACGCTTATCCTGTATTCAGCAGTGACTATGTTTACAGCGGCTACAAGCACGGAGAAAGCACTGTAACTTACACAAACGACGGCACAATTAAATTCCACAGCGATGCGGCTTCTGAGGGAAACAATAATCATGATGCAAGCTTTAATGCAAATACATTAAGAATTGTCGGCAATGACTGCCACGCTTATACATGTAAAGTCTGCGGCGAGGAATTTGAAAGAGCACATGACTTTGGAGCCGGACATTACAAGGCAA
Organism: Porcipelethomonas sp.; assembly: GCA_051881915.1. Taxonomy (GTDB): domain Bacteria; phylum Bacillota; class Clostridia; order Oscillospirales; family Ruminococcaceae; genus Porcipelethomonas. The sequence goes on along the minus strand of JBJEQV010000080.1, from coordinate 9,543 downwards.
CATCTGATGGTTCAATCCACTACATTCAGTGTCAGGACTGCGGTTACAGAAGAGTTCACGCTGCTGAGAATGAATATACTGTAAGCTCAAAATATCATTCTTCAGTATGCGGACACGAAGGCTGTGATTATGAAATTGCAAAGGAAGCTCATGAGTTCACAAGATTTGTTCCGGTTGACGCAGAGAAGCACCTTGCAATATGCGAGGAATGCGGAAGCTCATGGTCAAAGGATCATAACTTTGTAAACGGCGTCTGCACAGACTGCGGTTATGAAAAGCCTCTTGATGATACAGTTGCTGTTACAGATATGTACGCAACAGTTTCAAGCGGAATTAACAGGGCAGCGTTTGTAATTACAAGGGATATTCCTGATAAGTATACTATTGTTGAACATGGTTTGATTTACAGCAATAATAATACAATAAGCAGTCTGAGCATTGCTGATTCCAAGCTCAAATACAACAATGTAGACGGAACTAATATCAAGGCCGGAAAGTCAACTTCCCAGAAACATTCAGCATCACTTAAAGTAAATGTTGCCGATACCGGATATGGCGTATATGCAAGACCATATGTAGTTGTACTTGATGAAAGCGGAAACAAGATTGTAGGTTACGGTGAGGCAAAATACGGTTCATACAAGGAACTGGCTGAAAATGCAATTAAGGCAGCATCTGATTCATCTGTAATTAAAGTTGACGAAACTGTTGTTTCAAATAACATAGAACGTGTACAATTTTCAATAATGCGAAAAGTTGAAGACGGATTTACAGTTGTTGAACATGGTATAATTTATTCCAACGACGGAAACATACAGGGAATGAACAATGCTTCAAAGGAACTTGTACTGAACAGCACAAACTCAAGTGTAAAGAAAGCCAAAGCCGGCAGCAAGACAAACTATGGTGTATTAAAGGTAAATGTTGATGACAGTGCAGGCAACGGCGTTTACGCAAGAGGTTATATCACTGTAAAGGACAGCTATGGAAATACTGCGACAGTTTATTCTGATGTAAGCTATGGAAAGAATATATCAAATTAAAGTGATGGTAATACCAGCACGGTAAAGGAGGTGAAAACAATGTCAAAGGAAAAATACATGACAGCTGAAATGGAAGTTGTTGAATTTGAAAACGAAGATGTTATTACAACATCAACTGGTGATGATGACGAAATAATTGAGGTACCGTAAAACATCACTTCAGAACCCGTCATTGCGAAAGCAGTGACGGGTTCTTTTTATCTTAGTTGGAAAGTGAGTCTGTAAAAATCTGATTTTATGATATACATTTTTTTACACAAGACCCTCCTATGGTATGATAAAAAGTACCGCAGGAGGGTAACTTTATGCCCGGAAGAATATATGCAAATATGAAAATTAAACTGAATTTTAAAATCGGAGTGATCTCTGAAAATAAATTGCCGTCAGGAAAAAGTCAGTTTATTAATCGTATTTAAGGATTATTTAATATTTTGCCTGCTATAATAAAACTACGATGATGAAAGGAGAAACAAAATGTATCTGAGAATACTTAAAAAGGATCTTAAAAGAAAAAAGACTATGAATGTTATTTTGCTGATATTTATAACACTGGCGGCAATGTTTATAGCGAGCAGCGTTAATAATATCGTGACGGTAACTACGGCACTTGACAATTTCTATGAAAAATCAGAAGGGCCGGATTATTTTGTTGCTACAAAGGGAAGTGAGAATAACGAGCTGATAAGTCATGCTCTTGAAGGACTTTCAAAGGCTGAAGGCTGTAAGACCGAAGACATTATTTATGCCGAGTCGGGTGCATTTTGCAAAGGAGAAAAAAAGCTTGATCTAAAAAACACTTCTGTTATCATGTCCTTTTCCGATGCAGCTATCAATTTTTTTGACGCCGATAATAATATTATTGATGAGGTAAGGGAAGGTACAGTGATCCTTTCCGGAAAAACAATGAAAAACGCCGGTATTGAAGAGGGTGACATTATCAATATCACTGTTGGAGATAAAACGATCTCCGTAAGTGTTTCGGGCAGATGTAAGGATGTTATTCTGGGTTCCGATATTATGGGTATGACCCGTTTCATTCTTAATGAAAAGGATTATGAAAAGCTGCGCCAGAGCGGGACAGGTTTTGAGGGCAGGCTGTGGTACATAAAGACCAGTGATGCTTCCGCAGTTGAAAAGGTTCTGAGTGAGGCTGACGGAATACTTTTTAACGGTGACAAGGCTATGATGAAAAAGACATATGTTATGGATATGGTAATCGCAGGAGTGCTTCTTGTTGTCAGCGTATGTCTTATACTTGTAGCGTTTGTTGTTCTTAAATTTACTATTACCTTTACTTTGTCCGAGGAATTCCGTGAGATAGGCGTTATGAAAGCCATAGGTATCGGAAACACAAAGATAAGAGGACTGTACATGGTAAAATATTTTATGATGGCGATAACAGGTGCAGCTGTTGGATTTTTTGTAAGTATCCCTTTCGGAAATATGCTCATTGGCAGCGTTTCCGAGTCAATTGTGCTTGAAAATGAAAATACTGTTCTGATAAATCTGCTGTGCTGTGTACTTGTTGTTGCGGTTATAATTCTTTTCTGCTACGGCTGTACTGGAAAGATCAGAAAATTTACTCCTATTGACGCAGTAAGAAACGGAACGACCGGTGAACGCTTCAATAAAAAAAGCGTGCTGAGCCTGAAAAATATGCCTGTAAAGCCGTCGGTTTTTATGGCTGTCAACGATATACTCAGCAGTCCCGGAAGATATATTTCAATAATAATCACCTATATTCTTTGTATGCTGCTTGTACTCGTACTTGCAAACACCGCAAACACGCTCAGAAGTGACAAGCTTGTTACAGCTTTCGGAGCTGTGAAAAGCGACCTTTACATGAGCTGTGACGAGTCTGAGCTGATGTCATTCATGACTGATGACGGCAGAGAAAAGGTAGAAAACAAGCTTTCTGGAATCGAAAACAAGCTGGAAGATAACGGAATGCCTGCTGACTGCATGATAGAATGGCTATATAAATATAATCTTTCTCACGATGATAAATCCTATAAATCTCTTACGCTTCAGGGAATAGGAACAACAGCGGACATGTATGTGTATCATGAGGGTACACCGCCTCAGAATGAAAATGAGATAGCAATAACGCCTCTTGTTGCACAAAAGCTTGATGCGGATATAGGCGATACTGTTACAATAAAACACAGCTTCGGAGAAAAAGAATATACCGTAACGGCGCTTTATCAGAGCATGAATAATCTGGGCGAAGGTGTTCGTCTGCATGAAGACGCACAGACAGATTTCAGTCAGTCATCGGGCTGTTTCGTTTTTCAGCTTAATTTCAAGGACTCTCCGGATGAAAAAACAATAAAAGACAGAGCCGAAAAAGTCAAAGAGCTTTTTGATACGAAAAAAGTGCAGACAGCAGGCGAATACGTTGAAAGTATGGTAGGAGTAGCAGATATGATCGACGGTATGAAAATGCTTACGCTGAGCGTAGTCATCATTATAATTGCACTTGTTACTATACTTATGGAACGTTCCTTTATTTCAAAGGAACAAAGCGAGATAGCCGTAATGAAAGCCATCGGTTTTAAAACAGGCTCTGTGGTGTGCTGGCATACAATACGTTTTATTGTTATCGGATTAGTATCGACGTTTGCTGCTGTAATATTGTCAACGCCCGTGACAAGGCTGTCGATAACGCCTGTTTTCAGAATGATGGGTGCAGCATTCGGTATTGAATATGAGATTGAACCTTTGGAGGTTTTTGTGATCTATCCTGCCGTTGTACTGGCTGTGACGATACTTAGCTCGATGCTCACATCGCTTTACACAAGAAGGATAGCTGCTTCACAGGCTTCAAGTATTGAATAAAATTTAAGGAGAACAGACATGAATACTATTTTAAACGTTAAAGATCTCTGCAAGACCTACATAGTAAACAAACGCCAGAACAATGTGCTCAAAAATGTGAATTTCACAGTAAACGAGGGCGAAATGGTGGCAATAATGGGTCCGTCCGGTTCAGGAAAATCAACGCTTTTGTATACCGTCTCGGGAATGGACAGCGTTACCGCAGGAAAAGTTGATTTCTGCGGTAAGAATATTGCAGGAATGGGAGAAAAGGAGCTTGCCGAGCTTCGTCTTGACGAAATGGGATTTATCTTTCAGCAGATGTACATGCTGAAAAACCTTACTGTGCTTGACAACATAATCCTTCCCGCCTGCCAGTCGAAAAAGAATAATGAGAGCCGCAGGGAAACCGTAAAGCGCGGACAGGATTTAATGAGGAAGCTGGGAATAATTGATATCGCGGATAATGATATCAATGAGGTTTCAGGAGGACAGCTCCAGCGCGCCTGCATATGCCGCAGTATGATAAACAGGCCTAAAGTGATATTTGCGGATGAGCCGACGGGAGCACTGAACCGTACCTCCTCTGAAGAAGTTATGAATGAGCTTGCAAAGCTCAATTCTGAAGGGGCAACTGTTATGCTGGTTACACATGATGTAAAGGTTGCGGCAAAATGCACAAGGGTTCTTTATATAGTTGACGGAAATATAAAAGGGAGTATAATTTAGAAAGGTATACATCCGGTTCTCAGCTCAGAGAACGGGAGAGGACACTGAACAACTGGCTTATGGAGATGGGCTGGTAATTTACGGAGATCGGTGTGAAAAAATTACGCTGATAATATTTAAACATGGAGTTTAAGCTCACCTCCTTCGGACGAATCCGAAAATCCGTAATCTCCATAATGCCGCTAATGATATCTTTATTCTGATTTATGGCAAAACGGAGGTTTTTATGATAGATATTTTGATCGTTGAAGACAACAGGGAATTATCAGATCTGCTGTGTGATTTTCTCCGTGCGGAAAATTACACGGTATCCACAGCAGACAGCGGAGAAAAAGCCTTGCTGCTGTATGAGAAATACGGTGCAAGGCTTATTGTGCTTGATATAATGCTTCCGGGTATTGACGGCCTTGCGGTGTGTTCAAAAATCCGTGAGCACAGCGATATTCCCGTTTTAATTGTCAGCGCCAGAACGGAGAAAGAGGATAAGCTTACCGGTCTGAATCTGGGTGCGGATGACTATATTGAAAAACCTTACGACATAGATATCATGCTTGCGAAAATCAGCGGGATCTTTAAAAGAAGATATGCAATTGATGAAATTTGTGAAGGAAACATACGTATTAATAAGGTTATCCGCACAGTATATAAAAACGGAGAAGCTGTTGAAATGACTGCAAAGGAATTTGATCTGCTTTTGTTGCTGATGGAAAATAAGGGTAAGGTACTTCAAAAGGACTATATCTTTAACAGCATCTGGGGAAGTGACAGCTTTTCCGAGCAGCAGACACTGACTGTACATATCAAATGGCTGCGGCAGAAAATCGAGAATGACCCTAAAAATCCTCAGAAAATTCAGACCGTTTGGGGTGTGGGCTATAAGTATGAAAGCATTTAAAAAGATTTTTGCCGCTGTGATCGTGATGATAGTGCTGATTTTTGCAGGAGCAAATCTGTTTCTTGCTTCATTTGGCAGGGAAGAAAGCGGCAGACCCTATCGTGTTGAAATAAACAGACTGGCACTTGAGATCGAAAAAAGCGGACTTGAAAATATTGATTTGTCGATATGTGATTTCGTAGACCATATTGAAAAATGCGGGGAATCTTTTTATGACAGTGACAGCGATTATATCATAAAGGAAATCGGCGGGGATCTTTACCGCTTTGACTATTCGGTGAAAAATAATACGGATAAAAACATGATAACTGCTGCTGTCAACATAATTCTGGGCATTGTGTCGGCTTTAATGCTTATGGTAATGCTTTTTGTAAGACAGAAAATTCTGATGCCGTTTGAGAAAATGACTGAAGTTCCATACGAGCTTTCCAGGGGAAACCTTACGGCTCCGATAAAAGAGAGTAAAAATCGTTTTTTCGGCAGGTTTGTATGGGGTATGGATCTTCTTCGTGAAAACGTGGAGCAGCAGAAACAGCGTGAGCTGAAACTGCAAAAGGATAAAAAGACGCTGCTCCTGTCTCTTTCTCATGATCTGAAAACGCCTCTTTCAGCAATAAAGCTTTATTCAAAGGCGCTTTCAAAGGGACTGTATGCCGATAAGGAGAGGCAGCTTGAGGTTGCAGAGAATATCAATGAAAAGGCTGATGAAATCGAAGGATATGTTTCACAGATCATCAGCGCTTCAAGAGAGGAATTTTTAAGCCTTGATGTAAAAATGGGTGTGTTCTATCTGTCGGCACTTGCGGATGAAATAAAGCTTTATTATACGGATAAGCTTGATTTGATAAAAACTGAATTTGAGGTTGGAAAATATAATAACTGCCTGCTGAAGGGGGACCCTGACCGAAGCGTAGAGGTGTTTCAGAATATTATGGAGAACGCCGTAAAATATGGTGACGGACGCAGCATTTCTGTTACTTTTTCCGAGGAGGATGGCTGTATACTGATAACGGTGAAAAACAGCGGATGCATGCTTTCAGATACGGAAATTCCTCATATTTTCGAGAGCTTCTGGAGGGGCTCAAATGCGGGTAATGAAAAGGGAAGCGGTCTCGGACTTTATATATGCCGTCAGCTTATGCATAAGATGAACGGAGAAGTTTTTGCTGAGACAGAAAACGGAAATATGCTGGTAACTATGGTGTTTTCAAAGGCATAAAATTATGCACAGCTTCCGGTTTTGAGAGTGTGTCCATCCGGATTTCTGATATCAGGATACTGAATGAACTTATATTGACAAATCTATATAAATTTGATATAATTTTTTCATGTAAGCATTACGATATTATATGTAAATTTTACGAAAAAAGAGGATATCAATATGGAATTGGATTTAAAGAAGGTTGATAATATTATCAGCGAATGCGGCTGTGAACAGAAAAACCTCATTACTGTTCTCCAGCGTATCCAGGCTGACCTGCATTATCTCCCCCGGGAGGTTCTGGAGCATATTGCAGAAAAGATGGATATCAGCGTTGCAAAGGTTTTTTCGGTTGCAACATTTTATGAAAATTTTTCTCTTGATCCAAAGGGAAAATACGTTATTAAAATCTGCGATGGAACTGCCTGTCATGTGAGAAAATCAATACCTATTCTTGAGAAGGTAAGGGGGATTCTGGGGCTTGATAAATCAAAATCAACCACGGATGATATGATGTTTACAGTTGAAACTGTTTCATGTCTCGGAGCCTGCGGTCTTGCGCCTGTTATGACTATCAACGATAAGGTGCATCCTGCTATGACACCTGAAAAGGCCGAGGAATTAATTATGGAAATCAGGGAGGCTGAGACAAATGCTGAATAACAGAGAAGAACTGATACAGCTTCGGGAAAAATGCAGAAAGGCTCTTGACGCACAGACTCTCAGGGTCCTTGTGTGTGCAGGTACAGGCTGCGTTGCAGGAGGAAGCATTGATGTTTACAACCGCTTTATCGAGCTTTGCAGAGAGCATGATCTTCCTGTAAGTGTAAAGCTTGAAGAGGAGGTTGATCACGGCTCAATCGGAATCAAGAAAAGCGGATGTCATGGATTCTGTGAAATGGGACCGCTGGTGAAAATTGAGCCTATGGGATGGCTTTATCTTAAAGTTCAGGTGTCGGACTGCGAGGAGATCGTCGAAAAAACTTTTATGAAGGGCGAACCTGTTGAAAGACTTTTCTGTCATGATAACGGTAAGGTTTACGAAAAGCAGTTTGATATCCCTTTTTATAAAAAACAGACACGAATCGTTCTCGATAAATGCGGACAGATAGATGCTGATTCAATAAAGGAATACATAGCTGAGGGCGGTTACACTGCTCTGGAAAAAGCACTTTTTGAAATGGACGGAGAAGAGATATGCAGTGTTATTGAGAAATCCTCTCTCAGAGGACGCGGCGGCGGCGGATTCCCTGCCGGAAGAAAATGGCGTCAGGTAAGAGGTCAGGCGGAAAAAGAACGCTATATTGTCTGTAACGGCGACGAAGGAGATCCGGGCGCTTTTATGGACCGCAGCATAATGGAGGGCAATTCCCACAGAATGCTGGAGGGAATGATCATTGCGGGTATTGCAACGGACGCTCACGAGGGCTACATATATGTAAGAGCTGAATATCCTCTTGCTGTTAAGCGTCTTTATCATTCAATTAAAGAAGCCGAGGAGCTTGGTATTCTGGGAGACAATATTCTTGGAACCGGCTTTTCATTCCATATTCATATAAATCAGGGCGCAGGAGCATTTGTATGCGGCGAGGGAAGCGCTCTTACAGCTTCAATTGAGGGGGACAGGGGAATGCCCCGTGTAAAGCCACCACGTACTGTTGAAGCAGGTCTTTTTGCAAAGCCCACAGTTCTCAATAATGTGGAGACCTATGCAAATGTTCCGCTGATAATACTCAACGGTGTTGACTGGTACTGTTCCATAGGTACAGAGACAAGCCCCGGAACAAAGGCTTTTGCAATTACAGGAAATGTAAAAAATACCGGTCTTATTGAAGTTCCTATGGGGACAACGCTTCGTGAAGTTGTTTTTGATATCGGCGGAGGAATCAAGAACAACGAAAAATTCAAGGCTGTCCAGATAGGCGGACCCTCAGGCGGATGCCTTACTTTCAACGAGGAATACGACGATTATATGCTTGACTTTGATTCTCTTAAAAAGGTCGGCGCAATGATCGGTTCGGGCGGTCTTGTAGTTATGGACGAGCATACATGTATGGTCGAAGTTGCAAGATTCTTTATGAACTTTACCCAGAATGAATCCTGCGGAAAGTGTGTTCCGTGCCGTGAGGGAACAAAGCGAATGCTTGAGATACTTGAAAAAATCGTTGCCGGAAACGGTACAATGGAGGATCTTGAGCTTCTTGAGGAAATTGCAAACACAGTTTCAAATACAGCTCTCTGCGGATTAGGAAAAACCGCTGCAAATCCTGTTCTTTCCACCCTTAAATATTTCAGGGATGAATATATTGCTCATGTAAGGGACAAGAAATGTCCGGCAGGAGTATGCAGCGCGCTGAAAACCTATAAGATTGACGCAGAAAAGTGTAAGGGATGTTCACTGTGCTCGAGGAAATGTCCTGTGGGAGCAATCAGCGGACAGATCAAAAGTCCGTTTGAAATTGACCCTTCTGTATGTATTAAGTGCGGTGCCTGTCAGGACAGCTGCAAGTTCGGCGCCGTATATTGTGAATAGGAGAAGCTTAAAATGGGATATATGTATGTTGACGGCATGAAAATTGCCTTTGATAAAGAAAAAAATGTGCTTGAGGTTGTCCGTAAAGCAGGTATTGAGCTTCCGACCTTATGCTATTATTCAGAATTATCTACATACGGTGCGTGCCGTATGTGTATGGTAGAAAACGAGAGAGGCGGTCTTGACGCAGCCTGTTCCACAATTCCCAGAGACGGAATGAAAATCAAGACAAATACTCCGGCACTTATCAAGCACAGACGGATGATTATTGAGCTTCTTCTTTCTGCTCACTGCCGCGACTGTACGACCTGTCACAAAAACGGTT
>JBJEQV010000079.1:0-11225 GCA_051881915.1 Porcipelethomonas sp. | reverse complement strand
CTGGCTTGAAAAACATGGAATGTGAAAGGTGAATTAAAATGAATGATTGTGATACCTGTGCATACTGTTCCTACGATGAGGAGCTGGACTGTTACACCTGTGAAATGAACCTTGACGAAGATGAGTATGCAAGGTTTGTACAAGGACAGTATAAAAAATGTCCGTACTATCGTGACGGTGATGAATATAAAATAGCAAGGAAGCAGTGAGACGATTTAGATATACAAAGTTTTTATTTTTTCATAAAAATATTTAAAGGACACCCGTATGTCTGGTAAGCGCGGTATAATAGACTTGTAACATAAACAGAAAGGAAGTCTTTATATGACACAGACGGACATAAAAACTGAAAACAGAATAAAAATTGAAAATATGATGAATGACGAAAATTTCCTGTACAGACGTGGAAATATAGTCTGGATTCAGGTTCCGGAAGACTTGAAGGGCAGTACTCATATTCAGGCTGGCATTAGAAAAGGACTAATTTTTTCCAACGATGTCAATAATCTTTTTTCAGATTTGATTTACATAATTCCATGCACTACCCAGAATAAAATGATGAAATTTCATGTGAAATATCAGAATCAGTATATACTGGCAGAACAGCTTAATCCTATTGACAAATCATGGATTCTTGCTGATAAGGAAGTTACAAAAATTGATGACAGGACACTGGAAATCGTTGAATCGAATTTCATGAAACAGTTCGGACTGAAAGATATGATGGCGTCGTAAAAACAGGAGAACATAAAATGAACTGTGAAAAAAATGACCGAATGCTTGAAATTTTTATGAGAGCCTTACGTGGAGAAGCCATTTCTTTGAACAGGCTTGCAGGTGAATACGGTGTTTCAACTAAAAGTATCAGCCGTGACATCAGCGGTATCAAAAACTTTCTTGCAGAGCACAGAGAGCTTATGCAGAATGCGGAGCTTACATATTCACGCAAGAACAAGTCGTACACATTGACAAATGATGAATTTCTAAAAAACAAGGAGCTTTTTGCACTTGTCAAGGTACTCCTCGGAAGCCGTGCATTTAGCAAGGACGAGATTCTCACACTTATTTCAAAGCTTAAAAGATTCACTACTGTAAGTGACAGGGAAACCCTTGAAAACCTGATACGCAAAGAGATTTATCACTATCACGAAGTCAAGTCTGACTGTCAGGGTGTTGTGGATAATCTCTGGAAGCTGATACAGGCAATTGAGGACAAACGTACTCTTACTATTACCTACTATAAAATGAATCGTGACGAGGTAAAGCGTAAAATCAAGCCGGCGGCTGTAATGTTCAGTGAGTATTATTTTTACCTGATAGCGTACATGACTGACGATAACGATGAGGAGTACAAACCTAAATATTTCAGAATCGACCGTATTACCTCAATCATGGAGCACAGGGAGAATTTCCGGCTTGACAGAAAGCATGATTTTGACGAGGGCGATTTGCGTGAAAAAAATCAGTTTATGTTTCCGGGAGAAAATATCAAAATACGGTTTGAGTTTTCCGGTCTGTCTGTACAGGCAATACTTGACCGTCTGCCGACTGCAAAGGTAACCGAGAAAAACGGCAATGTCAGCACAATTGAGGCAGAGGTCAATTATGGACGAGGTATAATCATGTACCTGCTTTCACAGGGGTCATGGGTGAAGGTGCTTTCACCGGACTGTCTGATTGAGGATATGAAGGATGAAATTGAAAAAATGAATAATCTGTATTAATGAAAACAAACTTATGTTATTAAAGTCTGTTGAAAATTATTTTGACATTAAAGGATATTTAATTTATAATAAAAATATGTGTAGAAATAAATTTGAATATGTTTAAAAATAAAGAATATATAAGGTGATATTTAATATGTCTAAGGAAAATGCAATATTAAATAATAATGATGAATACAATGAGGAGTTACTCGATTCTTTTGATTTAGATGAGCTTGAAGAAAAACTTCAAAGTGAACTGGAAACTGAATTATCTGATGTTGATTTTCTTGAATCAGAAAAAGAGAAAATAGAAAATCCAGACCATTTAGGTGAAACAATTAAAAATGTTGTTTGGGAACAATTTTTAAATCAGGTCGCTGTTACTGCTGGAGAGGATTTTATAAAAGAAAATCAGGGACTGACATTGGATTTGAGCAAAGATGCTCATATTCAGACTACAGATAATTTTGCAAATGGTAAGATAGCTACACACAATACTAAAATTGATTATCAGAAAAGATATGATGATTGGCAGAATAATTTTCAAAAAGATGAAAATGGTAAAATAATAACACATACAGACAGAAGAACCGGAGAGGAAAAATCAACATTAAAAAAAGGTGCTCGTGCTGATTTTGATAAAGGTCGTCCGACAGGTGAAAAAACCAAAAATACGAATATGGATCATGTTAATCCTGCTGCCAGAATTATACGTGACCCTGAAGCAGCTGCACATCTTTCAAGAGAGGAACAGGTAGCATATGCAAATAGTGAAAAGAATTTGAATCTTATGGATTCTGCAGCCAATCAGTCCAAAGGTGATTCAACAATGAGTGAATGGCTGGACTCAGAACGTACGGGCAAAGGTGCCGGTCAGACACAGGCAGAGTATTTCGGATTGAATGAAAGTGAACTCAGAGAAAAAGAAAGAGTTTCTGAGGAAGAATATAAAAACACAAAAGAAAAAGGAATAGAACGTTCAATAGAAACCGGCAAACAATCTCGTCGTGAAGAAGCTAAACGAATTGGCGGCACAGCTGCCAGAGCAGTTATTATGCAATTACTTGCTGAACTGATGAAGGAAATTATTGCAAAGCTTGTAAAATGGTTTAAAACCTCAGGTAAAAAGCTTGAAACACTTATAACAAGTCTGAAAGAGGCAATTACATCATTTGTAAGCAAATTAAAAACTCATCTTATCAACGCTGCTGATACAATGGTCACAACAATTGCAACAGCAATTTTCGGACCTGTTGTAAGAATGATAAAAAAGGTTTGGATATTATTAAAACAAGGATGTAAGTCGCTGAAAGAGGCAATTACATATATTAAAAATCCTGAAAATAAAGGAAAGCCAGTAGGAACATTAATTCTGGAGGTTGGCAAAATTGTTATCGCTGGTTTAAGTGCTGCCGGAGCAATAGTATTGGGAGAAGTAATCGAAAAAGCATTGGTTCTTATACCGGGTGTTGGTGCATTTTTTGCCGCTGAAATTCCATTGCTTGGCAGTCTGGCGAATATACTCGGTATTTTTTTAGGTGCAGTAACTGCTGGAATTATTGGTGCTATTGCCATTAATTCGATTGAAAAATCAATTGCAAAAAGGAAAAAAGCAGAAATCCGTACTGCTATTGTTGATAAGGGTAATGAAATACTGCAAAAACAAAATCAGCTTATAGATGTAAAGCAAGTGCAGCTTGAAAGCCAGAAAATGCAGATTGCTGAATCCATCACTCAGCGACATAATAAAGCGGCAGCAATAATGAGAGATGCCGTTCAAAATATATTTAGTGATGAAGAAACTGATACATTAGATTTAAAAAGTGATAATGAAGAGACTTTTAATGAAATTGAAGAGTCACAAAAGCAATGTGATGATATGCTTAATAATATGAATAATCTTTTGGATGAATTATTATAAAAAAATTTTACAAGTGTTTGTGCATGCCTTGTAAAAGCATATTTTAAATGAAAGTTAAAGGGGTAAATTATGGCTAAAAAATATTGTGATAATTGTGGAAAATACAACCAGAGTTCAAGGAGAAACTGTCAGTTTTGCGATGCTCCTTTATCAGATGAAATTATAGAAGTCAATAACTATAATTATGAAAATGATGATTATGACAATGATGATTACAATCCGTCTATATACAATAATGGTGATTTTCAGATAGAGAGTCACAATTTTGAAGAAGCAAAAAATGAAATCAGAAGCTTTGCTATGAATTCGTATACTAATGTCAGTCTTGAAAAATTTGAAGAAGAGGGCGGACTGTTCTGGTTAGGTGCACATAAAGTAACCGGAGAAGAAATGAATGAATATTCAAAAAAACTTGAAGCATGTTTTGAACGACTTAATGATGTTCAATTGAAAACAATAGACCAATTTAAACAGATATACAACGCATTCGAAGCTCTTGATAAAGATTACATACAAGGTATTCTGATATCAATAAAGTCAGCAGAAAAAGCCGCCGAGGACGCTAAAAAGGCAGGAGTTGATGCACAAAAGGCACTTAATGATACAGATAAAACAGTTAAGGATTTAGCTGCTACACAGGAAAAATTAACTGCCACCACATCAACACTTGAAAAAACAATTATAGCATTAAGTAAGTTCAAATCTAAACTCGATAAAATCAATCATCTTGATGACATCGATAAAATGTGGAGTGATGTAAATGATGCTAATAAAATATGGGACAATCTGATAGAATACGCAAATTCACAAAAAAATATGTGGGATGGTTTGATTGAATATGCTCAAACTCAGAAAGAGCTGAATAATAAGCTTGATTATCTCACCAGAACACAGGATGAATTAAAAGCAACAGTGAATGACCTTGAAAATACTACTGCGATTCTTAATCAGTTCAAATCAACTTTTGACAATATCAAGCATCTTAATGATATTGATCATATGTGGGATGATGTAAGAAAAGCAAAGGAATCAGAAAAATCTTCAAACAGAAAAATAAATATTGCTTTATTTTCTTCAATTATTTCATTTTTGTTGATTATTGTATATATAATAATAAATTTTCAGGGATGATATAATGAATAATACATATAAAACAAATCTATTGAATTTTGCGTCAAAATTAGATGCCTTAACTGATAGCTGCGGTAAAATCACAAAATATGCAGTGAATATTACTGAAGACAAAAATGAAGCTGCAGCGCTGGCAATGCTCAAAAAAATATCTTTGATTGTAGAAGATGCTAAGTACTCAAATGAAGTAAAAAAAGTTGCCGCTTCATTAAAAGAAAGTTTAATAAAGTATTATGGATATTTGAAAGTTTCAGAAATTTGCTGCAAAGATAAAACAGAAGATGATAACAGAACGTTACCAGAGCTTTTAAATGAATTAAATGGATTAGTTGGATTGAAAAATGTAAAGGAAAAAGTAAATGATTTGATTGTTTATCAGAAAGTTCAGAAATTACGAAGAGATAATAATCTGCATACCGCAAAGAGTACTTTGCATTTAGCATTTACAGGAAATCCGGGTACAGGGAAAACTACTGTTGCACGAATAGTTGGACGTATATACAAGCAAATAGGTCTTCTGTCAAAGGGACATTTTGTCGAAGTTTCACGAACAGACTTGATAGCTGGCTATCAGGGACAAACTGCACTAAAAGTAAAAAAAGTTATAGAAAAAGCAAGAGGCGGAGTTTTGTTTATAGATGAAGCATACAGCATTACTGAAAATGATAACAGTGATTCATATGGTCGGGAATGTCTGACAGAACTGACCAAAGCATTGGAAGATTACAGGGAAGATCTTGTTGTTATTGTAGCAGGATATACGGAGCCTATGAATAAATTTTTTAGTTCTAATCCAGGGCTTAAATCACGCTTTAATACGTTTATTGAATTTGAAGACTATAATGCAAGTGAGTTGGAAGAAATTCTGGAGAAAATGTGTAAATATAATGACTATGTACTTAGCAATAGCGCAAAAAGAGATATTAAGTGTTACTTTGAAAACCAAATTAAAGATAAAGATGAGAGTTTTGCAAATGGTAGAATGGTCAGAAATATTTATGATGACTTAGTGCTGAACCATGCAAAACGTGTTGTAAATATTGAAAAACCGAATATTGATGTTTTGTCTATTATAACAGATGAAGATTTTTTGTTGTAAAAAATAATTAAATGCAAGATATATATAAATAGTAAACACTACAGCGATTAATTATAGAAATATAGCTTCATTATTTAGCATTAATCAGAGTGATAAAAATACTTAAATATAATTGGTTATTTGATTCTTAACCAACTCAATCTGCGAAAAATCTTACAAGCAATCATATAGTTCTTTCAAAATTCTTTGGAAAATGAGCTGAAATTGTTATGTATCAAATCAAATTTAAAATATATTACATAAGAGCAAGGAGTGTAAAAATGAAGCAGCGAAATGGTATGAGCTGTCTGCACAGCAGGACTATATAAAAGGAATACATATGAAGTAAAATCCGCTGAATGAAAATTTTCAGCGGATTTTTTGGGGGATTTTTTTCATGGACAGGCGTTTGTCCGGTTCTGGCTGTATAATAGAACCATGGATTAAAGATTATCAGATATCCAGTCCATAAAAGCAAGGGAAAGGTGCTGACCTTTGGGAGAAAGGGAATTGAACTTTTCAATAAGTATTTCGTCTGTTTTAGACTTCTCAATTTCAGAAACAGACGGAAGTAAAAGCTGATTCGGAGTCGTTTCCAGTGCACCACATATTTTCATAAGCACATCAAGACTGGGAATTGAACGTGCGGTTTCGATACATGAAAGATATTTGGCATTGATCTCTGCCCGTTCGCAGACCTCGTACTGTTTAAGCTTCAGTTCCTTTCTCCTCCTTGCAATATTTTTGCCAAGCAATTTGTAATCTACATACAAAAAAATCACCTCATATTAAGCATAGACTAATGAGGTGAAATGTAAACTATATAAAAACAATAATATTGCTTGACGGCAGAAAAAATATAGTGTATAATAAGAATAATTGGTGAAAAAATCTGAAATTCTGTATATAGACAGAAAAACAAAAGAAAGGTTGTATAAAAATGAATAAGATTGTAAAAATCAAATACAATTCTGAAGTACCCTCAGCAGAAATCACTTTTGAAGAAAATAGAATGGACGTTTCCAGAATCGCTGGAAGAAAAATTGAAGAATGGGCATATCCGTTTATTGTAAAAAATATTCGTTGGAATGGTATCTGTGATGAACTGAAGGAATTTACCGGCAGCAATGAAATTACTATACAGTTCAGTGGTACCGATAAAGAAATGGGAATTTTAAAAGATGCTGTGAAAAATACAGCTATAAAAGTTGCAGGAACCAATAATAAGGTAGTAATCCTTTATAAAAAAGAGCCATTTTCAACTAAAATCACTGTAAATGGAAAAATATTTGATACTTCAAAAATTCAGAACAGAACCATAGATGAATGGATTTATCCGTTTCAATTCAGGGAAATAAAGTGGGACGGTATTTTTAAAGAACTTGAAAATTACCTGAATACTGACCTTTATTCAATTCAGTTTGTCGGTGAACAGGAGGACATGAAGGAGCTTATGAAAGAGTGTCCGGAAAATGTAAGCATAAGCTTTAAGGCACCTGTAACCTCTTCAAAATCTTTTTCTGATGTTTCTGCTGCGGGTAGCGCAATTATCGGAAATGCTAAAGAAAAACTTGGCAATATTACACAGAATAATGAAAGCGTTAAGAAAGCTAAAGGTGCTGCCGTCAATGCCGGAAAAAAGCTTGATGAGGGTATCTCTAATGCTGTAATCAATATAAAAAATTCCGAGCAGTACAATAAGGTCATGGAAAATGAAAAAGTTCAGAAGGTCATGAATAACAAGAATGTAAGGAAGATCTCTGCTTTCTGGAGTAAACTTGATAAAAAACTCAGATATGTGATTTGTATAGCGGCTGTTTTTATTATAATACTGATCCCCATAATTTGTCTGACAGGTGGAGGTACTATAAAAATCAGTGGTGATGATAATGCTATGTCATGTCCGCATGAGTGTAAGGCAGGATTCGTTGGATTTGATTATTTCGAAGATGATATAGGAACATTGTATTTTCGTGCTGCTGATCATGCTAAGGTTTATCTTGTTGAATGTGAAGATGGTACAAGCAAGGAAACAATTGCTGAAGAAAGTGAAATTTATGAGCGTAATAATGCTTATAATAATTATGATACATATTTGCAAGGTACAGATAGTGACGGAAATGGTATCATAGAATACACTATAAGCGTATTTGACGGTTCAGAATATGATAAGGTTTGTACAATCAAATGTAAGCTTGGATAAAAGGAGGATTAAAACGTGAATTGTCCAAACTGCGGAATGGAAATAGAAGATGATGAAAAAATCTGTTCCCTTTGCGGTTTCAGCTTTGACGGAGGCGCAGATGAAACTGATGAACCGTTTACTGAAAGCATTTCTGAAACAGACAGCAACACAGAACCTGTAAATGAAAAGAAGTCAAAGGGGATTGTTCTTATCGTGATTTTAATTGCTGTCATTATTGTTCTTGGGGCAATGATAGCAGTAAAGTTTATTGGCGGCAGCGATAATAGCAACAGAAATACGGTACAGCCTGTGGCTGAAAATCAGACGGAAACAACAGAAACCGTCATTACAACATCAGCTGTGCCGGAAACAACGGCGGCTACTACTGTTACAACACTTCAGACAACAACAGTGACTACCGCTTCTTCGGCTGAAACAGCACCCAAAAAAGAACAGGCAACAGAAGCTGTAAAAGTCAATTCTGATGATGAAACATTCAGTACATACAATGGCGGCATTGAATATCCGAGAATACATGCTTATGTGAGACAAAAAGGAAATGAGTTCAATATCAGAATCAACTGGAGTTCCGGAACTACATCTTCTGCTGTATATATATGTAATGGTAATATTGATGGAGGCAGCGGCTGGAGCGGTGATATGACCGTATGTACTGTTGAATATGAGGGTGATCAGGTTTATTGTGAAATATATTCTATAGAAGAACATGTTTTGAGATTTTATCCGGAAAACGATATGATAATGTGGGATGGTATAGCACTTACAAAGGAATCTGACGGTGCAGAGTTTGTTATCGGCACTGTAAAAATAAAAGAAGGCGTACTGAATGTGAGGAGCAATACCAATACACAAAGCCAGATTATTGGAACTCTTGATAAGGGAGATATAGTTCCGATAGTTGAAGACCTTGGTGACTGGTATCTGATTTTGTATAATAACAGTATTGGTGCCGTTTCTTCTGAGTTTATAACAGTAAATTGAAATGGGGGATTAAAATGATTTGTCCTAACTGCGGAGCAGAAAACGATGATAATGCCAAATTATGTAGCCTTTGCGAGTTTGAATTTGAATCTGAATCCACTAAAAGTGGTATTTCACAGTCTGATATAACCGAAAAAGAACCTGTAAAAAAGAAAAAATCGGCTGTTACAGTGATAATAATACTGCTTGTTGCTTTTGTAATTATTCTTGCAGGATTTTTGATATATATGTATTTTAATGATGACAGCAATAAAAATAAAAGCACAGAAATGATTTCACCGAAAATTGAAGCAACGGAACAAACAGAATTACCGACTGAAACAGAAGATGTTACAGAAACAGTTATTGAAACAACTGCGACAGTAAATACCGCGGAAAATGTTACGGCTGAACCGGAAGCAGCAATAGGGGAGAATACCGGATTGCCGTCGGAGGAAACCAGTGCTCAGGAAAAAAAGAAGTATGATATAAATGAATTGAGAACAATGACCGGAAAAGAGCTTGCGGAGCTTTGTGGTGATAAATACAGCGCAGTTGTAAGCAACTACAGCGGTACTGCTTATGAATTTACTTCACCTTCCGTTTTGCCCGGCTATAGGGTATATTTTGAATATGACGGCGGAGAAAAATTTGTTCCGGATGACAAGCAGCCGGTTATGGTATTTCTGGATTACGGAAATGCAACGGAAAGTACCTGGTTTGGAATGACATATTCAGAATTTATTGAAAATAATGAAGTTCCTGATTCAATATACTGGGATAATATGGACGGTGGCGGATTTAATATTGTACAAACTGTGGACAATATCAGCATATATTATAAATTCCAGACTGATTCTGAAGTTTTTGATTATCTGTCAGAGCTTACCGGCGAATATTATGAATTCAAGGTTGACGACCAGATAAACAGCTATCTTATTGAACAAGATCCATGTGTGTCTGAAATATGGTGTAAATAAAATAATCAAAATTATGACTGGATGAAAAATTTGGGCGAATATGTTTTAAATGAGAAGGATATGAATTTTTAAATCTTTAGATTTGTTAGAAACTGTTAATAAAGTAATCAAAGAAGCAGATGCTGCTTTGAATGACAAAAGCAATACATTTGAAATCAGATGTGTATACCAAAAGAGGTTTGCCGGTTCCAATTTTAAGTACGTTTGATGAGTCTTTTGCAAATGAACTGTACAACAGTCAATATGATTCGTTGTGTCTTGCCAGAGATTTGAAATTTATTGCAGGGTCAGCTGGATTTTCAGTTTTGTTCGATATTATAATCAATCTTGCGCATTCATTATTCTATAATCCGACTAAAGACGGCAGTAAAAATCTTTACCAGGTTAGAACAAGAAAAATTCTGCTAATTTCTAATCTCATTTCTTCTTCAAGCAGTACTATTGCAGCATGTATTACAGAAAACCCCAAACAGCTTGATATTGGAGAAATTCTCGTTACAGTCGGACATTTGTTTACGGATTTGCGATTTATAACGAATTTGAAGAAAGAATTTATTGAAACAGAAATGCAGAAGAGATTACAGGCAGAATTGGATGAATTGGATATTCTGTACAATAACATGGTATAAAAGAATATAGATGTCACTATTTATTTTGAGATAAAGATATTTTCACTATATAATCTGTGAAATAACTGTAATTTTCAAATATATATTATAATTCCGATAAGGTGAATCTTTCAGCCTTATCGGAATTTTTTGTTTTTAGGAGGAACTTGAAAAATGGAAGAAGAAAGAATTTGTTCTCACTGCGGTGAGGTAATCAGTGAGGGAGAAGGAACAACAGTAAATGGTGATCTGCTGTGTGAAGAATGTGTTGATGAACACTGCATAACATGTGACCACTGCGGAGAAATCATTTATACGGATGACTGTATCACCGATGACCATACCTGGCTCTGTCAGGACTGCTTTGAAGACTACTACCGCAGATGTGAAAATTGTGACAGAATCATTCACGACAATGATGTTAACTGGCATTGCGACCTGCCGTACTGTGACAGCTGCTATGATGACATTGATTCAGACGACGAGATTGAGGAATACAGCTATAAGCCTACGCCATTGTTCAGAGGTGACGGTAAACGATACTTCGGAGTTGAGCTTGAAATTGACTGTGGTGGAAAGGATAATGATTATGCTTACAGACTGAAAAATATCGGCAACAGTCAGCTTGAAAACAT
>JBJEQV010000078.1:0-11370 GCA_051881915.1 Porcipelethomonas sp. | reverse complement strand
ATGCTCATGTGCTGTACGGAGCGCTGGTTGGCGGACCTAATCAAAACGGCCAGTATAATGATGTCGTAAGTTCATACGAAAATTCAGAGGTTGCTATTGACTACAATGCTGGTTATACAGCTGCACTTTGCGGATTGATTGAGAAAAACGGTGGAACATCTGATCCGGATTTCCCACCTGTGGAAACTCCGAAGTGGGATGAATTTTATATTGAAGCATGCATAAATCAGGCAAGCAGTAACTTTACTGAACTCAAGGTTCAGGCTACAAATCACAGTGCGTGGCCGGCAAGGGTAATAAAAAATCTTTCATACAGATATTATATGGATCTCACAGAGCTTTTCGAAGCCGGATACACTTCTGATGATTTGACGGTAAAAATAGGACAGGATGAATTCCAGAATTGTACGATCTCGGAGCCTAAGCACTATGGAGATAATATATATTATGTAGAAATTACCTATGCGGACGGAACATTCATAGCCCCCACAGGACAGTCTGAGCATCAGGGAGAGGTGCAATTCAGAATATCTGCTCCTGACGCAACGAATTTCTGGAATCCGGATAATGATTATTCATTTGAAGGGCTGGTTAATCAGGATGTTGCTGTTACAGATAAGATAACAATGTATGATAATGGAAAGCTTATCTGGGGTAAAGAACCTTATGCTGAAAATATTGAACCAACAGAAGTGCCGCCTGTTACAGAAGTACCGACAACTGCTCCGTCAGGATCCGATGTTACAGAAGAAACACTTGGTGAAGCAAGCTGTTACGGAGATGTTGACTGTAATGGAACGATTGAAATTGCTGACGTTGTAACACTTAATCTTTCTCTCCTGGACAGTGATAATTATCCACTTTCATCCGAAAGCATGGCAAATGCCGATGTTGAGAAGGACAATGTTGTTAATATGGCTGACAGCGGTAAGATAATAAATTATCTTGCAAAAATTATTCCGCAATCAGATCTTGGAAAATAATAATTATATAGCTGCTCTGTGATTTATTCTGCAGAGCAGTTTTTTGTTGTGCATATGTACAAAAAAAATCCGTGATATTCATACAATCATACAAAAATTACAAAAAGACTTTACTTTATTCGGTAAATATATTATAATATGAATGAAAATTTACTGTGCGTTTTGTGAAAAAAGATTCACAAAGGTTTATTTTCTTTGTTCACGGCAATTTGCTTATGAACAAATAAGCTTGATTGAACAAAATCAGCTTATGCATCCGAGCGGTTGAAAGACCGTTAATGTATTTTTATATTTTTTGGGAGGGTATTTAAGAAATGCAGAAGAAACTTGTAAAAGCAGTTGCGGCAAGCCTTATGACTGCTGCTATGCTTTCAACAACAGTAGCAACATTTGCTCCGATGAGCGTATCAGCTGGTAATATGCTCGGCCAGAGCAACTTTGATGAGGGTGTTGGTCTTCCATGGCATACATGTGAAACTAACCCTGCAAAGCAGTCTTTTGAACTTAAAGACGGTGCTTACATTGTAAAGATCATAAACAATAAAGGCCCTGAAGGAAGATGGGATCTTCAGCTTCGTCACAGAGGTCTTAAAATCCAGTCAGGTCATACATACAAGATAAGCTGGGAGATCACACCAAGCGATGATGGTTACATTTATTCAAAGGTTGGTAACTATAAGGGCGACATTGAAATCTGGCATAATCTTTCAGGAGAGGAATGGAAGCCGCTTCAGGTAAAGGGCGGACAGACATATACGGGTTCAGATACATTTACAGCAAACCAGTCCCTTGAAGTTGCTGAATGGGCATTCCATTATGCAGATAATCAGGGTCAGTACGGTAACAATGATACAGGTATGCCGAACGGTTCAACAATTAAGTTTGATAACCTCACTCTTGAATGTACAACATGTGGTGATGAATCCGGCGAGGGCTGTAACTTTGATCTTACTGATGATTTTGGTGTTATAACACCTCACAGCAATATCCGTCTTAATCAGGTTGGTTATTTTGAAAATCTGAACAAGAAGGCTTCTTATGTTACTGATTCTACTTCTCCGCTTGACTTTTCTATTCTTGATGCATCTGGCAACGAAGTTTACACAGGCCAAACAGAACCTAAGGGTTTTGATGAAGACTCAGGTGAAAACGTTCATATAATTGACTTCTCTGACTTTAATGTTGGCGGTGCAGGTTATACAATTAAGGTTGATGAAAGTGTAGCTCCTTATGTTGATAAGGCAGGCAGAGAATATACACTTACAGTCAGCCATCCGTTCAATGTTGCTAATACACTTTATGACGGATTACTTACAGATGCTCTTAACTACTATTATCAGAACCGTTCAGGTATTGATATTGAGTCAGCATATATCACATCAGGCGATACAAGTGCTCTTTCTCATGTAAAGGGTCATGATCCTGATTTGGCTTATGTTCAGTCAAAATGGGTTAAGTCATATGCAGGTACATTTGATGGTGATAAACAGTATCAGATCGATGGTACAGGCGGCTGGTATGATGCCGGTGACCATGGTAAATACGTTGTTAACGGTGGTATTTCTGTTTGGACACTTCAGAATATGTATGAATATTCAAAGTCAACCGGCACTGATTCCAAATTCAATGACGGCGGAGTAATGAATATTCCTGAAAATTCTAATGGTGCACCTAACATTCTTGATGAAGCAAGATATGAACTTGAATGGATGTTCAAGATGATGGTTAAGTCCAGTGACCCGTATTATGGTTCTAAGTATGAAAACATGGTATATCACAAGCTTCATGACCATAAGTGGACAGGACTTGCTACAAGACCTTATGACTATGAAGAAGAATGGGGCACAACTCGTATAGTTAAGCCTCCAACGTATGCTGCAACACTTAACCTTTCTGCTTGTGCTGCTCAGGCTTCACGTCTTTGGGCTGGAATCGATGATTCATTCTCAGCAGAATGTCTTGAAGTTGCAAAGAAGACATATGAAGCTGCTAAGAAAGCATATGTAGCAAACGGAAGCAAATACAGTTCATCAGATACACTCTTTGCACCTATGGATCAGGCTATCGGCGGCGGTGCTTACGGTGATACTTACATAGATGATGATTTCTACTGGGCAGCTTGTGAACTTTATGCAACAACAGGTTTGTCTTCATATTATGATGATCTTAAGGGTTACCAGAATGAAGATGCTGCTGATAAGGCATTCAGTCTTACAACAAACCTCGGCGGCGGTGAAAACAACGGTTCGTTCAGTTCATTCAACTGGGGATGTACAGCAGGTCTTGGTACACTTACACTTTATCTTTCTGACAAAACATCTGATACAGATAAGGCTAAGATCGATTCCGCTATTACTGCTGCAGCTGATGCATATGTTGATGAAGAAGCTAAGCAGGGTATGGGTACTCCATATCACGGTGCTACATTCCAGGATCCTGTAAACATTGGTGAAGGAATTGATGTTACAGGTTATGAATGGGGTTCTAACTCATTTGTTGTAAATAATGCTATTGTTATGGCTTATGCTTATGACGTAACAGATGATACTAAGTACATTAATGGTGTATCTGAAGCAATGGACTACATCTTCGGACGTAATGGTCTTGGCTTCTCATATGTAACAGGATACGGTACATATCACCTCCAGTATCCACACCACAGATATTGGTCATACGGACTTGACAAGTCATTCCCAATGGCTCCGGCAGGCGTAATGTCAGGTGGTCCTGGTGCAGGTATGCAGGATCCATACATTCAGGGTCTTGGATATACGAGAGGTTCAGTTGCATCACAGAAGTGCTTTGTTGATAATGCTGAATCATGGTCAACAAACGAAGTTACAATCAACTGGAATGCTCCTTTCGCTTGGGTTGTTTCATTCCTTGAGGACGAAGCACCGGACGCAGGCAGTGCAAGTGATAAGCTTGTTGTAACACCTTCTAAGATTGAACTTGCTGTTGGTGAATCTGAAAAAATCACAGCTAAGGTTGGCGGTGAAGTTGTAGCAATTGATTCTATTACATCAAGCAGTGATGCTGTTGAAGTAAGCACTGATGGTACAATTAAGGCTGTAAGCAGTTCCAGCAGTCCTGTAACTGTTACAGTTAAGGTTGGAGATAAGACAGCTACTGTAACTGTAACTGTAAAGGATTCAACAAATCCTACAGAAGACACAACAGGTGAAAATCCAACAGATACAACAGGCTCAAATCCAACAGCTGATACAAGTGTTAAGGCTTCACATTGGGGCGATGTTGACTGTAATGATAAGGTTGAAATAGCTGACGTTGTTACACTCAATAAGTTCCTTCTTGACAATACAACTCCTGTAACAGCTCAGGGTCTTGCTAATGCAAACTGTGAATATGATGACAAGATCAATATGGGTGATACAGCTAAGATTATTAACTATCTTGCAAAGATCATTGCATATAGCGAACTTGGCAATCAGTAAGTTTTTATAATTAAAAATTACGGTTGTAAATGAACGATCAATAAAAGATATTTGTTGTGAGTACAAAAGGCTGCGTGGTAATAAACTACGCAGCCTTTATTTTATGATAATTCACACTTCTGTACTTAATTTCATAAAAATATAATGTAATGATATTTTATATTACAAAAAAGAGTGTTACCATCAGAAGGGTAGCACTCTTTATTTTCGGTTGATTTTATTTATCTGTTTTGCATTACAATTCCATAATTTACCATGCAAGATTGAATTCGAAGTTATTTTGTACTGATATCTATAAATTCGACTTTGACAATAATATAATTCCTGTAAATTATTGCTTGCTTGTTACAGAATAGTATTCTATATGCTTTCAATATGATACAGTTCTACAACATCATCAAATACGGCGTAGAATTTCATCGGAATATATTTGTTTATATGGCATTTTCCGAAAAACCATTTTTCAAAGTGGCACGCTTTGATTATATCTTCAAAAAAAGCATGTATTTCAAGCCGCTGAAATACGTCTACACCAAGGCAGTCCTTAAGTGATGCAGGAGGTTCATGAGTAACAATAAAGTCAACATCGTTATCATAAACTGCAAGGTTATTAATGGACTCAATAATTTCTTCATGTGTAGGCTGTTCCTGAATCCACCAGTTTTCCGAACGTCTTAAATCATAATCCTGACTATGTCCGCCGCCGAAAGCAAAAATCTTTTTGCCCTCAATTGTATATACCTGTCCTCTCATAAGATGAACAAGATTACCGCTTATGTAATGAGCTTTTCCGCCATTCCACTCGATTTCCTCAAATTGCTCAAGAATATCAAAGTTTTCGTGGCATCCGTCAACAAAAGCAACATTAAATTTCAGATTGCCAATTTTATTGAGAATAGAACGTTCATGTCTTGAATCATTCCATATAAAACCAAAATCTCCACATATAATAAGAGTATCACCGGCTTTAAGTTTTTTCATGTCTTTTGCTTTGAAACGGGAAAACTCACCGTGCATATCTCCTGTAACGTAAATCACTGTGTTTTCCTCCTTTTTGATATTACCTTATTATTTTAACATAAAATCCTTGATTCGTAAATATATTTTTATTTTTTTTTGAAAAGTATTTTATTCCGGCGAAAAATTTGCTATAATATAAATATATTATTTTCGGGAGTTGTTTAAATTGAAAAAATTCATTTCCGTTTTATCGGCGATATTAATGTGTATTTTCTGTTTATGTACAAATGCAGGAGCTGTAACTTTTGAACCGGATTTTGATGTTTATGGTCAGTCTGTTGTTCTTATGAATCTGGATACAGAATCGGTTATATATGAAAAAAATCCGGATATGGAGCAGATGCCTGCATCACTTGTCAATATAATGACTGCAATTATTGTTCTGGAAAATTGTGCTGACCCGGATACAGAAACAATCAGAGCCGATAAAACTCTTTATAATGAATTTGAAGAATACGAGTATCAGGATGATTTGAGATACGGAGAGATCTGGGATGGAGATACTCTTACAGTAACAGATTATCTTTATGCACTGATGCTGACTTCTTCATGTGAAGCTGCTAATATTCTTGCATATCACTTTGGAAACGGTAATATTTCGGCTTTTGTAGAGAAAATGAATGAAAAGGCATCTGAAATCGGGGCAGAAAATACTTATTTTGCAAATCCTCATGGTCTCTATGACCCAAAGCAAATAACCACTGCAAATGACATGATTAAAATTACTTTGTATGCTTTGTCGGTTCCCGGGTTTGAGGAGATCGCGACAGCAGAAGAATACGAAGTTCATCCACAGAGTTATGTTACTCCTCATGAAGAAACATGGATATGGTCCCACTCAAATATTATTATGAGCGCTGCAAGCGATTACTATATGTATGGAGTCAAAGGGGTAAAAACCGGTAATCTTGTGCTTAGTGGACGAAATATCATTACCATGGGTTCTTCCGATGGTATAAATTATCTGCTTGTTGATTTGAATGCACCTTTTTATGACAGTGAAGGAGATTCCAAATATTATCATATTATTGATGCATATAATCTTCTGGAATGGGCATTTAACAGTTTTGAATTCAAAGTCATTCTTGATGATACAGAAGAAATTGCAGAAGTTAAGGTTGAAAACTCTGACGGAAACGGATAT
This sequence comes from Porcipelethomonas sp., assembly GCA_051881915.1. Taxonomy (GTDB): domain Bacteria; phylum Bacillota; class Clostridia; order Oscillospirales; family Ruminococcaceae; genus Porcipelethomonas. The sequence continues at coordinate 4,768 of JBJEQV010000078.1, read as the reverse complement.
GTCCTTGTGAAACCTGCCAAAGAATATAAAGCCCTGTGGTATGATGAAATTGATGTAACATCTATTCAGAGAAATATAAATGTTGCTAAATCTGTTCAGGCACCGGTCAAAAAAGGGCAAAAGCTTGGTGAATATGAGCTCAGGCTTTCAGATGAAACTATTGCATCAGTTGATTTGATTGCAGCATCCGATGTTGACAGATCCTTTGTTAAATTCAATATGACAGCAGCTAAAAATTTTTTTAAATCCAAATGGCTTGCGAGAGCATTTCTTATTGCAATATTAATAAGCGCAGCATACCTTGGAATATGTATATGGGCATTTGTATATGCCAAAAAGAATCCTAAGGGAGGCTTTTCAAACAAGAAAATTGTAAAAAGACTTTATAAAAGCAAACACAGATGAAATCATACATTAGTGCAGTCGATTTCAAATTTACTATCGCAAATCCTGTAAATTATTTTTTGGACAAGTATATAGAGTATAGCGGAAATAATGGTAAAGATCGTTGTTTCCGCTATTATATTCATAAAGTTCAGATGGATATAATGATCGATCACAGTTACGACCTGCATAGAAAAAACAGCAGAAATGATTGGGATTATCAGGTTGTCGGAAACGTTGAACTTGATACCGGTTATTTTTATTATCATAATAATTCTTGTGGTATTACAGATAATATTACTTGCAAGGTAGGAAGCGACGATTCCGTAAAATCCAAAAATGGGCACACAAATAAGAAGCACAGAAATTCTGATGGTATATTCAACAAGGTAATTCAGAGAAGAAAAACTATGCCTTCCCATACCCTTTAAGATTGCCTCAAGGATAATCTCAAGATATATAAACGGAATGGCAGGGGAGAGTATTTTCAGGATTTTCCCTGCAAAGTTTTCGCCGCTCATAAGAAATCCGATTTCTTCACCAAAGCACAGAAAAACTGCTGCTACAAAAATTGAAAAACTGAATGTCTGCCGGAGTACTTTGTTGGTAATTCCGGCAGTTCTTTTCATATCTCCTGCACCTTTTTCTCTTGAAAGCTCCGGAATGAGTATACTTGAAAGGCTGCACAAAATTCCGGATGGGAAAAACAATGCAGGGATAATTATTGCCTCAAATATTCCAAATTGACTAAGTGCCTCATTTGTTGAATTACCGTATTGCTTTAATGTGAGTGGTACAAGAGCATCGTTTGCACTGCTGAGTACTGCTGTGACAATGCTGTTAAGAATAATCGGAACAGAGAAAAAAATAAAACGCTTAAAGCTTATTGATGCCGAACAGCAGGATTTTTTCCTGAAGTGTATGTAGAAAAATAAAAGAAAGAGAAATCCTGCAAGCTGACCGGAACCTATGCTAACTGAGAATGCTGTAAAAACATCCATTTTACCTGTTGATACCATGAATTCGGCAAATAAAGCAAAAAGCCCTGATTTTACAAGAAATTCAAATGCACCTGAGGCAGCTGTAACAGATACTTTGCGGTAAGCATTAAAGTAACCCTTTATACATGAGGCCGCAGAATTTAATGGTAGGCTGAATGCCAGAATACGTATTGCATTTATCATCTCACGACTATGCAGAACTTTATTACCTAAAACTTCAGCAAAAATAAAAATTATAACAGCTGTTAAAATACTTATGGGCATAGAGAACATCATTCCGAATCTGAAGATCCTGGAAGGATTTCCGCACTCTTTTCCTATTTCCTCTGATATCAGACGGCTTGAACACAAAAAAATATTTGCACTGGATATAATTGCCGTAAAGCAGAAAAAAGTATTTATAAGCGAAATGGTACCTGTTGCTGCAGCTCCGAGTTTTCTGGTGATAAATACATTTAATATAAGTGAAAGACCTTGCAGTGCAAGATCAATGGATGTAAGAAAAAAAGTATCTTTTACAATTTTGCTTTTATTCATGTTCCTGCCTCCTGTGAGAGTATTCTTTAAATACTATTAAAGTTCAACTGATTTAATTCACAGGATTAAAGAACATTATAAAACTTTTCGAATATGATAAATAAAAATTATTAATTTTGTGTTTATTGCAATTTTTGTGTTGACGTCTTAAAAATAATAAGATATAATTAATATAAAAGTAAATTTTTGCGAGGGACGAATTTTGAATAAAATTATTTCAGCATCTATTCTGAGCGCCGATCTGCTCAATCTTGGAAGTGAGCTTGAAAGAATAAAAAAAAGCGGTGCCGATATGATTCATTTTGATGTAATGGATGGAAGGTTTGTAAGAAATATTTCTTTTGGATTTCCTGTTCTGGAAGCGGTAGAAAAATTTTCTGATATTAGCCTGGATGTACATCTTATGATAGACAGACCTGATAAATATATTGACAGATTTATTGAAGCAGGAGCAGATATAATTACCATTCACCTTGAAAGCTCCGATAATACGTATGAAACTCTTAAAATGATAAAGAAATCAGGAATAAAAGCCGGACTGTCGATAAAACCGGGAACTCCTTTTGAAGCAGTAAAAAAATATATGGAATATATTGATATGCTGCTTATAATGACTGTTGAACCAGGATTCGGCGGTCAGAAGTTTATGACAGATATGCTTGACAAAATCAAAGAAGCAAGAAAGTATATTGATGAAAACGATCTTCCTGTAACTATTCAGGTTGACGGGGGAATAAATGCCGAAACATCTGTTATGGCTTCGGAAGCGGGAGCGGATATTCTTGTTGCGGGAAATTATCTTTTCAAAGCAAAGGATATGGAAAAAGCAGTAATGGCAATCAGATAGCAGCCGCCTTTCTGACAGCACCCTGACTTTCAATACACGTAAAATACTCTTTTATAGCTGCCTCTGAAATTTCGGTAGTATAATCAGGATAACCGTATTTTTCCGCAGCCTTGTATAAAGAATCTGCTGACTTTCCGTCACATAATATTATTAAACAGAAAAATAGGCCGTTAAAATAAAGACTGCTGGATCTAATATGATATTCAGGCGTTTTTTGCAGAAAGCGGCAAAATTCTTTCAGTTGTTCATATTTATCAAGACTTACAGTAAATTGTATTTTTTTATATTGTATTTTATGGTATGAAGGACTGAACGATATAAAAATAGTGCATCCGTTTTTCTGCGGGAAAACTTCCGCAATCAGTTTTTTATCAGAAATGTTTATTCCGCAGCAATCCATGATTTCATCAGCAAGTGAAAGAATAAGAGCTGCGGTATTCTGACTGTTCATTTCCTGAAAACATATATCATAAGCATTCAGATCACTGTCTGAAAGAAAAATCTTGACAGCATAATTATTTAGTTTTTCTATATTCATCGGATTCTCCTTTCAGTAAATATATTTTCCCGATAATATAAAAAAATCCTATGTGTTTTCTATATATATTATTATATATAGACAGTACAAAATGTGTGTGTGCTGTTTTTTGAATAAATTGTGCAGAACCTGGAGAAAAAAATGAGAAATAAAAAAAATGTATATAAACGGAAAATACATTTTCGTAAAATATTTAACAACATTTCTTCTGTGTTGTTTACATTTGTAATTGCATCATTCTTTTGTTTTTTAGGATATAGTGTTGCAAGGCCGTTTGCAGCAATAGGTGAAATAGAGTCAGACAGCGAAAGTTCGCAGACACCTCTTAAAGAATTTATTGAACCTCTTGAAAATACTGAAGAATCTGAAATCCGTGCATACTGGCTGGATGAAAAGGAATTTGATGATCCGGAAACACTTGAAAAATCTGTAAAATCAATTCCGGATAGCTATAATACAGTTGTTGTACCACTGAAAATGAAAGGCGGAAAGCTGAATTTTAAATCAGTAAATGAAGATGCTGAAATGGCAGGAGCAAATTCAGAAATTTCACTTAGTGAAATTCTTGATATAGTTAAAGCTGAAAATCTTATTCCTGCGGCTTCTGTAAATATTATGGAGGATAATCTTTATCCTAAGGTTAATAATCAAGCAGGTTTTCTTTCGGAAAAAACACATAAAATTTGGCTTGATGCAAGTGAAAAAAAAGGCGGAAAACCATGGATTAATCCTGCATCATCAGCAGCAAGAGAATATTCCGCTTCAATTGTCGGAGAAATAACACAGGCAGGTTTCAAATATGTAATAGGAACAAATGCTGAATATCCTCAGTTCAGTCAGGAAGCGCTTGACACTATAGGGGAAAGGGTAAAAGATGAAAATCGTTATCTTGACCTGATTGATATCGTAAATGATATGGCAGATTCAGCTGACAGAAAGGGATCTGAAATGTGGCTTGAAATTTCAGCATATGATCTGTTTACTGACAATTGTGAAGTTTTTGAAAAAATGCTTTTGAACACTACTAATACAGTAATAAAGATCGATTTATCAGAGTTTAATTCAAAGGTTAAATGCGGCAGTGAAACAATTGATTTTTCAAAAATGAGTGTTAAAGAAAAAATTATTAAAGTCTGTGAATTAACTGAAACATATATTTATAAGACATCATTTATACCTGAAGTTACAGATAAAAATCTTTCTTCAACACAAATTAAGGCTGTTGAAGAGACTTTTGAAGAAATCGGATTTACATCGTATATTGTTAATTAAAAAATACTTATGAAAAAACCTGAGAAGACAGCATGTCATTCTCAGGTTTTTACAATGTAGTTATGAAATGGATGAAAATTAAATGGTCTGACAATAAAAAATCGGACTCCATAGAATGGAATCCGATTTTTTATTGGTTGGGGTGGTAGGATTTGAACCCACGGAATGGAGGAGTCAGAGTCCTCTGCC
>JBJEQV010000077.1:0-11698 GCA_051881915.1 Porcipelethomonas sp. | reverse complement strand
CTTGAGCTCTTCAGCTTCTGCCTTTGAAACGCCTTCCTTGAGAGCCTTAGGAGCTGCTTCAACAACTTCCTTAGCTTCCTTAAGACCAAGACCGAGAGCGTCCTTAACAGCCTTGATAACAGGCATCTTAGCGTCACCGAAGGAAGCGAGAATTACGTCGAATTCTGTCTTCTCTTCAGCAGCAGCAGCGCCGCCGGCAGCAGGAGCAGCAGCAACAGCAGCTGTTACACCAAATTCTTCCTGAATAGCGTCAACCAGTTCAGCGAGTTCGAGAACTGAAAGAGCCTTGATATCTTCAATAAACTTTAAAATCTTTTCTGAAGCCATGATTAAAAATCTCCTTTATATTATAATTGATTTCGACATATAAAATGTCACAGTAAAAATTAAGCAGCGTCCTCTGACTTGCTGTCTGCAACAGCCTTGAGGATTGCAGCCAGACCCTGAATAGGACCCTGAAGAGAACCAACGAGCTGAGCAAGAAGAACATCCTTTGAAGGAATCTTGGAAAGAGCCATTACACCCTTTTCATCGTAAACCTCACCGTCAACCATACCGGCTTTAAGTGTGAACTTACCTTCTGAAGCAGATGCAAACTTACCGAGAATTCTTGCAGGAGCTGTCTGGTCATCAGTTGAAACAGCGATAGCAGTTGTACCTTCGAGAACACCGTCAAGACCTTCGATACCTGCGTTTTTAAGAGCGAAACGAAGCATTGAGTTCTTCTCAACTGAATACTTAACGTTTGCTTCACGAAGTTCGCGTCTGAGCTTTGTATCCTCTTCAACAGTGATACCCTTGTAGTCAACGATAACGCATGAAACTGCTGATTTCAGAGTTTCTGTAAGCTGCTCAACCTTAGCTTTCTTAGCTTCCAAAACCTTTGCACTTGGCATTATAGTTTCACCTCCGATTATTTTTATAACCGTATTTAAAAGAATAATGCAAAAGCCCTTTCTGTTGAGAAAGGGCATAAATAATCGAATTATCATGCACATTCCTCGGCTGGACTTACGGTTTTACACCACCAGCTGTCTTTAGAATACGATTTGTGTTTTACAACTTTTAAATTATAACATGGTTTTATTTATCTGTCAAGGGCTTTTTTGAAATTATTTTAGAATTTCCAGCGCTTTCTGCAGCTGAATATCTTTGTCATGTGGAATATCTTCAATATTTGTTTTGCTGTATTCTTCCGGAAGCCCGATCTCATAGTCAGGTTTAAGCCCGACACCATGATAGCATTCCGATTTTGCCGTTTTATATGTTGCAACCGTCAGTCTCAGTCCTCCGCCGTTTTCAAGATTGACCGTATTCTGCATTATGCCCTTGCCGAATGTCCGGGTGCCTATAAGCTTTGCTTTGCCGAAATCTCTCAGTGCAGAGGAGAAGAGTTCGGCAGCGCTTGCTGTGTTTTCATTTACAAGAACTGCCATAGGAAGGTCAAGCTCATTGGCATCAGAGCGGCATATGACCTCGCTTTTTCCGTCTTTAAACTGTGCGGTTGCAACTTCTCCTTCGGGCAGAAGCGGATCAAGACAGGCTTCACAAGCTGAAACAAGACCTCCTCCATTGTTCCGGAGATCAAAAACTATTGCCTCGGCTCCATTGTCAATGCAGTCATCAAGAGCTTTTCTGTACTGTGTCTGGGTATTTTCCTTGAATCCTGTTATTCTTATGTATGCAATATTGTTGTCAAGCATTTCTGACATAACTGTAATTGTATTTATTTCTTCCCTTGTAATTGTAAATTCCATTTCACTTTCATCTCTTCTGACAGTCAGTGATACATCTGTTCCAATTTCGCCCCTGACAAGGTTAACGGCGTCTTTATACTCCATCTGTGTAACATCATTGCCGTCAACCCTAATTATTGCATCATCGGTTTTGATTCCGGATTTTTCAGCAGGAGAGCCTTCATTTACCTGAATTACCGTCAGTGTCCCGTCATCATTCTTATTGACAGTTATTCCGATTCCGCTTATTGAGCCCTTTGCATTTTCAATATCCTGTTCGTATTCTTCGGGTGTCATGTATGCGGAATAGGGGTCTTCAAGGGCGGAAACCATGCTTTTCAGTGCTGCACTGATAATTGTGTCGGTATCAATATCCGTATAAAATGTCTTGTCAATATAATTTTCCACTTCATAGATCCTGCTGATGTCATTTGCCTTGTTTCTTAATTCGGCAACACTGTCATTGCATACCTGAAAAGCAAAAAAGGAAGTAAATGAAAACGTCAGAACTGACGCAGCAGCAGCAATTAATGCGGCAGATTTAATACTGATTTTTTTGTCCATACAAAGCCCTTTCTTTACAACAAAAACAAGGGCAATGTTACTTGCCCCTGTTATTATTTTATTATAAATATTCTCTTGGATTAACAGCTGAGCCGTTTACTCTTACCTCAAAGTGACAGTGGTTTCCTGTTGAATATCCGGTTGTACCGACTGAAGCGATGGCCTCGCCTCTTGAAACACTCTGTCCAACGGAAACAAATACTGAAGTACAGTGTGCATACATTGTAGAAATTCCGCCGCCATGACTGATAAGAACATAATTTCCGTATCCGCCTCCGCAGCCGCAGCTTCCGTCTTTAGGGTAGTTATGAGGACATCCCGAAGAAACAGCAATTACAGTGCCGCTTTCAGCAGCAACTATTGTTGCTCCGCTTATTCCGCCGCCTGCGATATCAATACCGTTGTGGTTGGTGCCCCATCTGTAACCGAATTCACTGGAAACGCTGTAAAATCCGGGGACAGGCCATGCCAGTGAACCTCCGCTGTATGAACCCGAAGAATCATCGCTTTCATAGTCATCATAGCTTTCAGAGCTTCCCGAACTGCTGTTGTCGGAGTAATCGTCGTCTTCTTCATAGTAGCTGTTCTGCTGAGCTTCTCTCTCTGCTTCTTCTTCAGCCTGACGTCTTGCAATAGCGTCATAAATTTTGTCTTCTTCGGCGTCCAGAGCCTCATTATCAGCATTTATATCATCAATTGATCTTTGTTTTGAAGCCATTTCCAGTTCTGCACGTTCTTTTGCATCTTCAGACTGGTCATACAGCTCCTGAAGCTCTTCCTGGGCTTTGATGAATTCATCCCTGTTATTCTGCTGTTCTGCAACATTTGCGTCAAGCTCAGTCATCTCAATATCCAGCTGAGCCTTGGATTCTTCAAACTGATGAAGCTGTACTTTAAGCGAATCTATCAGCTCGTTGTCATGCTTTGAAACCTGAGAAATAAGTTCGAGCTTTGAGAGCATATCATAGAAATCCGTTGCGCCGACAAGAGCTGACGCAAGGCTGTCATTTCCTGATACATACATTGCGCGGAGTCTTGCCTTGAATTCCTCCATGCCCTGATCAATATCTTCCTGTTTATTGGCGATATCGATTTTAAGCTGATTTATTTTTTTTTCGTTGTCATTGATCTTTTGGTTAAGATCTTCAAGCTTTTCATTAACAAGCCTGATATTTTCATTCTGAAGATCAATCTTTTCCTGGATAGCAGCCTGATAAGCTTCTTCTTCTTCGACCTGACCTTCAAGTTCTGAGATCTTTTTTTCAATTTCCGCGATTTCAGCGTCATTTGCCGCTCTTTCTTCTTCAATGTCTTCAAGTGTCTTCGCAGATACTTCCTTGACGCTGTGGCTGTCAAGATATGTAATACTTCCCGAAGCGATAACTGCACAGAGAATGAATGCGGTTAATTTAAGACGTCTTTTTTTCATAGAAAATTTCATGATAAAATGCCGCTTTTTTACGGCGAGTACACCACCAATCTGTTTTTTACGATAAGGCTTATACGTTCAGATGCTTTCTTGTACTCAGTACGCTTCCCACAGCGCCTGTAAGAGCTCCGGCGAAAATATATGCACCGGCGACCTTGAAAGCAATATCGGAAAACGGGATGATACTTCCCATACCGATTATATTCAGAATGTTGACCTCATTTGTCAGAAGATCAACAACTGCGTCATATCCCATCCATGTAATCAGAGTAGCAACCATACCGGCAGCAATACCGGTAATCATACCCTCGACAAAAAACGGAATTCTTATGAAAGCGTTGGTTGCACCAACATATTTCATAATGCTTATTTCGTTTCGTCTTGCAAAAACGCTGGCCTTCGTTGTGTTGGAAATGATAACCATGGAAACAATGGCAAGCGCAACAATAATAGCTGTCGCAATTATTGTGATTATTTTTTCCATTTCCGAAAGAATATTTACAAAATCATAAGGAGCCCGGATTCTGTAAATATGGTCAATTTCGTTCATGGACTCAACAGTTTCATCCGTAAGGGAAATATCCTTGATTTTAACTCTGTATGAATCGATCAGAGGATTATCATCGCCCAGAGAATCAAAGATCTCTTCATATTCAGCCATGCTGTCCTTCATATCTTCAAATGCCTGATCCTTTGAATAAAAGGAAATCGAGCGGACATTGTCCATTTGTTCAAGCTTCTGACCGATCTCGTCAATCTGCTGGCTTGTAACGTTTTCATCCAGAAAAACTATTATTTCGTTTTTATTTTCAATTCCGCCGATTATGGAATTCAGGTTAATGTAAAAAAGGATAGCAAGACCTACAAGAAGAATAGAAACAAGCAGAACGCAGAATGAAGCAAACGCCATCATTCTGTTTTTCCAGACGTTATCAAATCCCTGCTTTGTAAGATATCTTATACCGCTAAGCTTCATTACTGCCTCCAATCACCTCGTCAAAGACGATTTCACCGGAATTGATATTTATAATTCTTCCGCCGAAATGACGTACAAGGTCATGCTCGTGGGTAACCATAAGAATCGTTGTACCGCATTCGTTGATACCCTTCAACAGCTCGACAATTTCAAATGAAAGCTCCGGATCAATATTTCCAGTCGGCTCGTCGGCAATAATGAGCTGGGGGTCGTTTACAAGTGCTCTTGCAATAGCGACACGCTGCTGCTCACCGCCCGAAAGCTCGGTCGGATATGAATTTGACTTGTCCTGAAGTCCCACAAGACTGATAACATACGGGACTCTTTTTCTTATATAACGCCTCGGTGCGTCAATAACACGAAGAACAAAAGCTATGTTTTCATAAACGGTCATAGTCGGAATAAGTCTGAAGTCCTGGAACACGAAACCGATCGTTCTCCTGAATTCGGGGATCTTTTTCCTTTTCAGGGAACTCAGATTGTAATCGTTTACATGAACTATTCCGCTTGTTGCGTCTATTTCTTTAAGTATAAGCTTGATGAGCGTACTTTTTCCGGCACCCGACGAACCCACAACAAATGCAAATTCGCCGTCCTCTATCTTCAGGCTTACATTATTTAATGCATCAACGCCGGATGAATAGGTGACAGATACATTTTTTAGTTCTACCAAAGGGGACACCTTCCTTTTGCCGATTCAAAGAACGGCTGTTAAGATTAGCCCGGTTTAGAATTTGACTGGATTTGCAGAGAGATACTTCTTGACCATAAGTGCGATCTTGAATATAATTGCATGGTCGAATTCTCTCAGGTCAAGTCCTGTCAGTTTCTTGATTTTTTCAAGACGATACACGAGAGTATTTCTGTGTACAAAAAGCTTTCTTGAGGTTTCAGAAACGTTAAGATTGTTTTCAAAGAACTTCTGGATTGTAAACAGTGTTTCGTGATCCAGAGATTCAATACTGCCTTTTTTGAATACTTCGTGAAGGAAAGTTTCACAGAGGGTTGTCGGCAGATGATAAATGAGTCTTGCAATTCCGAGATTATCGTAGCTTACGATATTCTTGTCAGTATCGAAAACCTTTCCGACTTCAAGTGCCATCTGAGCTTCCTTGAAAGAGCGGGCAAGATCCTTCACGCCTACGACAGCCGTACCGATTCCTACGTTGACTCTTGTGTAGAATTCGCTGCTTAAAGTATCGGCAATTGAGCGTGCAAGCTTTTCAAGATCCTTTGAATCAACTGTATTCTTGAGCTCCTTTACAAGAACTATATCGCTTTCCGTAATATTGAAAACGAAATCCTTGTTCTTGTCAGGAAAGAGATTCTGGATCACGTCATAAGCAGAAATATCATTCGCCGAAACGATTCTTATAAGGAGAACCACTCTGCTTATCTCGGCATTAAAATGAAGCTCTCTTGCTTTGATAACAATGTCACCGGGGAGGACATTGTCAAGAACAACATTCTTGATAAAATTGTTTCTGTCGTATTTTTCATCATAGTACTGCTTTATGTTGGCAAGGCTTATTGCCATGATACCGGCATATTTTGCAGCGTTATCATCAACGCCTTCAACAAAAACAGCATACTCCGGCTTGACTCTGGAGCCGAAAGGCTTGTATGTATATCCGTCTCTGATGAAAATATCATGTGAATCGCTTAAATCAAGGGAAACAAATTCGTTTGTGGTTCCCACTTTTGTAAGATCGCTGCATGCAATTATTGTTGCGGTTTCATCCACAACACCTATAACCGCATTCACGGCGTCTCTCATCTGATGAACAAGACCTTGAAATAATCTGTTTGACATATCGGCATTCCTTTCCGTATTTTATAGTTTTCTTTAAATGCTTTATAAAATGCCTTAATATATTACAAATTGTAACACATCACAGGCTTCTAATTGTTAACAAACTGTTAATAATTAGAGATCAAAAGTAAATTTGCATAAATAAATATGTGGAAAATAGTCCAAACTGCGGTAAAAGTTTAATTTTTTTGTAACTGAAATGTAATATGCAGCAGGATTTTACATTTTTTCCGGACAATCGATCTTTAAAATTGTAAGGGAATTTCTCAGAACCTGAAGAACAGCAGAGCACAAAGCAAGTCTTGCTTTTTTAAGCTGAATTGTTTCTGCATTTTTTACGCTGCATACATCATAAAACTTGTGGAAAAGCGTTGCAAGCTCAACCGAGTATTTAGTGATTTTTGCGGGATCGTAATTTTGTGCCGCACTGTCGATTTCCGACGGAAGCGCCGCAAGATGACGTATAAGTTCAATTTCCTGAGGCGTATCAAGAATATCAAGTTCTGAAATATCACAGCTGCCTGCTTCAAATCCCTCAGATTTGAGATTCGCAATGAGACTGCATATTCTTGCATGAGCATACTGAACATAGTATACCGGGTTCTGAGAAGATTTTTCAACAGCAAGATCCAGATCAAAATCAAAATGCGAATTGGGTTCTCTCAGGTTAAAGAAGAATCTTGCAGCGTCGATAGGTATCTCATCGAGAAGGGTTGAGAGCGTAACTGCTTTGCCTGAGCGCTTGGAAAGCTTGTACTTTTCACCGTTGCGTACCAGATTTACCATCTGCATGATAACAATGTCAAGCTTGTCCGCATTTACACCGAGAGCTGTAAGAGCCGCTTTCATTCGCGGTATATATCCATGGTGATCTGCGCCGAAAATATCAATTGCCTTGTCAAATCCTCTTGTCACAAGCTTATTGTAGTGGTAGGCGATATCGGGAACAAAGTAGGTTACAATACCGTTTGCCCTTACAAGAACACGGTCTTTTTCGTCTCCCAGCTCTGATGATCTGAACCAGAGAGCGCCGTCCTTTTCATAGGTATAGCCGCTTTCCTTCAGTTTGTCGATTATTTCGCTGACTGCACCGTTCTGGTGGAGAGTACTTTCACGGAACCATGTATCATAGGTTATACGGTATTTGGAGAGATCTCTTTCAAGTCCTGCAATATTTTTCGGGAGAGCATAGGCAGTAAGAGCCTTTCTGCGCTCTGATTCTTCCGCGTCTGCAAGAGATGAACCGTTTTCCCTGTAAAAATCAAGGGCATGCTCTATAATGTCTATGCCTCTGTAAACGTCTTCGGGCATAGGGAAGCGTTCTTCATTTTCAAAAATGCTCCGGCATATTTCTTCTCTGCTTCCGGAAGAAAGAAGTTCTGCCGTATCGGGACTGCATATCTGCATAAATCTCAGATCAAGTGATTTACCGAACTTTTCGATCTGATTTCCCGCATCGTTCACATAAAATTCTCTTTCAACATCAAATCCTGCCCACTTCATTATTTCTGCAAGGCAGTCGCCGATCGCGCCTCCTCTTGCGTTTCCGATGTGCATAGGACCTGTGGGGTTTGCGGAAACAAATTCCACAAGGACTCTTTTTCCGTGTCCTGTTTCTGTTTTTCCGTATTCACTGCCTTCGGATATGATATTTCCGATAACGTCAGAGAACCATTTCCTGCCCAGAAAGAAATTAATAAATCCGGGACCTGCGATTTCCATACGTTCAAAGTATGTTCCGTCCAGCACGGTTTCCTCACAAATCATTTCAGCAATTTTTCTGGGCGGAAGTCTGAATGCCTTTGCGCATACCATAGCAGTATTTACGGCAAAATCGCCATGAGACTTGTCCGCAGGAATTTCAACTCTGAAATCCGGATAAGGCTCAGCCGGAGCCTTATTTTGTGCAACAAGGCGGCCGAGTGCGTCAAGAATTATTTCACGGATCTGCATGGAAGCGAGCTTTGTCAGATTTGCCATGATTCAAATCCTACCTTTCTGTTATTTATTTTTTATATTCATTATTATTTCATTATCCGACATATAACTTGAGTTTACATCAATTGTATATTTCATGTAAAGCCGTCCTCCGTCGGGATTCAGTCCGTTTTCAAGGCTGTGGGTATAAATGCCCACCACCATTTCGCCGTACGGAGTTTCGTAGTGGCAATGGTGTTTTTTCCCCGGTTCGATCATAAGGTCGGAATGCGTGGAGCCTGTTCTGATAATTGTGGCAAAGCTGTCGTCTTCCACGGTTATTCTGGTGACAGAACCGTCAAATCCTGTTGCCTCCGAATCCTTGTAGCTTATAACGAAGGAGTTTTTGCCGATAAAACAGAATTCTCCTTCAGTTATAAGTGTGGTTTCGGATTTTTCATCGTATACGGACTGAATGCTTATCATTTCAATCATTACATTTTTATTTTTCAATTTTTATTCCTCTAGGCAGCAGCGGAATACTTCGCCTTCGACCGGATGACCGAAAAAGTTTTCGGCATTTTCCCTGAAAAGCTCCGTGCTGTCACTGACATAAAAAATATTTTTTCCGTTTTCGGTTCTGTCCGAAAGAAGATCTTCTTCAAGAAGACAGCTTTGCGCATACTTTGCAGCTTCCATTCCCGAAGAAATCAGATTAACATTTTCACCCATCACATCCGATATAATGTCTTTTATGACAGGATAATGGGTGCAGCCGAGAATAAGAGTATCGACATTCTCAGCTTTTATGGGTCCGAGATATTCCTCGGCAGCAAGTCGTGTGATCTTATTGTTCCTGTCTGTGTATCCGTTTTCAACAAGATGTACAAAAAGGGGACATGCATTTCCGATCACAGACGCATGAGGGTTTATTGATTTTACCGCTTTTGCATAGCTTCCGCTTTTTATGGTTGCCGGCGTTCCGATAACACCGATCCTGCCGTTTTTTGTAGCGGCGCATGCCGCCTGTGCCGCAGGAAGGATCACTCCTGTAAACGGCATATCCTCAACAAAAGGCTTTGTGCCCACAACCGAGCTTACCGTTCCGCAGGCTGCGATTATCATTTTGATCTTGTGCTTTCTCAGAAATTCGACATCCTGCTCTGCATATCTTAAAACGGTTTCGCGGCTTCTGCTTCCGTAGGGGACCCTTGCAGTATCGCCGAGATATATAATATTTTCATTAGGGAGCAGCCTGTTAAGCTCTTTTACGGCTGTAAGTCCTCCCATACCTGAGTCGAAAACTCCGATTGCATCATTGTTCATGGCGAATCATCCTTTGCAAATCAATAATTTCTGTCAGCATTGTCTATTGCCTGTTCGATAAGCTTGTCAATAAGATAGCTGTATGTCATTCCCAGATCCTCCATAAGCTTCGGATACATACTGATCGGGGTGAATCCCGGCATGGTGTTGATTTCGTTGAGGATCACCGTTCCGTCGTCTTTGAGGAAAAAGTCAACTCTTGAAAGACCTTTGCAGCCCATAGCCTTGTATGCTTCAACGGCTGTATCCCTGATCTCTTTTGCGGCCTCGTCCGGTATTCTTGCCGGTATATGAAGATTTGTGGAGTTTGTGATGTATTTTGATTCATAGTCATAGAAATCGCTGCTTGTATCGATTTCACCGACGAAGGATGCGAAAGGAGAGTCATATCCGAATACGGCAACTTCAAGCTCTTTACCCTTTATAAATTCCTCTATCAGTACCTTGTTGTCGTGAGAAAAAGCAATTTTGACTGCTTCCTTGAGACTTTCCATGTCGTAAGCCTTATTTATGCCGATTGAGGAGCCGCAGTTTGCAGGTTTGACAAAGAGCGGGAAACCAAGCTCCTGTGCGATAGCGGCACATTCCCTGTCAAGATGATTCAGATTTCTGTGTCCGAGCATTCTCCATTTAGCAGTTCTGATATTGTTATAGTCCAGTATAGAGTGAGTGTGAGTTTTATCCATACATGAAGCCGAAGCAAGCAGACCGCAGCCGACATAAGGAATCCTTGACATATCGAGAAGCCCCTGTATAGTTCCGTCCTCTCCGTTTTTTCCGTGCAGAACGGGGAACACAACGTCAACTTTTTTTATTGATGCGTCGCCGTTTTCAATTGTGATTATTCCTTTGTGGAGCGGATCGGGAGAGATGACGGCTGACGAACAGTCAGGATCCTTTTCCCATTCACCCGAGGCAATATTGCTGACGTCGCCGGGGTAGTAGAGCCAGCGTCCCTTTTTTGTGATTCCGATGCATACGACTTCGTATTTGTCCTTCGGCATGTTTTCAATAACATTCGTTGCGGAAACAAGTGAAACATCATGCTCGCTGGAGGCACCGCCGAAAATTACGGCCACTCTGATTTTTGACATGTTATTACATCTCCTTTAAAGCCTGTGAAAATTAATTTGCAATTATGTATCAATATATTTTAACATATTTCACAAAAAACTGCAAGCTTTTTTTACAAATCGGGGGATATTTTCTTCTTGAAAACTTTTCACTTATATATTATACTGTAAATATACTATTATAATAACATAAAAATAACGGTAAATGAAAATATAAAAAAACTGTTGACTTTGAAGAAAATATATGGTATAATTAAAGCACCTCTTTTAGGGGTTTATTTTTATGCTCCTAAATCTGAGGGAGGCAAACTATTTATTTCCGCATGATGCGGAAGAATTTCGTCAGGAGGTGCCGATATGAGAGTAAAGGTGACTTTAGCTTGTACTGAATGCAAGCAGCGCAATTATTGTACGAAGAAAAACAAGAAGAATGATCCTGACAGACTTGAAATGAATAAGTATTGCAAGTTCTGTAAGAAACACACTCTTCACAAGGAAACAAAGTAACCGGAGGTCTGATTTATGGCTAAAAAAGAAAAAGACAAGAAGACCTCGGACAAGTCAAAGAAACCCAACAGAGTTGTAAAGTGGTTCAAAGACTTGAAAAGCGAGTTTAAAAAGGTGGTATGGCCAAGCAGAAAACAGGTTTTCAACAATACATTTGTTGTTGTTGCTGTTGTTATTGTTTCAAGTGCGTTTGTAGGTGCGCTTGACTATGGTCTGCTGAAGCTTTTCTCGTTCCTTATCGATCTGGGTTAAGCTCGGGAATCATTACTTAGGGAGGAATAAATTATGTCAGAAGCAGCACGATGGTATGTAGTCCACACATATTCGGGCTATGAAAATAAAGTTAAAGCCAACATT
>JBJEQV010000076.1:0-11893 GCA_051881915.1 Porcipelethomonas sp. | reverse complement strand
CATCTATGATCGGTGGTCTTCAGATGTACGATATTCCTTATCTTTACAAAAAGGGAACGCAGAGAAATGAGTATACAAGGACTGTTGCGGTATTTATCTATGAGCATTTCAGAGAAAAAATGCCGACGCCGAACTATGGATTCTCAGCTGCTGCTTCTGTAATCCTGTTCTTTATTACTATTGCTCTTGGTTCTGTTGCATTTGCCATGAACCGTGATAAGGAAGAGGCAAGAAAGAAAAAGGAAAGAAAGGCGTACGCTAAGGCGCTTAAAGCTAAACAAAAAGGATTGGGAGGTATGGAGATATGAGTTCTGCAAAAGGTACAAAGGATAATTATACAGCAAAGCTCCGTGTCAAATCAATTATTTTGTTTATCGTAATGGTATTGCTTACCCTGATTTGTCTTCTTCCAATTTATATTCTTTTTATAAATGCAACAAGAAGATCAGCTGAAATCACAGCAAATATTTCTTTTATTCCAGGTGACTATCTGGTTGAGAACTTAAAGGAAATTATCGGTAATACAACTTATCGTTTCAAACCGCTTGTAGGTTTCAAAAACAGTGCTATTATTGCTTTTTCAGCAACATTTCTGAGTGTATTCTTCTCAGCTCTTACAGCTTATGGTCTTGTGGTATATGACTTTAAGCTCAGAGGTGCAGCTTATACATTTATTCTTGCGGTTATGATGGTGCCTATGCAGGTTACATCAGTTGGTTTCCTTCAGTTTATGCTGAAGCTTAACCTTGCTGACTCGTTCATTCCGCTTATTGTTCCGACTATTGCGGCCCCTGCAATTGTATTCTTTATGAGACAGTATCTGAAGTCTTCTTTCCCGCTTGACATTGTCGAAGCGGCACGAATTGACGGCTGCGGCGAATTCAGAACATTCCTGACAATCGCTATTCCTATGATGAAGCCGGCTATTGCTGTACAGGCAATATTCGCTTTTGTTGCAAACTGGAACAACTTCTATCAGCCATCAATGCTTCTTGTTTCAAGAAAAGAAAAACAGCTGACAATGCCAATGATGATCAGTATGATTACTTCAAACGACAAGCTTAACGACTTTGGTGCGAAGTACGCTGCTATTGCACTTTCAATTCTCCCTGTCGTTGTAATTTACTTCATCTTCTCACGTTTTATTGTTGAAGGTGTTGCTCTCGGCGGCGTTAAGGAATAATTTTCAACTAATTAAACAGCAGGCTTATGCCTGCTGTTTTTTTATTTAATAGCTGAAAAAACGGCGTTTTATTAACGCCGTTTTTGTTATTATATGCTTTTGATTTTCTCAATGAGCTGTTCGAATTTTCCGCTTTCTCCGTTCCACGGATGTTCTTTACTTTTAATTTCATATCCGGTGACCAGATAACAGTCCATGCCTGCGGATGAGGCTGCATACATATCTTCCTCTTCATCATTTCCTATCATCAGACAGTCAGATGGATCAACGTTGATTTTTTTGCATATACTTGTGTAATATTTCGGATTAGGCTTGCAAAATGATTCTGACTCATACGAAGTTATGTGATCAAAATCTTCAGGCATCAGTTTGACCCAGCTGAGACGCATAAGCTGACCATTGAGCGGAAAAATCGGATTTGAGGCACAAACAACCTTCAATCCCTTTTCACGTGCAAGACGTACTGCATCAATTGCAAGAGGATTATCTCCGGTATATTTTTGTGCTGCTGCAAACTCGTTTGTATAAAACATGTCAGACTCTGTTCTGAACAATTCAGCCTCGGTATTTGTGACATTTGAAAATGTATTCCAAAAAACTTCTGCATTCAGATTTTTACCGTCGTTTTTTACCATGGCTTTAGTTCCCGCCCAGACAGCTGAAATAAGCTTTTCTGCTTCTATGCCGAGGGGACAAAGCTTTTTTGCGAGTTCCTTAAAATATCCCTTGGTAAATACATCATTATCCATAGGCAGAAGTGTTCCGTCCATATCGAATAAAATAGCCTTATAACTCATAATCTCCTCAAATCATTTCAGGAATAACACCGATTGCCTTTACACCTGCACCAACATGACAGGAAATGCTGACAGGCAGCTTATACATTTTTATGCTCTCATCACCAAAAAATTGTTTAATGGTATTCAGCCATTCAGATGCAGGTTCATAATCTCCTGAGTACGCAGCACATATGATAACTGCTTGATCTTTAAAACGCTCTTCAATATCTTTTTTTGCTGCATTCAGCATGATCTTTTCAGCATTAGCCATTCCCCGGGCTTTTGAAAATGCATCAAGCTTTTCGCCCTGGATCTGAAGGACAGGCTTTAAACCGAGAATAGCAGCCACTGCAGCTCCTGCTGCAGTTACTCTTCCGCTTTTCTTGAGAAGCTCTAATGTATTGACAGCAAGATAAATGCTGCAATTCAATGCGTTTTCTTCAAGTTTTGAGCATATTTCAGAAGCAGACAGACCCTTTTTTATCAGACCTAATGCGTCAATAACCGACATTCTCTGTGTAATTGAAATTCGTTTGTTATCTGCAACGAATACTTTGCCGTTATAATCAGAAGAGAGCGCTTTAGCAGTACTGCACGAACTGCTCAATGCTGATGACATTGGGATGTAAACCAGTTCATCATATTCTTCCAGTATTTTATCCCATATTTCTGTAAGAGAATTAGGCGCCGGCTGAGATGTAGAAACGTCATCTCCTGCTGCCAGCATTTCAAAAAAATGTTCATAGGTACAGGAAACACCTTCAAAATATTCTGTTCCATTAACTATAAAAGGCATTGGCACAAGGAAAACACCGAGTTCCTGTGCTTCTTCATTAGTTATGCCACTGTTTGTATCTGTTACTATTGCGATTTTTGACATATAAAACTCCAATCATTTATTATATATTTAAGTATAACATTATATTTAATAAAGGTCAAGTGTTTTAAAATAAAAAAAGACGGGCTAAAAAACCCGTCTTTAATATATTGATTTTAAAAATCAGATTGACTTTGCAATTGCGATAGCGTCAAATACGTCTACCTTATCGTCGTCGTTCATATCAGCAAGAGCAAGCTGATCGGCATCGAGTTCTCTCTTGCCAACGCTGTACTGAGCTACTGCGATAGCATCGAATACGTCAACTTCGCCGTCCATTGTAACGTCACCAACTGCAAAACCTGATGTTACAACATACTTCAGAGTATTCTTCTTAGCAGCATATGTCTGAGCTTCTGTACCGTCAGGACCTTCAAGTGTAACGAGGTCATAAGCGATAAGATTTGTGTACTTGTTGAACTGATTTATGTTAGCTTCTGAGAAACCAAGGTTTTCAAAATCACGTCCGATAAGAATTGCAAGCTGAGATACTGTTGCACCGTTAGGAATTTCAACATCCTTGATGTGATTCATGAACTTAACAAGCATATCATCTGTATAAGTAGTGCCAGCCATTTCAGCGTAGTACTGAAGGAGACCTTCAACTGTATTAACATCGCTAGGCAGAACATACTTAGCGAGCATAGGAGCTGTCATGAAAGCGTTGTTGTCGATATAAGCTTCCTGAAGAGTTTCAGGTACAACGATTGTTGCGAGATCTTCACAAAGACCAAAAGCGAAAGCGTCAACACCAACAACAGCAGCGCCGTCAAGTTCACTTGGGATAACAATCTTTTCAGCTGTTAAGTCTGTATAATCAGTAATTACAACACCGCCGTCAACAGTCTTTGTAACAAAAGCTGATTCTTCTTCTGCAAATGCATTAGCAACAGGCATAGCAACAGCGAGCATTGTAACTGCGCTGATTCCAGCTATTGCTTTCTTCAGTGTGTTTTTCATAATTTATTCCTCCACATTTATATTTATGCTATTATAATATCATTTATTGGCTTATTTGTCAAGATTATTTTGCATGCCATATTTTACAAAATTGACTATTGTTAAACGAAAATAATTATACATTTTTGAATAATACCTGTTTTTTTACCGATTTATAACAGAATATTCAAGATTTTCCCATCTGAGCTCAGTGCCCACATCGCATCCGGCAGGGAGCAGAGCAAGCGCAACAAATACAGTATCTGCACTCTGGATATCGGTTCTTTCAAGAGTTGCATATTCACCCTCGATTTTAATTATCCTGTATTCAAAAGGTCCCATTTTTTTCTCCTTGTAATTTTATCAAAGAATCTGCTTTTTAAGAATAACACAAACGGACTGTTTCGTCAAGCTTAACAAAACCGGAAACACAGGCATATTATAATGTAAAATAAGATGTATGGAAAGGAGAAAGCTATGCATGAAGTGGTTGTAACAGTGATTTTTCTGGCGGCTGTTATGCTTTTGATCGAAGCGCTGAGCATTGTGACACGTTTGTTTATGAACAGCGGTGAGGAGGCAGCTGCGCTTAATCCTGTCATTATCATGGACGATATGGACGATGCTGAATTAAAGCTTGAATATGTCCTGAGACAGCTTCGCTGGAATAATGACGGCTACATAGGAACAATTATTCTTGTGTGTGACCAAGCACATGGAGAGCTTTATGAATACTGCCGGAGCTTTTGCGAGGAAAATGAGGGCTTTGAGCTTTGTACGGAGAACGGGCTTAAAAATATTTTGTGCCGTCTGCAAAAAAACGGGGGAAAGTAATTGCATTTTATGACGAAAAAATGTATAATATAAAAGTAACATTTTTTAAGGGAGTACACATAATGGATCAGGAGCTTTTAAAAATTGAAGGGATTGTGGAAAATGTTCTTTACAGGAACGAAAACAACGGATATACAGTTCTTGATCTTGATGCAGGCGGAGAACTGATTACCGTCGTGGGTGAGCTTGGCGATACCGAAAGCGGCGAAACGCTTGTCCTTGAGGGTAATTATGTGAATCATCCCAGATTCGGCACTCAGTTCAAAGCGGAATACTGTGAGCGCAAGCTTCCCAACACCTCCATAAACATCTGCAGGTATCTTTCGTCCGGTGCTATAAAGGGCATAGGTCCCGCGCTTGCGAAAAAAATCGTTGATGTGTTCGGCGAAAAAACTCTTGAAATAATGGAAAAAGAGCCCCGCCGCCTTATGGAGATAAAGGGTATTTCTCCCAAAAAATGTGACAGCATTGCAGAAGAAGTTCAGAAAATATTCAATTTAAGACATCTTATGATCTTTCTGTCGGAATACGGCGTAAAGTCAGGGTTTGCAATGAAAGCGTATCAGCAGTGGGGGCATGACGCTATAAGTCTTATAAAGAGTAATCCCTATTGCCTGTGCAGACCTGAGGTGGGTCTTCCGTTCAGAAAGGCGGAGGAAATCGCGCGAGCTATGAAGATCCCGGCTGATTCACACAAAAGGATCGGCGCCGGGTTCGGTTATCTTCTGGAGGAAAATGCCCGTGCAGGACATTCCTGTCTGCCTCTTGACAGGTTTGAAAAGCTTGCCTGCCGCTGCCTGGATGTGGGTGAATCCGTTTTTTATGATGTTTACAATGAGCAGATCGAGGATCAGTACATATTTGAATATCTGAAAAATGACAGAGGGTTTGTCTATCTTGCGGATTATTACTGTGCAGAGAGCTATATTGCTGGAAGGATAAGCGTCATGCAGGCATTTTCAAGTCCTGACGACTACGATTATGAACAGCTTATTGACATGGAAGAGGAACAGAACGGCATAAAATATGAATCGCTTCAGAGAAAGGCTATAACTACCGCTCTTTCGAGAGGCATCATGATCATGACAGGCGGTCCCGGAACGGGTAAGACAACAACGCTCAATGCAATCATCTCACTTTATGAAAAAAAAGGAGAATCAGTAATGCTTGCGGCTCCTACGGGACGTGCAGCAAAGCGTATATCCGATCTTACGGGGCGTGAAGCAAAAACTATTCACCGTCTGCTTGAAGTGGAATTTGATGCAGGCGGAAAGCTTAAATTCAAGCACAATGAATCCGATCCGCTTGAATGCGATGTGGTGGTTGTGGACGAAATGTCCATGGTGGATGTTATTTTGTTTGAAAGTCTGCTGAGGGCGCTCAAACTCAGCTGCCGTCTTGTTATGGTGGGTGACAGCGATCAGCTTCCGTCGGTCGGCGCCGGAAATCTGCTGAAAAGTCTTATTGACAGCAAATGCATTCCCGTTATTGAGCTGAAGGAAATTTTCAGACAGGCGGAGCAGAGCTGTATCGTAACAAATGCCCATAGGATAGTGCAGGGAGAAATGCCGGATCTCACTCAGAAAAACAACGATTTTTTCTTTTTCAGGCGTACCAATCCCGAACTTGCCATGGAGCTTATTGTTGACCTTAATAAAACAAGGCTGCCTAAAGCCTATAAATATTCTCCTCTTGACGATATACAGATTATTTCACCGTCAAGAAAGGGTGTTCTTGGTGTTGTGGAGCTTAACAAGGCTCTTCAGGCACAGCTTAATCCTAAAGCTTCCATGAAAAAGGAAGTCAGATCCATTATCTATACCTTCCGTGAGGGGGACAAGGTCATGCAGACCAAAAACAATTATGACATTGTATGGTCAAAGGACGGGGAACAGGGCGCAGGAATATACAACGGCGATATAGGCAGAATCCTGAGTATAAACCGTCCAAAAATGGAGGTCGTTATATCCTTTGACGGACGTACTGCCGCCTATACCTTTGAGATGATGGATCAGCTGGAGCTTGCCTATGCAATAACCGTACATAAAAGTCAGGGCAGTGAGTTCGAGGCGGTCATAATGCCTCTTCTGGGAGGGTTTGACAAGCTCTATTACAGAAACCTTCTTTATACGGGTGTAACCCGTGCAAGAAAGCTGCTTATAATAGTCGGCGAAGAGAGTATTGTGGAAAAGATGGTCATAAACAATAAGCGGACAAACAGATATACATGCCTTACAGCAATGCTCAGAGATGAAATGAGACATAATGAAGAAGATATTTAAGTTTCTGACCGATCTTATATATCCTTCAAGATGTCCTGTCTGCGCAGGCTTTGTAAGCTGGGACGAGCTTGTGTGCAAAGAGTGCATAAAAGGGCTTGAAAGAGCAGACGGGAGTGTCTGTGAAGGATGCGGAAAGCAGGAATGTATCTGCGGTGACGTTTTTTATGACAGGGCGGCAGCGGCATTCTTTTATGACGGAAAGGCAAAGGACGGGATCCTTTCTCTTAAAGACGGACAGAAGGAATTCGGATATTATCTGGGAGAGATTCTGGGCAGATTCATTAAGGAATCTTCTTATAAGGCAGATATTATAGTTCCGGTCCCTATGTCAAAGGAAAGGCGCAGGGAGAGAGGATATAACCAGGCAGAAATTATTGCAGAAAAAATCTCGGAGATCACAGGGATCAGGACAGAAAACGGGATTTTATATAAAAACAGTTCAGCGGTGCAGCACACCTTAAACCGCAGACAGCGTATGGAGAACGTTTCAGCGTTCGGGATCAGGGAATGCTGTCTGGACGGAATGAAAATCCTGCTGTGCGACGATGTGCTTACAACAGGAAGCACTGCGGGAAAATGCGCTCAGCTGCTGAAATCAAAAGGTGCGGCAGAGGTTTTTGCCGCTGTGGGAACAACAACAAAACTGAAAAAAAGGAATGAATGAAAATGGCACAGGATATCGGAATTGATCTTGGAACGGCGAATATTGTAATGGCGGTAAGCGGAAAGGGGATCGTTGTAAATGAACCATCCGTTATTGCCGTAAATAAAAGAACTGATGAAGTGATTGCAGTAGGCAGAAAAGCTTACAAAATGCTCGGAAAGGCTCCTGAGAATATTTCAGTAATTCGTCCGCTTTCCTGCGGGGTTATTTCAGATGACGAAATGACGCAGTGTCTTATAAGGGAGTTTGTGAAAAAGGCCAGCGGACACAGGCTTTTCAAGCCGAGGATAGTTATCTGCGTTCCGTCATTTATTACAGATGTGGAGAGCCGTGCAGTAGTTGAGGCGGCTATGAACGCAGGCTCAAGAAAGGTTTATCTTATCCAGGAACCGATCGCAGCGATTTTAGGCGCAGGAATAAACATGTCGAAGGCGAGGGGACACCTTGTTGTTGACATCGGCGGCGGCACAACGGACGTTGCAGTCCTTTCAATGAACGGTGTTGTCACCTCGCGTTCAATTAAGACGGCAGGAAACATGATTGACCAGGCAATTGTAAAGTATATGCAGAAACGCCACAAGCTTCTTATCGGCGACCGGACTGCGGAGATGATAAAGAAGGAAATGACCAATCTGTACGACCCCAGCGATGACGTCAAAATGAATGCCGGAGGAAGAAATCTTATTAAAGGGCTTCCGGAAACGGTTACAATAAGCGAGCTGGATGTTTTCGACGCAGTGGAGGACGAGGTCTTTGAAATTGTTGAGGCGATTCGTTCTCTGCTTGAGGATACTCCTCCGGAGCTTGTGGGGGATATTTATGAAAACGGAATCGTACTTACAGGCGGCGGTGCGCTGCTGGGCGGTCTGGACAAGCTCATAAACCGTACTCTAGGTGTAAAGTGCATTATTGCAAATGATCCTATGAACTGCGTTGCAAGGGGAACAGTTCAGGCATTCAAGCGTCTTGACAGTCTTCTTGACGGATTTGAAAACGTAGCGCTTTATCAGTATAAATAAGGAGGGATCATCTGTGCTGCTTATAATTTACCCGAAATGCACTACCTGTCAGAAAGCACTGAAATGGCTGGATTCAAACGGATTTGAATATGAGGTCAGAAACATAAAGGAAAATAAACCTTCCTTTGAGGAGCTTTCAGAATGGTATAAAAAGAGCGGACTTCCGCTTAAAAGATTTTTCAACACAAGCGGAGTACTTTACAAATCAATGAATCTCAAAGAAAAGCTTCCTGAAATGAGTGAGGAGGAACATCTGCGGCTGCTTGCCTCAGACGGAATGCTTGTTAAGAGACCAATACTAATTGATGGAGAAAAGGTTCTTGTTTCGTTTAAGGAAAAGGAATGGGAACAGCTCATATAAAAAGAAAAGACCGTATCATCTGATACGGTCTTGATTTTTATTCTGAATTTTACTGGGATACTATGCTGCCCATGTCATAAAGCCCTGCGCTTTTTCCGCAGATGTAGACGGCGGCATTGATGGAACCCTCAGCAAAAACTGTCTTTGAAGCGGCTGAGTGGGAAATGGTGATCGTTTCGTCATTTCCCGCAAACATAACTTCGTGTATACCAACAATTGTTCCGCCTCTTACAGCGTGTATTCCTATCTCGTTCTGTTCACGCTTTTTGCGCTGAGAATGTCTGTCATAGGTATATTTCATTTCGTTTTCACGGGTTTCGTTTATAGCATTGGCTATCATAAGAGCAGTACCGCTGGGAGCGTCAATTTTCTGATTATGATGCTTTTCAATGATCTCAATGTCAAACTGATCCCCGAGAACGGACGCTGCCTTTTTGGCAAGCTGAACAAGAAGATTTATGCCCAGAGACATATTCCATGAGAAAAATACCGGAATGCTCTGTGATGCTTTCCTGATCTCAGCAATCTGCTCATCGCTGTATCCTGTTGTCGCAAGAACCACAGGAGTGCCCGTTGACATGCAGTATTCAAGAAGCGATGTAAGGCATGAGGGATGAGAATAGTCTATAATTGCGTCCGGCTTTACGGGAAGAAGCGCAGCATCTTTAACGATCGGGAAATCAGCATACTGCTCGGTATTGACGTCGATACCGCCTATTACTTCACAATCGTCACGGTCGCTTATACAGCGGTAAATCGTGTGTCCCATTTTACCGTTTGCTCCGCATATTGCAACTTTAGTCATTTTTTTCAGTCCTTTCACAAATGGTTTATCAGATAAGACCAAGATTATTCATTGAAGCCCTGAGCTTTTCAGCATTCGGCTCTGTCATGGAGCAAAGCGGAAGCCTGCATTCGCCGGAAGCCATACCCATCCAGTTCATAGCTTCCTTTACAGGAATCGGATTGACTTCAATAAACAGATTGTTTATAAGATTTAAGTACTTCATCTGCATAGCTGCTGCTTCACTGAATTTTCCGTCAAGACAGAGCTGAGCCATTTCATGCGTTTCCTTTGGAATTATATTGGAAAGAACGGAAATAACGCCCTTTGCACCGATCGACATCATAGGAACGATAATATCGTCATTGCCGCTGTAAACATCAAGGAAATCGCCGCATTCTGCAATAAGCTTTGAAGTATAGCTGATGTTTCCGCTTGCTTCTTTTACGGCAACGATGTTGCTGAATTGTGAAAGCTCTTTGTATGTTGCAATGTCGATGTTTACGCCTGTACGTCCCGGTATGTTGTAAAGAATGATCGGGATATCAACGCTTTCTGCAATTTTTCCGAAATGTGCAACGAGACCTTTCTGAGTTGCCTTGTTGTAGTAGGGGGTTACGAGAAGAAGTCCGTCTGCGCCCTTTTCCTGAGCCGTCTTTGAAAGCTCAGCTGCATACTTTGTATCGTTGCTGCCTGTGCCTGCTATAACAGGGATTCTTCCATTTGTGCGTTCAACGGCAAAACGGATGCACTCTACATGTTCATCATCAGTCATTGTTGAAGCTTCGCCTGTTGTTCCGCATACGATAATAGCATCTGTACCGCCGGCGATCTGATATTCAATGTTTTCAGCAAATCCGTCAAAATTAATTGAGCCGTCAGCGTTGAAAGGTGTAATAATTGCAACGCCGGCACCGGTAAAAATTGTATTTTTCATAATATATACCTCCGTAAAAAGAGTCTGTAAAACGACATTAAGGCTGTCTGTTTTATTTGTGTTTTAGTCAAAATAACCCTTGGCTGCAAGAAGCTCTGCAAGAAGAACACCGCCGCCTGCTGCGCCTCTGAGCGTATTGTGTGAAAGGCTCACAAACTTGTAGTCATACTGAGTGTCCTCTCTGAGACGGCCGGCTGAAACAGCCATGCCTCCTTCGAGATTCCTGTCAAGCTTTGCCTGAGGACGGTTATCCTCCTCAAAGTAGTGGATAAACTGCTTCGGTGCGGAAGGAAGGTCAAGCTCCTGCGGAGCGCCCTTGAATTCAGCCCACTTCTTCAGGATCTCATCCTTTGAAGGCTTATTTTCAAAGGAAACGAAAACAGCTGCTGTATGACCGTCCGAAACAGGTACTCTCAGACACTGGGTTGTGATAGAAGGAGTCTGTGCATTGACAATTTTGTCTCCCTCAATGTGTCCCCATACCTTGAGCGGTTCCTGTTCTGATTTTTCTTCCTCGCCGCCGATAAACGGGATAAGATTGTCAACCATTTCAGGCCATGTTTCAAAAGTCTTGCCTGCGCCTGAGATAGCCTGGTATGTACATGCAAGTACCTTTGTGATTCCGAATTCTCTCAGCGGATTAAGCGCCGGAACGTAGCTCTGGATTGAGCAGTTTGACTTGACAGCTATAAATCCTTTCTTTGTGCCGAGACGCTTTCTCTGGGATTCTATAATTGCAATGTGGTCATCGTTGATTTCCGGTACTACCATCGGAACATCAGGTGTTCCTCTGTGTGCAGAGTTGTTGGAAACCACCGGGCATTCAGCCTTTGCGTATCTTTCTTCCAGCGCCTTTATTTCATCCTTCTTCATGTCAACTGCGCAGAAAACGAAGTCTACCATTGACGCGATTTTCTCAACATCGTCAACAGCGTTCATGATAACCATTTTCTTCATCTTTTCCGGCATAGGAGTTGTCATTGCCCATCTGGAGCCTGCTGCCTCCTCATACGTCTTTCCTGCTGATCTCGGAGACGCTGCAAGAACTTCTACATTAAACCACGGGTGGTTTTCAAGAAGTGTTGCAAATCTCTGTCCGACCATGCCTGTTGCACCGATTATACCTACTTTGTACTGCTTCATTTTACTTTTACTCCTTTTGATTAAATAGTTAAATAAAATAAATTAAAAAAACCGGTTGAAAACCGGCCCATCATACGATATAATAGAAATA
>JBJEQV010000075.1:0-50709 GCA_051881915.1 Porcipelethomonas sp. | reverse complement strand
AAGAAGGCTGAACCGTCTTCCGGAACGCTTGTGCCTGCGGGCAGGGCGTTCTTTTTATTGGAAAAATCTTTTTTAACCTGAATAAATTAAGAAAAAAACGTTTGCAATTAAAAATACAAATTATTGAAATAAATACTTGCTTTAATAACAAAAAAGTAGTATAATAATAAAGTGTATTGATATGACAATTTATATGTAAATTGTCTTTTGATTAATTTATACATTACTTTTCACATTTGTTTGTGAAGATTTATTTAAAAGATAAACGGCTGTGCAAAGCCTTATCAGGAAGGAAAGATAATATGCAGATTGAGAAGAATCCGAACAGTCTTGCAAGGGAAAGACTCTCTCTTTTGTTTGATGACGGAGTTTACAGCGAAATCAATTCAATGGTCAAGGAAAAGGATGCACTGACAGGTGTTGTTTCCGCTTACGGTTATGTTAACGGAAACGCTGTTTATGCGTTTTCACAGGACAAGTCGGTAAACAGTGCGGCAATGGGTGTAAAACAGGCGGAGAAGATCGCCAAGCTTTATGAGCTTGCAGCAAAAACGGGTGCTCCTGTTGTGGGAATCCATGATTCTGACGGTGCTTATGTTGACGGAACTGCTGCTTCTCTTGCGGCATACGGAAAAATTCTCGGTGCTGTATCAGCAGTTTCAGGCGTTGTTCCGCAGATTTCCGTAATTGCGGGAACATGTGCGGGAAGCGCGGCTCTTATCGCATGCTCCTCTGATTTTGTTATCATGACAAAGGAAAGCGAGCTGTTTATGGCTCCGAATACAGGTGCAGGATCAGCTCAGAAGGCTGCTGAATCAGGCCTTGCATCCATAGTCTGCGATGATGACAAGGCGGCTGTTGAAAAGGCAAGAGAGCTCATCAATCTGCTTCCTGTAAACAATCTTTCAGCCGTTCCTATGTTTGAATTTGCTGAAAGCGGCGCTGCCGCAGGCGGTGATATCCAGTCTGTTGTAAATGCTGTTTCTGATGCAGACAGTGTTGTTGAAATCGGCGGTGAATACGGAACTGCCGCATATACCGCACTTGCAACAATAGGAGGAGCAACTGCCGGTATCGCAGCAACAAACAAAAAGTCAGAAAAGCTTACTGCAGATGACTGTATGAAGCTTGCGCGCTTTATGCGTACCTGTGATGCTTTCTCAATTCCGGTGGTGACCTTTGTTGATACCGAAGGCTTTGCCGACGGGGATGCTGTTTCGGGAATCAAGGCCATGACAACACTTGCAAACAGCTATGCTGAGGCAACAACGGTAAAGATCGCTGTAGTGACCGGAAAAGCAGTGGGTCCTGTGTTTGCGGCTGTTGCAGGAAACAGTTCGGGGTCTGACTTTACATTTGCATGGGAGAATGCAGTTATTGCTCCTATGCCTTCTAAGACAGCGGTTGAATTCCTGTGGCATGATAAGCTCAAAGGCGCTGAAAATCTCGAGTCTGAAAGAAATAAGCTTGCTTCTGAATATGAAGCTTCACTTGCAGGTGCTGTTTCTGCGGCTGAGGGCAATTTTATAGATGAGATTATAAGTTCGGCTGATACGAGAAGGGCTGTTGTTTCCGCTCTTGATATCCTTTCGGGCAAGCGTGTCCAGAAGCTTCCGAAAAAGCACAATAATATTCCGTTCTGATTAAAATAAAAGATTGGTGGTAAAATAAAATGAAAAGATTTAATATTACAGTTAATGGCAAAGCTTATGACGTTGCAGTTGAAGAAGTAGGTTCTGCTCCTTCAGCACCTGCTGCAGCACCGGCAGCAGCACCCGCAGCAGCTCCTGCACCGGCAGCACCGGCTTCTCAGGCAGGTGCCGGCGAAAAGATCACAGCTCCTATGCCGGGTACAGTTCTTGATGTCAAGGTTTCTGTGGGAGATTCTGTTTCAAAGGGACAGGTCATTATGATCCTTGAGGCAATGAAAATGGAGAATGACATTGTTGCTTCCTGTGACGGAAAGATAACAAGCGTTCTTGCCAAGAAAGGTGATACAGTAAATTCAGGCGATACTCTGGCAACAATTCAGTAAGGGATCATAAAAATATAGAAAGGTAAGTTTTGCTTTTTGGTAAGACAAAAGGGTACTGTTATGGCAAAGGTTAAAATTACTGAAACTGTACTGCGTGACGCACATCAGTCGCTGATTGCAACTCGTATGCCTCTTGAGGATATGCTTCCTGTGCTTCCGCTTATGGACAAGGTCGGTTATCATTCAATTGAGTGCTGGGGCGGCGCTACTTTCGATGCGTGTCTCAGATTTTTAAACGAAGACCCGTGGGAAAGACTCAGGATCCTGAGAAAAAATCTTCCTAATTCAAAGCTCCAGATGCTTTTCAGAGGTCAGAATATGCTGGGTTACCGTCATTATGCTGACGATGTACTTGAATATTTTGTTCAGAAATCCGTTGCGAACGGTATTGATATCATCAGAATTTTTGACGCTCTGAACGATACAAGAAACCTCGAAACAGCTATAAAGGCTGCAAAAAAAGAGGGCGCGCATACTCAGGTTGCAATGTCCTATACTCTCGGTGAGGTTTTCACCACCGAATATTATATTAATTATGCTAAACAGGCTGAAAATGCCGGTGCTGATTCTATCTGTATCAAGGATATGGCAGCTCTGCTTACTCCTTATGAAACAGAAAAGCTTGTAAGGGCTGTAAAATCAGCAGTTAAAATCCCTGTTCAGCTTCATACTCACTATACATCCGGTCTTGCTTCAATGTGTCTGCTCAAGGCTGTTGAAGCCGGTGTTGACATAATCGATACTGCTATGTCGCCGCTTGCTCTTGGCACTTCTCATGCGCCGACAGAATCAATGGTGGCAGCATTGCAGGGAACAGAGTATGACACAGGTCTTGATCTTGTACTCCTTACAGAAATAAGAGATCATTTCATGAAGCTCAGACAGAAATATATAGACAGCGGTCTGCTTGATCCGAAAATGCTCGCTGTTGACGCAAATGCCCTTATTTATCAGGTTCCGGGCGGTATGCTTTCAAATCTTCTTTCACAGCTAAAGCAGGCAGGCAAGGAAGATCAGCTTGAAGAGGTTCTCAGAGAGGTTCCGAGAGTAAGAAAAGACGCAGGATATCCTCCGCTTGTTACTCCTTCGTCGCAGATCGTTGGAACACAGGCTGTATTCAACGTTATCATGGGCGAGAGATATAAGATGGTTACAAAGGAATTCAAGGGAATCGTCAAGGGTGAATACGGCAGAACGCCTGTTCCGATCGATCCTGAATTCAGGAAGAAGATTATCGGTGATGAACAGCCTGTTGAGTGCCGTCCGGCAGATCTTCTTGAACCGGAGCTTGAAAAGCTCAAAAAAGAATGTGCAGAGTGGACAGAACAGGAAGAAGATGTGCTCAGCTATGCACAGTTCGGTCAGGTTGCTGTAAAGTTTTTTGAAAACAGAAGAAACAGCAAATATGGTATCGACGGCAGTCATTCTGACGCGGAAAAGCAGATCCATCCGGTATGAGAGGATAAAAAAACCAAATAAATTAAGGCGGACCTTGGTTCGCCTTTTGATTTACTTTCAGGGAGGTGAAAACAATGCCTATCAGAATTTATCATGAGCTTCCGGCTTTCAGGATACTTCAGGATGAGAATATATTTGTAATGTCAAAGGAAAGGGCGGAGCACCAGGATATACGTCCGCTGAAAATAATTATTCTGAATATAATGCCTAAAAAGATCGAAACAGAAACTCAGCTTATGAGGCTTCTCAGCAATACTCCTCTTCAGGTGGATATCGAGCTGATGCATCTTGCTTCACATGTTTCAAAGAACACATCGGAAAACCATCTCAGTAATTTTTATACGACCTTTGATAATGTAAAGAATAATAAATATGACGGTATGATAATCACCGGTGCACCTGTGGAACATCTTGAATTTGAGAGTGTTGATTACTGGGATGAAATCTGTTCGATCATGGAGTGGTCAAAGAAGAATGTTTACTCTACTCTTCACATTTGCTGGGGCGCCCAGGCAGGGCTGTACTACCATTTCGGCATACAGAAAAAGCTTCTTCCCAAAAAACTTTTCGGAGTTTTTCCGCACAGAACCGAGTATAAAAATTCACAGCTCCTTAAAGGATTTGATGATGTGTTCATGGTGCCTCATTCAAGGCATACAACAATAGAACGCAGCGATATTGAAAAAAATGAAAATCTTCAGATACTTGCATCTTCCGAACAGGCCGGGGTCTATATTGCGGCCAATAAAAACGGCAGACAGTATTTTATTACCGGACATTCTGAATATGACCGTAATACTCTTGCTCAGGAATATTTCAGGGATAAGGAAAAAGGACTTGAGATTGACATTCCTCTTAATTATTTTCCGGATGATAATCCCGAAAGCAAACCGGTTTTCAGCTGGAAATGTCATGCAAACCTTATGTTTTCAAACTGGCTGAATTATTGTATCTATCAGTCTACGCCTTACGATTTGTCTGAGCTTGAACTCAGAAACTGGGAATGGCAGGCAGGAGTATAAAAAAGTGAGATTAATGCAGATCTTTGATCATAACATATAAAAGATCACCATGCATATAATTATTAAGCAATTGTCTGAAACCAAATTTAAGCAGCTTGTCTGCGGAAAGGTGTTTATTATGGATGAAAATCAGAATGTAAATTATAATACGAATCCCAATCCTTACTATATGGAAAATCAGGGCACGAACGATGGTCAGTATAATACCGCAAATAATTACAGCGGTCAGAACTATTACAGCGGCGGAAATGGTTATTATGACGGCGGCATGGGATATAACGGATACAACAACGGAGGAGTACCTGTTCCGCCTAAGAAAAAAGGACTTGCCATTACTTCTATGATCCTTGGTATTTTAAGTATTCTGTTTTGCTGTTCGCCGTATCTGTGTCTTGTTCTTGCCGTGATTTCAGCTGTTATGGGTATTATAGCCCTTGTGAAAAAACAGGCTTACAGCGGCATGTCAATAACAGGCATTATAACTTCAGCAATAAGTATAATAATGTCCGTTATCCTTCTGGTCACACTCTGGGGAATCGTTTCCGAGTTCGGGCAGTTTATGAAAGATTTTATGAAGGCTGCTATGAACCAGGAAGAAGTTGTTGAGGAATATGAGAGGACCGGTGAGCTTCCTGATTATCTTCAGAAATATGACGAGGGCGAATGGGGAGAATTTTTTGATTCAATGTTTGACGGAGGCTTCGAGGAGTATTTCTACGATGTTTTCGTTGAGAGTCAGAATGAAGTTTTTGATGATGAAGGAACCAGACAATATTTAGATGATTTTGAAAGTGAATTTGAAGATGAATTTGAAAATGAATTCAAAAAAGAGTTCAAAAATGAATTTTCTGATGTATATTAAAGAAAAGACCTCTGTAAAAACAGAGGTCTTTTCATGTTCTGAGAGCTTTTTTCATAAACTCTTCGGTTGAGATCCCGGCAGGACGATTATATCTGTTAAGTGTGAAAAGACAGCTTTCATCGTGGGTTATATAATTGGGCTTTTCGTAGCAGTTCAGGGCAGCGGTAAAGCCCATTTTTTTCAGAAGCGGGATACTTTCTTCCGAAATATACCCGTAAGGATATGTGAAAACGGCAGGGGTTATCCCCGTATTTATCTGCATAAGGGACTGCATAAGCCCGATATCTTCAGTAAATATCTCAGCGTATTCTTCATCGGTTTCATAACTTAGCTTTGAGCAGCCCTTCCGGCAGCTGCCGGAATGCATATTATATGTGTGGTTTCCGAATTCGATGCGTCCGCTTTTTATGGCTTCCTTAATATCGTCCCATGTCATATATGAATATTCCGGCACATGAGGGTCGTTTGCTGCAACAACTTCGCTGTAATATCCGACAACAGAAACCGTAGCTTTCATATCGTATTTTTCCAGAAGAGGCAGAAGATATGTTATGTTGTTGTAAAAACCGTCATCAGCAGTTATAACAACCGGCTTTTCAGGGAGACTTGATTTACCGTAAACATAGCTGACTATATCTTCTACGAAAACTGCGGTATATCCGTTATCTTTGAGATATTTAAGGTCATTTTCAACAGTTTCAGGAGAAACAACATAATCTCCCTGACGTGAATCATGTATACTGTGGTACATTATTATCGGCACAGGGATGCACTCTGTTTCAAGCGCTCTCCATTTGTCGCTGCCTGTGAGAGTTATTACAGATGCAAAAATGATCATTATACAGTCACACAAAAGAATTTTAAATAGCTTTCCTGTTTTAAAGCTGAAATACATATTGTTCCTCCGTTTTAAAAGAGTTTTTACAGTGCTTTTATTACATTTAATTAATATGTTATGGATGATATGATTATTACGTTATAATTATTGATTTCAATGAATATAATTGAGTATAAATACCAATAGTAAAGGCGGAGGTATAATGCGAAGACGAAGAAGAGGCGGAAAGAGAAAGGCGGCAGCTGTATGTGTATGTGCGGCTGTTTTACCGGCTGCAGTAAGTGCTGCTTCAAAGGCTGCTCCTCATATCGCCGAGGCTGCTGAAAGGCTTGGATCTGTTACCGTGGGAATTGAAAACGATCCTGATAAGTATACGGGAGAAATGAAGTTTAATGTACAGGAACTTGCAGGCGTTGATTATCTGTCCGAAGGCTTCGGCTGGTCAGAGGAAGCTTATGAAGCTGAAGATGAGATTTATGAAGAATCGGAAGGGAATACAGATAAAGGAGAAAAGCCTTATCCTGAAAGCTGGAATGCTGATTACGGAAGTATAAGCAAGACCACTTTTGAACGAAGCAGCGGAAATAAGTTTTTTGGTCTTGATGGCGGGGGACAGGTTAAAAACGAAACAGATATCTCGAACGGAAAGCTTTTAGAAGAAAGCCGGCTTTTGCCGGAATTTACAATTAAAAAAAACGGAGAACCCCAGGTGCTGATAATGCATACTCATACTACGGAAAGCTTTGAGCCTTATGAGCGGGACCAGTATGACGAGAGCTTCAATTACCGGACTACCGACCCTTCCAGAAATATGGTGATGGTAGGAGATGCCATGGCAAGGGAGCTCGAGAAGGGAGGCATAGGCTGTATTCATGATACAACCATTCATGATTATCCGTCATACAACGGCTCTTATGACAGAAGCGCCGAAACAGTAAAGAAAATACTGGCTGAGAATCCGTCCATTAAAATTGTTCTTGATATACACAGGGATGCAATTGCTTCAGGGGATTGCCTTATTCAGCCCGTTACCGAGATTGACGGCAAAGAGGCGGCTCAGGTCATGATAATTTCCGGCTGTGACGACGGGACAATGGATATGCCCGATTACATGAAAAACTTCCGTTTTGCATCTCTTCTTCAGCAGCAGATGTCTTCTGACTACACCAATTTTACGCGTCCTGTTTTATTTGATTACAGGCAATATAACCAGAATCTTACAACCGGAAGTATTCTCATAGAGGTCGGAAGTCATGGGAATACGCTCGAACAGGCAGAATATTCCGGAGAGCTTATAGGAAAGTCTCTTGTCAGGGCTCTTGAAAAAATAACGGAGGAATAAATATGAGGAAAAAAAGCAGAAAAAAAAGGGCCGTTATACATGCCCTTATGATTTATCTGATGATAAACGGGCTTGTATACGGTCTTTTAAAAGTATATCTTAATTCTCATAACGCAGTCAGCCGGGAACAGTGGAAAATGGCGTCTGTATCAAAAAACGGACAAGCCGCGGAAATTACTGTTCTTGATAACAGCTTTACTCTTGATCTGTCCGCAGCGGAGGAGGGAATACCTGCTGTCTGCATATATACTGTTATGACGGATAAAGCAAAGCTTGCTGCAAGATTTATTATGCACTTTGGACAGGCTGTTCAGCGGGAACTTCAAATGGATTTGCTGTAAGGTTTCTGGTGCGCCAGAATTCGTTGAGTTCCCCTCTGTAAATGAGCTCTGACTCATCAATATGCCTGAAATCTTCCGGTATCAGCAGGCTGGAGGGTTTTTTGAAGCCAAGTTCTACTTCCGACTGTTCAAGTACATGGCTTACGAACTGAGAACAGACAAATTTCTTCTTGCGCTTGTATGCAATATGGAAAAAGATCAGCCCCAGTCCCAGACAGTTGTAGGAGTAATCGTCACGGTTGTTGCGGAAGTGTTCAAGATTTTCGTTTATAAGATCTTTCTGATGTGCGGAAACAGGGAGCCTGTAAATTTCACAGGGGATATTGCTGAATTTCCCCAGTGTCCCCTGTCCTACGATCTCTCTGTTGAAGGATGCCGGCAGAGGAAACCTTGGATTGTTGCGGCAGAAGCTGTACATTTCACTGAGGTTCGGGTCACATGAAATTGAAACATGGTTATAGGGTTTTCGTGCCAGAGCCTTGAATATTTTTGCAACACCTGTTCCGGTTTGCATTACAATAATATATACACTGCTTTGCAAACAGATTCCTCCCTTAAAACATTCTGAAACATAAATTATTTATTATTATAGCATATATGCTTGCAATTTTCAAGAGGTTGTGGTATAATTTTAATATGTGATGTGCGCCTGTAGCTCAGGGGATAGAGCAATGGCCTCCGACGCCATGTGCGATGGTTCGATTCCATTCAGGCGCACCAACTTATTTCTCTGGACCCAAATTAAAGCTTGGATCCAGTTTTGTTTTTTATAAAAAAGTCCGTGATAATCGGAAGAATGGAGATTTACAGATGATCACAGTTTCAAATGTAAGCATGCAGTTCGGCGGTTCAACGCTTTTCAAGGATGTTGATCTTAAATTTACCGGCGGAAACTGTTACGGTATAATCGGCGCAAACGGCGCGGGAAAATCAACGTTTCTGAGAATTCTCTGCGGAGATCTTGAACCGACAACAGGTGAAGTAGTAATTCCTAAGGAAACACGACTTTCTGTTCTCAGACAGGATCACTTTGCCTTTGAAGAATATACAGTTCTTGATACTGTAATAATGGGCAATGCAAGGCTCTATGAGATCATGAAGAAAAAGGACGAGCTTTATGCAAAGGAGGACTTTTCCGATGAGGACGGCGTTCTTGCCTCTGAGCTTGAGGGTGAGTTTGCAGAGCTTAACGGCTGGGAAGCAGAATCGGATGCTTCAAAGCTTATACAGGGTCTTGGACTTCCCGAGGAGCTTCTGTATTCTCAGATGTCTTCTCTTTCCGGTAATGAAAAGGTAAAGGTGCTTTTAGCACAGGCTCTTTTCGGCAACCCTGACATCATTCTTCTGGACGAGCCTACAAACCATCTTGATATTGAAGCTGTAAAATGGCTGGAGGAATTTCTGTCCGAATATTTCGGTACTGTTTTAGTTGTCTCCCATGACCGTCACTTCCTTAACAATGTATGCACCCATATAGTTGATATAGACTATACTAAAATCAAGATGTATGTGGGAAATTACGAGTTCTGGTATGAATCGAGCCAGCTTATGCAGCGTATGATAAAGCAGCAGAACAAGAAGGCTGAGGAGAAGATCAAAGAGCTGAAGGCGTTTATTGAAAGATTTTCGGCAAACAAGTCAAAATCAAATCAGGCTACATCAAGACGTAAGCTCCTTGATAAGCTTACAGTCGAGGAGATGCCGGCTTCCAGCCGTAAATATCCGTTTATCGGTTTTGATCCGGACAGGGAACTCGGAAAGGAGATCCTTTCCGTAAACGGCATCAGCAAAACCGTTGACGGCGAAAAGATCCTGAATAATGTCAGCTTTACCCTGGGAAGAACGGACAAGGTCGCATTTATAGGCGAAAGCGAACAGGCGATCACTATGCTCTTCAAGATACTCATGGAGGAGGAAGAGCCTGATGAGGGAACATTCAAATGGGGCGTTTCAACATCAACATCCTATTTTCCCGTTGACAACAACAAGTATTTTGACGGATGCGAGATGTCTATTATAGACTGGATGCGGCAGTATTCAAGCGACGAAACAGATACCTATCTCAGAGGATTTCTGGGAAGAATGCTTTTCTCCGGAGATGACGTTTACAAAAAGGTCAATGTTCTGTCAGGAGGAGAAAAGGTAAGATGTATGTTTTCAAGAATGATGCTTTACGGTTCAAATGTTCTTGTTCTTGACAGACCTACAAATCATCTTGACCTGGAAAGCATAACAGCTGTCAACAACGGACTTGTAAACTTTAAGGGTGTTGTTCTACTTGCATCCCATGACCATGAAATACTGCAGACGGTCGCAAACAGGATCATAGAGATAACTCCTGAGGGCTGCATTGACCGTGCAGGAACATATGAGGAGTACCTTGACTTCAGAAAAAACAGATGATAAACCTAAAGGTTACTGCATAAAAAATCAGCCTGAGACAAAACCATCTCAGGCTGTTTTGATTTAAAGTATATTTGTAAGCTTCGGAATCTCACTTTCAATGATCCATTCAAGAGAGCTTCTGGCATTTTCAAATTCCGCATTAAGCTCATCATTTTCATTTTCAATAAGGGGCTTCAGCCTTGACATGGAAGTCTGCACCCCTGAAATTTTTTCATTTCTTACAAAGATGCTGGCAACTTTCTGATATTTTTCCCACTTGCTGTTAAGCTCATCTGCAAGCTCGGCGGCTTCTTCGGTTTTTCCCTGTGAAGATAATTGCTGGGTTTCATCAAGCATATTCAGCAAATCGTCAGTTTTATGGTCCACAACAAATATTCCCACTATTCCAAACAGAATAATACCTGCAATGATCGCAATGCTTATTTTAACTCTTCCCATTTGACGAACTCCTTTTTATAAGGTTATAGCTTCCTGTGCTGTCAGCTGTAAGGAGAAAGATGTCTTCGGTTGTGATATGCTTTCTTTCGGTGAGTTCCCTCAGCCACGACATATCAAGTCCTGCGGCATCGAGGCCTTTTTTGACAAGCTTGCCGTCGGAAACAATAATTTCAGGAGGATTTATGGATTTCTGCGAGAATGTCATATCCTGATTTGTAACATTTCTGTATTCATATTTCTGATATACGGAAACATTTCCGTTTGTTTCAACTACGGCAAACTGAACTTCACTGATATCAAAAATATTATTTCCTCTCAGTGCTGTCATAAGATCGTCCACCGAAAAACGAAGATCCTTCAAAACCTTCTGATCTATGACGCCATCCTTTATTATGACTTTAGGATAACCTGAAACAATATGACGGATCCTCCTTGATTTAAGCGTTACCCATGACATGATAACTTCAAAGCAGACAAGAGAGAGAATAGGGATTATTCCCATTACCAGAGGAATATTCAGATCTTCCAGAGGAAGTGTGGCAATATTTGAAACAAGAATCGTAATAACAAGCTCTGAAGGCTGAAGCTCTCCGATCTGACGCTTGCCCATAAGCCTTATGGAAAAAATAACAATAATGTATAAAATTATAGCTCTTATAAAAACAATACTCATAATTTCAGCCTCCTTTTTGTAGTTTATACAATTTACAGATCAGTATTCAGATAAATATTATTTTATTTTTTCAATTTGCTCTTTTATTTTTTTATATATAATGTTATAATAATAATTGTAATTTAAAAAGATATTTCGTAAAAATTGCGGCAATTGATGCGGCAGATCGGAGAGAATTTATGCTGAAACTTGATTTTACCGGTAAAACAGTGCTTGTGACCGGCGCTGCAGGTCAGCTTGGAAGAACTATGGTGAAAACTTTTGCCGACTGCGGAGCAGATGTTATTATTCATTATTACAGCAATGAGGCTCAGGCAGCTGAACTTGAAGCTTATGTTAAATCAGCAGGGCGGAGAGCCATGACCGTCCGGGCGGATATAACAGATGAAGTATCCATTATGAATATGAAGTCAGAATCGGAAAAGTTCGGACTTCCTGATATTATTATTAACAATGCGGTCATACAGTATGAATGGAAAAGCCTGCTTGAGCAGGATATAAAGGATTATTACAGTCAGTTTGAATCCTGTGTTATGCACAATGTATATATGGCAAAGGCTTTTGTGCCGCATATGATAGAGCAGAGATACGGAAGGATCGTTGCCGTTAATACTGAGTGTGCTGCCCTGGCAGAAGCAAACTGCAGTGCATATACATCGGCAAAAAGAGGGCTTGACGGTGTTATCCGCTGTCTTGCAAAGGAACTGGGACCTTATAATATAACAGTTAATGAAATTGCACCCGGCTGGACGATCAGCAGTACTGACCGTGAAAATAAAACGGAGATCCAGCCGGATTATGATGAAACAGTACCGCTGAAAAGGAGAGGCACTGACCTGGAAATAGCATATATGGCGGCATTTCTTGCGTCTGATCTTGCAGGCTTTACTACCGGAGCGTATATACCTGTAAACGGAGGCAGGGTCATGCCTGCAATTTAACAGAAATGAGAGGCTTTTATGATAAAAAGAATTGATCTTGAAGGAGAATGGGAATTCAGACTTGACGGAGAGAAAAAGGGGATCGACAGAGGATTTTTTCTCGGGTCTTTTGAAGATACGATAAAGCTTCCGTCAACAACGGCAATAGAGAAAAAGGGGGAGCCGAATCCTCTGCGGGAAACCGGATTTCTTACAGAAGAATATAAATTTGAAGGCTTTGCATGGTACAGCAGGAAGTTTTTTGTGCCTGAGGATATGAAAAACCGTACTGCAAGACTCATTCTTGAAAGAACAAGAAAAACTGCCGTCTGGATAAACGGAAAACCGGTGGGTTCTGAAAACAGTCTTAATGCACCGCATATTTATGATATAACCCTGCTTCTTAAAAGCGGCGAGAATACTGTTACTGTTCTTGTGGACAATACCGATTATCCTACAAGGGGAGGACATCTCACATCGCCTGATACGCAGACAAACTGGAACGGTATAACCGGCAGGATTGCTGTTGAATTTTACGACAGCGTATACATAGAGGATATTCAGATCTATACTGATGTGAAAAATAAAAAAGCAAGGGTAAGCTTTATTCTGAGAGGTGCGGACAGCGCTGTTGTTTCTGCACAGGCGGAAGCTGAAGGTGACATATGCTCTGTGCAGAGCTTCGGGATAAAGCCTGACAATACAGGGCGGGCTGAGTTTGTTTATGATATGGGTGAAGAGCCTCTTTTGTGGAGCGAGTACACGCCCTGTATTTATACAATGAAAATTACTGTTGACGGTTCAGCAGATATGCAGACAGTAAGCTTCGGCATGAGGGATTTCAGCGCAGACGGCATGGAATTTAAAATAAACGGTCATCCTGTTTTTCTCAGGGGAAAGCATGACGGACTTGTATTTCCTCTTACGGGTGCGGCGCCTGCTGATGTTGAAAGCTGGATCGGCGTATTTAAAACGGCAAAGGAATACGGCATAAACCACTATCGTTTCCACACCTGCTGTCCTCCCGAAGCTGCATTTACAGCTGCTGATATGCTTGGTATCTATATGGAACCGGAGCTTCCGTTCTGGGGAACGATCGCTGCAAAGGACGATGAAGGGTATAATGAGGAGGAACAGCAGTATCTTATAAATGAAGGCTTCCGGATTATGCAGAGCTTCGGCAATCATCCTTCATTCTGTATGTTCTCTCTGGGAAATGAGCTTTGGGGCAGTCCCGAAAGAATAAATGAGATCATGGGATATTTCAAGGCTTATGATCAAAGACATCTTTATACAATGGGCTCAAACAACTTTCAGTTCTTCCCGAACATTGTTGAAAATGATGACTTTT
Source organism: Porcipelethomonas sp. (assembly GCA_051881915.1). GTDB lineage: Bacteria > Bacillota > Clostridia > Oscillospirales > Ruminococcaceae > Porcipelethomonas. Next base: position 37,023 of record JBJEQV010000075.1, on the reverse strand, counting down.
TCTGCGGTGTACGTCTGAGCCGGGATCGTCTTATAAGAGGCTCGTACGCTATGTGCGATGCTCCTTTAGGACATATTCAGACTGATGAGCCTGGCACAATGCACAGCTACGACAGATTTATAAATGATTCTGCGGAAAGCGGCAGCGTCAATGCGGACGGAGAAATTGAAATACAGTACGGAACCGGCGTAAAAAAGGTAAAGGTTTCGGAAAGCTCCGGCGGACTGTCACCGAAAATACCTGTTGTTTCCCATGAGGTGGGACAGTATGCAGTGTATCCGGATTTCAGCGAAATTGAAAAATATACGGGCGTTCTGAAAGCAAGGAATTTCGAGATCTTCAGAAAACGTCTTGAAGACGCACAGCTGGGCGGACTTGCACATGAGTATTTCCTTGCAAGCGGAAAGCTTTCGGCTGCCTGTTACAAGGACGAAATTGAAACGGCTATGCGCTCCGGCTATCTTTCGGGATTTCAGCTTCTTGACCTTCAGGATTTTCCTGGACAGGGAACAGCCCTTGTGGGAATGCTCAATGCTTTTATGGAGTCAAAGGGACTGATCTCTCCGGAGGACTGGAGGAAGTTCTGTTCTGACAGCGTTATTCTTGGTCAGTTTGAAAGATATGTTTATTCAGCAGGGGAAAGGTTTACAGCTTACGTTTCCGTAAGGGATTATACTCCTGCAGGATTTTCGGCTGATAAGGCACAGTGGTCTTTTGAGTACGGCGGAGAAAAAATAAGCGGAGAATTTGCAGTTTCCGCTAAGGGGAACGGACTTCTGAATATCGGTGTGATTGAATTTGAGATCCCCGAAACAGCAAAGCCGTGCAAAGCTGTATTTAAGATACGGGCAGGGGAAACGGAAAACAGCTATGACCTCTGGATATACCCCGAAACAGACTTTGTGTTTGCGGATATGTATGAAAAGAATGGGAACAGGCTTTTTACTGTTCACAGTGCTGAAAAAGCAGCTGAGCTTCTGGAAAAGGGTGAAAGGGTCCTTCTGATCCCTGATGAGGTCATATCTGGCGTGGACGGGATATACTGTACTGATTTCTGGTGCTATCCTATGTTCCGTTCTATTTCAGAGAGCATGAACAAGCCGGTTCCTGCGGGAACAATGGGACTGCTGATCGATACCGGGCACAAAGCGCTTGAAAGCTATCCAAGTGAATTTTATTCAACGCCTCAGTGGTATAACATTGCAATGGGCGGAAGATGTGCTGTTCTTGACGGAACGGGTATATCTCCTATTGTAAGGACCATTGATAACTTTGAAAGAAATCACAGTCTGGGTATTCTTTTTGAAGCGAATGTTTCGGGCGGTAAGCTTATGGTGTGTACATCCGGAATTGAAACGCTTTCTGAACATCCTGAAATAAAACAGTTTGCAAAAAGTGTCACTGATTACTGTCTTTCTGACGAATTCTGTCCCGAGTCCGAGCTTTCCGACGAAAAACTAAAAGAGATTTTCGGGTGAGAAAAATGCTGACCAGTAAGCCTACATTTAAGATGGTAAGAAAGTGGAAAAGGATTTTTGATGAAAATCATGAGTCTATGAAACCAAACCGAAAAACTGGTGCTGAGGTAGACAACTATTTCAGGAGCAAATATCCGTTTACTGTTTTAAAATCACAGAAGTATGAAGATATTGTTATTTCAAATATTTTAGAAAACAAATTCAATTACGAAAAGCTTCCCGAAGGTGCACAGCCTGTAATAAAGACTTATATGACAGAAGATATGTTTGTGGGCATAGACCTTATTACAGGCTTTTTTCAGGTTGAATGCGAGGATATAAAAAAAGCAGTATCGCTCTATGATGACCTGTTTGTGTACAGAGGGCTGGATGAACTGGACCTGCAAAATTGTTATCTGGTTGCAGAATACATCAGGCTGACACAAAGCTGAATATCAATTTGTCTTTAAGATAAAAATAACCTGAGAAGAAAACGTTCTCCTCAGGTTATACTTTTTTATGGCTGCCGCATTTTTGCGGACAGCTTTTTATTTGCATAGGATCTTTATACTTTCAGATCAGGCAAGTCTCTCTTCGATCTTATCAAGTTCCTTGATAAGAGCTTCAGGAATTCTGCCGCCCTTGTCAGCAATATCTTCCTTGTAGTATCTGCGCATTTCAGCAATTTCCTTCTTCCAGAGATCCTTGTCAACTGCAAGAAGCTTATCCATGATTTCAGGTGTAACCTCATCTTCAATGCCTTCAACGTTGATATCGCCCTTCTTAGGAAGATAACCGATAGCTGTTTCTTCAGCGTCAACCTCGCCTTCACATCTCTTGATGATCCAGTCAAGAACTCTCATGTTGTCGCCGAAACCAGGCCAGATGAAGTTGCCGTTTTCATCCTGCTTGAACCAGTTAACATTGAAGATCTTAGGAGCCTTGTCCCCGAGCTTTTCGCCCATTTCAAGCCAGTGAGCCCAGTAATCGCCTACATTGTAACCGATGAACGGCTTCATAGCCATCGGATCATGACGGAGAACGCCAACCGCACCTGTTGCAGCAGCTGTTGTTTCAGAAGATACAGCTGAACCGATATATGTTCCGTGTGTCCAGTCAAATGACTGATATACCAGCGGAGTTGTTGAAGCACGTCTTCCGCCGAAGATGATAGCTGAGATCGGAACACCCTGAGGATTATTGAATTCAGGTGAGATGCATGGGCAGTTAACAGCAGGAGCTGTAAATCTTGAGTTCGGATGAGCCAGCTTCTGAGGCTTGCCGTCAGCACCCATCACAGATGTGAATTCCTTGCCGTTTACCTTTTCACCCTTCCACTCTGTTGCATTAACAGGCGGATTCTTGTCAAGGCCTTCCCACCAAACTGTGTTGTCGTCATTGTTGAGAGCAACGTTTGTGAAAATGGTATCCTTCATTGTTGATGCAAGAGCATTGTAGTTGGACTTTGCATTTGTTCCCGGAGCAACACCGAAGAATCCGTTTTCAGGGTTGATAGCATAAAGTCTGCCGTCTTCGCCCTGCTTCATCCATGCGATATCGTCACCAACTGTAAATACTTCATATCCGTCCTTCTTATAGCCTTCCGGCGGAATAAGCATTGCAAGGTTTGTCTTGCCGCATGCAGACGGGAAAGCAGCTGTGATATACTTAACTTCTCCGTTTGGCTTTTTAACGCCGAGGATAAGCATGTGTTCAGCCATCCAGCCTTCGTTCTTGCCCTGGAAAGAAGCGATTCTGAGAGCAAAGCACTTTTTGCCGAGGAGTACGTTTCCGCCGTAAGCTGAGTTTATAGACCAGATTGTATTGTCTTCAGGGAACTGAACGATATATCTCTTTTCAGGATCAACGTCAGCCTTTGAGTGAAGACCGCGGACAAAGTCATTAGATGTATCACCGAGGTTTTCAAATGCCTGTTTGCCCATTCTTGTCATAATGTTCATATTGAGAACAACATAGATAGAGTCTGTTACTTCAACGCCTACCTTTGCGAGAGGTGAACCGATAGGACCCATTGAGTAAGGGATAACATACATTGTTCTGCCCTTCATAACACCGTCATACATAGGTGTGAGCTTTGCATACATTTCCTGAGGATCACACCAGTTGTTTGTCGGACCTGCATCTTCCTTGTTCTTGCAGCAGATGAAAGTTCTGTCTTCAACTCTGGCTACGTCATTCGGAAGAGTTCTGTGATACAGACATCCCGGAAGTTTTTCCTGATTGAGTTCAATCATTTCTCCTGTTGAAATAGCTTCTTTTTTAAGAGCGTCAAGCTGCTCCTTGCTTCCGTCAATCCATACTACCTGATCAGGCTTTGTGAGGGCTACTACCTCGTCAACCCATTTTAACACATTGGGGTTTTTAGTCAGTGACATTGTATTTTCCTCCTTGAATGTAATTGCACGTATTCTCATACATGCGTCAGTATAAGTGAATGATGAAACAGTGTTTCATCATTCATTTCACTTTCTATTATAATATTTTTTCGCCCTGATGTCAATAGAATTTTGCTGTATTGTGAAATTAATAACAACTTTCATTGTTTTTTCACAAGATACAGTTGTTTTCGGCACAGAAACTTTATTTTTCATGAAAAATAAGCGGAATCATAAGGAATCATTATTTGTATTTCATATTTATGCTGTTATGTCTGAATTGTTTATGGGTTAATAAGAATTATCAAAGAATTGAATTTTTTTGAATTGATTTTTTATGTGAATTATGTTACAATAATATCAAAAAAAGAAAAAATAACAAATCAAGGATGATATAGTATGCATATAAAAGAATTTTTCAGCAATACATTTAAAAAAATGCTTGTTGTGTCTGTTATAACTGCAGCGGTTATAACTGTATCTTCGTTTTCATATAAAAAAATTGCTGATATTGAGGAGGGGCATTGCTGGCAGATACTCGAGGATTCTGCACAGTCCGTCAATAATGAAATAAGAATGAGGATCAATGATAATATCAATATACTCAGACTTGCAGCAGATGCGATGGTTCAGGAAAAACGGGTCAACTCACCTGACCCCATCAAAGATCATATTGATTCGTTTCAGCATATGACAATATTCAGCAGAATTGATCTGCTCTATCCTGACAACACTATTTTAATGCAGTCGGGAGATAAGATCAAGGCTGCGGATGTTTCATTTGATGAAATCGCAGAAAAAGGAGAGCACATTTCTGCAAGACACAACGATATTGATTCAGAGGAACAGGTGGTTACTTATTACGTTCCTGTTGTCCGGAATGGTGAAACAGCGGCTGTGATTTGCGGTGTTATTGACTGCAGTGAGCTTCCTGAGATATTTCAGCCGGAGGCTTATAACGGAAAAGCATTCACATGCATAGTTGATTATTCTGACGGCAGCTTTATTATGGATGACTGGCATGATTCGCTTGGCAATATGTATGATATGAAAAAACGTCAGACTAAAAAAGGTTATGAAAATGTCGATCTTATAGATGATGTGAAAAACGCCCGTACAGGTGCTGTCGCTTATGTTTCTGAAGTGAACAGAGCGGATTCATATATGTATTATACTCCGGTGGGGATATTTGACTGGGAGCTGCTGATTGTTGTTCAGGAAGATGTGGCATTTTCAAGTCTTCTGGAAGTTAAAAAAATACTGCTGATCATAAGCATAATAGATATTATAATTTTAATATTGTATTTCATTTTCAGCCTGATAAATCACTACAACCTCATTAAAAGAAAAACACAGCTGGATAAACAGCTGTTGATTTCAAATACTCTGATAAGCTGCATAAAGGAACTGTCATCTTATTCTGACATTAATACTGCGATAGATAACCTTCTTAAAATTCTCAATAATTATTTTAAGGGTGACCGTGCGTATCTGTTTGAGATAAACTACCAGAACCAGACAACTTCAAACTCATATGAATACGCTGCAGAAGGTGTGACAAAAGAGATTTACAATCTTCAGAATGTTCCGCTTGAAGTAATACAACCATGGATAAATGAATTTGAAAGAGTCGGAATGTTCTATATTTCTGATATTGAAAAAGATGTAAATGAAGAAACTGACACCTATAAAATCCTGTATGATCAGAATATTGAAAGCCTGATTGCCGTTCCGATTTTTGAAGATGATGTGATCACAGGTTTTCTTGGCGTTGATAACCCTAAGATAAATTACAGGGATTTTTCATTGCTTTCATCTGTAACATTTTTTATAAAAGACAGTCTTGAAAGAAGAAAAAATCAGGAATTTTTCAGGCGTTTAAGCTTTGAGGATACTCTGACAAGAATTTATAACCGAAATAAGTTCAATCAGATCGTAGAAGAATACAGCATCGAAAAGCAGGAAAAACTGGGAATTGCGTATTTTGACCTGAACGGACTGAAAATAATAAATGACCGCTTTGGACATAAAGCAGGCGACAAATTAATAAAGGATACCGCCCGGAATATAGATAACGTATTCAGAGGCAGAACTTTCAGAATCGGCGGAGATGAATTTGCAGTTATCGTAAATGATATGGACAAGTATGAATTTGAAAACGCAATAGAAACTGTATGCAGCAGCATGGAGAGTCATGAAATAAGCATTTCCATAGGAACATCATGGCGTTCAGAAAACAGTGATATCAATGCTCAGCTGACTGAAGCCGATAAGCTTATGTATAAAAACAAGAAGAAGCATTACAGTCATGTTTCAAATGACCGCAGAAAAAGATGACAGATTATATAAAATATCTGCATGTCCTGTGGCTTCGGACAAACAATATTTCAGTTCCTTATACATAATCAGTTCAGTTGTATTTGTCATATCTCTTCGAGCGAGAGAGTTGCTATGGCATTGAGACTTTCATCTGCTCTATGTCCTGCAAGGAAATTATAATATCCCTGACAGGCTATCATAGCGCCGTTGTCTCCGCACAGGTCACGGGTCGGGAGATAAAGCTTCATTTTATTTTCAGAACATGCCTTTTCAAATGCGTTTCTTACTCCGCTGTTTGCCGAAACACCTCCGGCAACTGCAATTTTATTATAACCAAGGCTCTTTGCTGCCGCTATGGTCTTTTCACACAGAATTCCGGAGATCGTCTTCTGAACAGCTGCACTCAGATCATTTTTGTTTACCTCAGTTCCTTTCTGGCTGCTGTTATGCAAAAGATTGATAACATATGTTTTCAGTCCTGAAAAGCTGAAATCATACTCGCTGCCGGTGACCTTTGGACGGGGAAGGACATAAGCGTCAGGATCACCTGTTTCGGCTGCTTTGTCGATCTGAACGCCGCCCGGATAAGGAAAACCCATTGCTCTTGCGCATTTGTCAAAGCATTCTCCGGCTGCATCATCTCTTGTGCGGCCTATAACGCGGAATTTCGTATAATCGCAGACTTCAACAATATGTGAATGACCGCCGCTTGCAACAAGGCAGAGGTAAGGCGGCTCAAGCTCAGGGTGGACGATATAGTTTGCTGCAATATGCCCTGCTATATGATGAACGGGAACAAGCGGCTTCCCTGATGCCATACTGAGTCCCTTGGCAAAATTAACGCCTACCAGAAGTGCGCCTATAAGCCCGGGAGCATATGTAACAGCGATTGCATCAATGTCACAAAGTCCTAATCCCGCCTGATCAAGAGCATTCTTTGTCACTCCAAGAATATTTTCACAATGTCTTCTGGAGGCAATTTCGGGAACAACTCCTCCGTATTTTCTGTGCTCCTCGATCTGTGTGGAAACCACCGAGGAAAGTATCTTAGTTCCGTTTTCAGAAACAGCAGCAGCCGTTTCATCACATGAGCTTTCTATTCCAAGTATTCTCATTCTAATCACCGTCTTTTATATTTTTCATCATTATAATTGCATTGTCGGAAGGTTCTCTGTAATAGCCTTTACGTTTTCCGCATATTTCAAACCCGTGCTTTTCGTAAAGCTTTCTTGCAGGAGAATTCATTTCACGAACCTCCAGAAATACCTTTTGGGCGCCTTTTTCCTTTGCTTCTGCACAAAATCGTCCAATAAGCTTATCTGCAAATCCATTGTGTCTGTATTCGGGAAGAACCGCAATGTTCATAATTTCGGCTTCATCTGAAACAACGCTTCCGTTTATAAATCCGACAGTCACTCCCTCTGAAACTGCGGAAAGAAAAACCGAATTTTCCTGTTTCATTGCTTCCAGAAATGATTTTTCTGACCAGCCGCCGGGAATGCACTGCTTTTCGATCCCGGCAATTGCAGCTGCCTGTGCAGGCCTTGCCGCAAGAACATCAGCCTTTAGCTTCATACCATGTTTCTCCCGTGTTAACGTCTGCAATAAGAGGAACCTTCAGTTCGCATACATTTACCATTTCTTCCGAAAGGATTGCGGCAGCAGCTGCTGCATCCTTTTTTTCACATTCAACGATCAGTTCATCGTGCACCTGAAGAATAAGCTTTGCGCCGGGGATTTCCTCTTTCAGCCGTCTGTATACCTTCACCATGGCGATTTTTATTATATCCGCAGCGCTGCCCTGGATTGGTGTGTTCATAGCGATTCGTCTTCCTGCTGCCTGCATGTTTTTGTTTGAGGCTGTGAGCTCCGGAATATAGCGTTTTCTGCCGAACATTGTTGTGACATAACCGTTTTTTACAGCGCTTTCTATGGTGTCGTTCATGAATTTTTCAACCTTCGGGAAATTGCGCATATAATCTTCGATATATTTTTTAGCCTCATATACACTTACGTTAATATCCTTTGAAAGTGAAAACGCTCCTATTCCGTAAATTATTCCGAAATTGACGGCTTTAGCCGCACTTCTCATTTCCGGTGTTATCATTTCCTCAGGAAGACCAAAAACCTGCGCCGCCGTTGAGGTGTGTATGTCAGCACCTTCCTTAAAGCCATTTATCATTGTTTCATCGCCGCAGATATGAGCAACGATCCTCAGCTCGATCTGGCTGTAATCGGCGTCAAGAAGAACTTTTCCGTTCTGTGCCACGAAAAACTTTCTCATTTCACGTCCGAGCTCAGTTCTGACAGGGATATTCTGCATGTTGGGTTCGGTCGATGAAATTCGTCCGGTTCTGGTTTCGGTCTGTTTGAATACACTGTGTATTCTTCCGTCTCTGCCGACTGTTTTCAGGAGTCCCTCAACATAAGTGGAATTGAGCTTTGTATACTGTCTGTACTTCAGTATCAGATCAATGACAGGATGCTTGTCTCTGAGCTCCTCGAGCACATCAGCATTTGTGGAAAAACCGGTTTTCGTTTTCTTTCTAAGCGGAAGTCCCATTTCAAAGAGAACTTCTCCGAGCTGTTTAGGGGAACTGATGTTGAATTTTCTGCCGCACATCTCATGGATCTGACTTTGTATGCCGTCAATCTCCGCTTTCAGCTCTTCTCCGAAACGCCGCACACCGTCGGAATCCACCCCTACTCCTTCATGCTCCATGGAAGCAAGCGTTTCAATAAGCGGCTGTTCTATATCATACATCAGAGTATGCATATTCTGATTTTCAATTTCCTTTTCAAGAAAATCGCAAAGTGATTTAAGACTTGCCGTATCTGCACAGGTCTCATGCTGGCAGTACGGAACAGAGTATCTGAAACAAAGCTTTTCCACTGTATACTCCGAAGATGACGGATCGAGAAGATATGCTGCGATCTCACCGTCAAAGGCAAGATTTTCAGGCACAATTCCGTTTTCCATAGCAAACCTGTACTGCGGTTTTGCTCTGAATGTGTATTTTGCCGCAGAGGAGGAAAGAAGCTTCAGTATTAATTCTTTTCTTTCAGTGCAGTAAACCTTGCAGAGGTTTTCTTCCGTAATGCCGCAGACTCTCAGTACTTTGCCGTCAAAAGTATAATAAACACGCTCGCTGCTCAGCAGATCTTCCAGGATTTTTTCGTCCAGTTCAATCTCTGAAACCTCGGTCTGCACAAGTGCAGCAGTTTCCTCAGGCTTGATTTCCGCAGGATCAAGCTCAAATTTTTTCAGCATTTTGAAAAGCTCAAGTTCAGTAAGGATCTCACGGAGCTTTTCCGTATCGGTTTCTTTGAAACCACAGTTCTCCGGTGTTATCCCTATAGGCGCTTCCAGACATATTGTAGCGAGCCACTTGCTTTCCTTTGCCGCTTCTGCGCCGTTTTCAAGCTTTGTGCGAACACCCTTTGTAAGACCTGCATCGTCAAGATGCTCATAAAGATTCTCAATAGTTTTCCACTGACCGATCAGACCTGAAGCAGTTTTCTGTCCTATACCCGGGACACCGGAAATATTATCGGAGCTGTCACCCATAAGCGCTTTCAGGTCAATAAGATGAACCGGCTCAAATCCGTATTCCTCCTGAAAGCTTTCAGGAGTGTAAATTTTTGTTTCCTTTGTTGCGGCAAGGCGGACAGTTACCCTGTCATTTACAAGCTGAAGGCTGTCCCTGTCTCCGGTCAGTATGCAGCATTCATTTCCGCTGTCATAACATTTTTTTGAGATTGTACCAAGAATATCGTCAGCTTCATAGCCCTCGCATTCAATAACGCTTATTCCCATATACCTGAGTATATCCTTTATTAGAGGAAGCTGCTGGGCAAGCTCCTCCGGCATACCCTTGCGGTTAGCCTTATAAGAGCTTACCGCTTTATGCCTGAACGTAGGAGAACGCATGTCAAATGCGACCACCGCGCCGTCCGGATTTACCTCCTCTGTATTTTTAAAATAAATATTCAGAAACCCGAATATGGCGTTGGTGTAAACGCCGTTTTTATTTGTAAGCTGTCTTATTCCGTAATATGCACGGTTTAAGATACTGTTTCCGTCTATTGCAAGAATTTTCATATTTTTCTCCTGTATGAATCATTTATGTATTTACACTACTTTACTATTATAACAGATTTTTTATTAAAACTCTATCCTTTTGCAAAAAAATGTGATAAAATAATATAAGCAATTATAAGGGAGAAGATAATGGATTACTTAAAGATAGGGAAAGTTAAAATCGGAAAAACTGCCGCTCTGGCTCCTATGGCTTCCGTTGCTGACAGAGCATACCGTATTCTTTGCCGTGAGGAGGGCGCATGCTATACAGTAAGCGAGCTTGTATCCGCAAAGGGGCTTTGCTACAATGACAATAAAACTGCGGAGCTTTGTACTGTTACTGAAAAAGAGCGTCCCATGGCGCTCCAGATCTTTGGCGGAGAGCCTGAATTTATTGAAAAGGCAGCAGAGATATGTATGAACTTTAATCCGGATATTCTTGACATCAATATGGGCTGTCCTGTTCCTAAAGTTGTGAACAACAATTCCGGAAGTGCGCTTATGAAAGATATAAAGACCGCCTCCGAAATAGTTAAAGCGGCAAAAAGAGTATCCGCCGTCCCTGTTACCGTTAAGATACGCAAGGGCTGGAACGGTGATTCTGTAAACGCTGTGGAATTTGCAAAGGCAATGGAACAGGCCGGAGCGGATGCCATTGCCGTTCACGGAAGAACGCGGGATCAGATGTATTCCGGAAAGGCAGACTGGGATATAATAAGACAGGTCAGAGAGAATGTTTCAGTTCCTGTTATAGGAAACGGAGATGTGGAAACTCTTGAGGACTGCCTTGAAATGTACAGGCAGACAAACTGCGACCTTGTGATGATAGGCCGTGCCACATACGGAAATCCTTTCATATTCCGGGAAATCAGCAGCTATTTCAGGGGAATACCATACACACCGCCTTCCATTGAGGAGAGAATGGAAAAGATGCTTTATCATATTCGTCTTATACTCAGTCAGAAAGGTGAAGAAAACTCGGCACAGGCCATGAAAGAAGCCAGAAAGCATGCATCATGGTATATGAAAGGGCTTTACGGAGCGGCGCTTTTCCGTTCTAAGTGTTACAGTCTTGAGACGTATGATGATGCAAAGCGCCTTGCAGAAGAGTTTCTTGAACTGCAAAAGCAGCACGGAGAATAGAAATGATGTATGGAAGACAGCGCAATAAATAATTACAGGCAACATCTCACAATCAGCGTTAATGATTGTGTGGTGTTGCCTGAAGCCTGAGAGGAACGGTTTTCTTCTCAGGCTTTTTTTATCCCGGAAAAGTTTTGAATACAGATTCGTGAGCTATAAGCAGGGGACAGGAAGGCTTTTTGATTTGCTTATGTCTGTAATACTATAATCCGATTTTTCGTAATGCATCGGGAATTTCCTTTACTGAATTTACAATAACGTCAGCGTTTTTCAGTTCTTCACAGCTTCCGTACCCGTAAGCGCAGCCGACAGATTTGAGGCTGTGGCGCTCAGCTACCTGTAAATCAAGGAATCTGTCACCGATAACGGCAAATTTACCCTCAAAATCTCTTTTTATGGTTTCAAATATCTCATATTTCGGTTTCATATTAAAATCGCCTGTGCAGTAAAATCCGGAAAAGAAACGGTCAAGCCCCATGGCTTTTGTATGTGCTTCCATATAATCATGTGCGCAGTTGCTGAGAAAAATAAGCCTGTATCCTTTGCTGCAAAGGAGACTCAGGGTTTCAGCCGTGCCATCATAAAGAACTGCTTTGCCGGATCTTATATCCTCAAGCATAATATCCCCTATGATTTTACTGTATTTTTCCTTTTCAATGTCGGCAAGCTCCGGCATAAACCGTTCCCACATGGCCTTGGGTGAATATCCCAGATAGTCTGCTATCTCATCGTCTGTATAATACCTGTATTCCGCAAGTCCCGATTCTGTCAGCAGTCTGTATCCGGTACGGAATGCGGGAATGTAGATTTTTGCACAGTCATGAAGCGTTCCGTCATAATCAAATATAAGATTTATCATGCTTCGATTTCTCTTATCAGGTTGACCATTTCGATCGCACCCAGAGCGCAGTCATATCCCTTGTTGCCTGCCTTTGTACCTGCACGTTCTATTGCCTGTTCAATGTTTTCTGTTGTGATAACGCCGAACATTACAGGAATATCTGAATTCAGGGAAACATTGGCGATTCCCTTTGAAACCTCGCTGCAAACATAGTCATAGTGGGAGGTCGAACCTCTTATAACTGCACCCAGACAGATAACAGCGTCATACTTTCCGCTTTTAGCCATTTTGGATGCGATAAGCGGGATTTCAAATGCTCCCGGCACCCATGCAACGTCAATGTCATTTTGATTTACATTGTGTCTTTCAAGTCCGTCGATGGCTCCGCTCAGGAGCTTTGAAGTAATAAACTCGTTGAATCTGGCAACAACGATACCGATTTTAATATTCTCTGATACGACTTTTCCCTCATAAACCTTCATAATTTTTCTCCTTTATTATATTAATAATTTAAAATATGACCCATTTTTTTCTGCTTGGTTTTCAGATAAAACTCATCATACCTGGTAGCTTCCATCTGGATGGGAACACGTTTCCTGATTTCAAGGCCGAAATCGGAAAGTCCCTCGATTTTCAGCGGATTGTTTGTAAGCAGATCCATTGATCTGACTCCCAGATCACGCAGAATCTGTGCACCGATATAATACTCCCTCAGATCTTCGTCAAAACCGAGAGCAAGATTTGCTTCACATGTATCCATGCCTGAGTCCTGAAGCTCATATGCCCTGAGTTTGTTAATAAGACCGATTCCTCGCCCTTCCTGACGAAGATAGAGCAGTATTCCTCTGCCGTTTTTTTCAATTTGCGTCATGGCTGCCGCAAATTGCTGTCCGCAGTCGCACCTCATGGAACCGAATGCGTCACCTGTAAGGCATTCGGAATGAACACGGCAGAGAATATCCTCTCCATTGCCGATATCCCCTTTTACAAGTGCAACATGGTGTTCTCCGTTGAGTTTGTTTACATATCCGTAAGCTTTGAATTCACCGTATTTAGTGGGCATTTTTGTTACGGCAACACATTCAACAAGCTTGTCGTTTACTTTTCTGTACTGCTGGAGTGCTTTTATTGTGATAAATTTAAGACCGTACTGCTCAGCCATTTTCTGAAGCTCAGGCGTTCTCATCATCGTACCGTCATCGCGCATGATCTCACAGCACAGACCGCATTCTTTAAGTCCTGCAAGCCTCATGAGATCAACGGTTGCTTCGGTGTGACCGTTCCTTTCCAGAACTCCGTTTTTCTTTGCAAGGAGCGGAAACATGTGTCCGGGGCGTCTGAAATCCTCAGGCTTTGCATCGTCTGAAACACATTTCATGGCTGTAACTGAGCGTTCGGCTGCGGAAATACCTGTTGTTGTGCTTATGTGGTCAATTGAAACAGTGAATGCTGTTTCATGATTGTCGGTATTGCAGTCAACCATCTGAGGAAGTCTCAGTTTTCTTATATATTTTTCGCTCATGGGCATACAGATAAGACCTTTTGCGTGCATTGCCATGAAATTCACGTTTTCAGTAGTAGCAAATTCAGCGGCGCAGATAAGGTCGCCTTCGTTTTCTCTGTCATCGTCATCAGTTACAAGGATAAGCTTTCCCTGTCTCAGATCCTCGAGTGCTTCTTCAACTGTATTGTACTCAAACATTGTGATACCTCCTTATACTGTGTCCGATCGTATTTGTGACCGGAGTAAGAATCAAAATCCTGCTTTTGCAAGGAAATCCATCGTTATTGTGCTTTCTTTTTTGGGTTTGGATTCCCTGAGTGACAGGAACTTTTCAACATATTTTCCTATCATATCATTTTCAAGATTTACAATGCTTCCGACCTGTTTTTCGGAAAGAACAGTTTCTTTTATTGTGTGCGGAATTACTGAGATCCCGAAGCTCTGCGGATTTGTTTCAGTAACCGTGAGACTGATTCCGTCGATCGCAACCGAACCCTTTTCTATGATATATTTCATGATTTCGGGTGATGTATTTATCTGGTAACGGACTGCGTTATCGTCCTTTTTTATTTCTGAGATCGTTCCTGTACCGTCAACATGGCCTGCAACAATGTGTCCTCCGAATCTTCCGTCAGCCGCCATTGCCCTTTCCAGGTTTACATGGCTTCCGGATTTGAGCTCTGCAAGGGAGCTTCTTGAAAATGTTTCGTTCATAACGTCTGCTGTAAACGTATTTCCGCGTATGTTTGCAGCGGTGAGACATACTCCGTTTACTGCAACGCTGTCTCCAAGCTTAAGATCGTCAAAAATTTTCACGGCGCTTAAAGTTATCTGTGCTTTCTGTGAGCTGCGGCTTACCGACAGGACAGTACCGATTTCTTCAATTATTCCCGTAAACATTTATTTCACTCTCCATTCGATAAGTATATCATCATCAAAGCGGCTTATTTCAGGAGCCTCAAGCATAAAGGCGTCAGACGGAAAGCATACGCCTGTTCCGCTCACAGGTGTTTTGGCGTTGATTCCTCCGAAAATTTTAGGTGCAATGTAAGCTTCGACCTTGTTTACAATACCTGATTCGAGGGCGCTGTAATTAAGCTCGCCGCCACCTTCAAGAAGGACACTGTCTATATTCTGACTGCCCAGCTTCTGCATCAGTATGTTAAGGTCAATGTGTCCGTTTTTTTCGGGAATATGCAATATCTGAACCCCTGAACTCATATATTTTTCCTGGCCCTCCGCGTTTTCAAGGCATGCTAAGATGGTAGGCACTTCAGAAGCGGTTCTTACAATATTGCTGCCAAACGGAGTTCTCAGATGACTGTCGCAGATTATTCTGACAGGATTCCTTCCGTTTTTCAGACGGCATGTGAGCATGGGATCGTCTTTTATTACCGTCCCGACTCCTGCCATGATCCCCGCGCATCTCAGACGGCTCATCTGAACATGATCTCTTGCAGTTTTTCCTGTAATCCATTTTGATTCTCCGTTTGCACATGCGATCTTTCCGTCGGCAGTCATGGCATATTTCATAATTACATAGGGGGTTTTATGGGTTATAAAATGAAAGAAAATCTCGTTGAGTCTGTCGCATTCGTCTTTCAGTATCCCTGTTTCGACTTCTATCCCGCTGTTTCTGAGTATTTCGGCGCCTTTGCCCGCAACAAAGGGATTTGGATCGTCAGAACCTATATAGACCTTCCTTATGCCGCTGCCGATAATTGCCTCTGTGCATGGGGGTGTTTTTCCGTAGTGACAGCAGGGCTCAAGGGTAACATATATTTCTGCGCCGTTCATATCTTCTTTGCAGCTGCATATGGCATTTCTTTCGGCATGAAATTCGCCGTATCTGTGATGATAGTCACGGCTTATTATCCTGCCGTCCTTTACTATCACAGCTCCTACCAGCGGATTGGGATTCACAAATCCGATTCCTTTTTCTGCTTCATTTATGGCCTGCTGCATAAAATCATATTTGTCCATATGCACCTCCGAAAACAAAAATCCCGATACATGATGCATCAGGACTAAAAAAACAAAGACCCGTAAATGTCACAAAAACATTACGGGCAGATCACGCTATTGCATCTTCTCTCATCCAGACTTTACTGTCGGTTCCGGAATTTCACCGGATCGTGCCTTACGGCTTGCGGACTTTACCGCCGGTAGGGAAATCAGCCCTGCCCTGAAGATTATTTTATAGTATCAGTATATCACTGTTTGTTTTTTTTGTCAACTGTCATAATATTTATTGTTAAAAGTTATGGACAAACTGTAATATATGTGGTATAATATTAGCAATAACAACTTAAAGAAAGGAAAAATGATATGCTTCATGAGAAATCCTGCGGAGCAATAGTTTATCGCAAATTTCACGGAAATACAGAGATCCTGCTGATCAAACATGTTAACAGCGGTCACTGGTCATTTCCAAAGGGTCACGTTGAAGGAAATGAAACGGAAGCTGAAACAGCACACAGGGAGATTATGGAAGAGACGGGAATTGACGTGATTCTTGACACCTCTTTCAGGGAAACCGTTTCATATTCTCCGAAAAAAGATACCCAAAAGGTCGTTGTATATTTTCTTGCGAAGGCTAAGAATTTCGATTATACGCCTCAGGTCGAGGAGATTGCCGACATAAAATGGGTCGATATCGGATATGCCTGCAACATTCTTACCTATGAAAACGATAAAGTAATAGTAAACAAGGCTAAAAACGCTATCAAGGAAAGAGCATAATGAAAAAACTGTCTGTGATTAAAACAGACAGTTTTTATTTTTATCATGATTTTAGTGTTTCGTCAGCATCTGATCCTTCTGAATCAAGCTTTTCTTTTATCATGGCATAAATAATGGAAACTACCGGGACTCCGAGTACCATTCCTATGACACCGCCAAGTCCTCCGCCGACCGTGATTGCAGCCAGCACCCATAAAGCAGGGAGGCCTACTGAATTTCCTACGACCTTAGGATAAATAAGATTTGAATCGATCTGCTGGATAACAATAACAAAAACTACAAACCAGACAGCATGGACGGGATTCACGAGAAGAAGCAGGAGCGCACATGGAATAGTTCCGAGAATAGGTCCTGCAACAGGTATCATATTTGTGATTCCTATTATAACGCTTATGAGCGGAGCATATTCAAACCTCAGTATAGTCATTCCGAAAAAGCACATGATCCCGAGAATGACTGCCTCAGTGATCTGTCCGGAAATAAAATTTGCGAAAGTATTATATGACATTGCCATGATCTTTTCAAATTTCGGGTAGTGTTTTTCTTTCAGTACCAGGCGGCTGAGGAATTTTGCGTGCTTTTTCAGGTTTTTCTTGTCCATGAGAATATAAACTGAGAAAACACAGCCGAGTACCAGATCTACTACAACAGAAATTATACTGGAGGTGATATCATAGGTTTTTGATATTACTGTGGGTATATACTCTGACAAGGATGCAAGCTTTTCATTGATCTGTTCAATAAACTTATTAAAGTCGATTTTTGAACTTATAATCTCGTTTATACGGAATTTGCCTGAATTTAAAAGGTTGTTCAGATTGTCTGTATAGCTGTTTATATTTTCTTTGAAAAGAACAAAGCTGTCAGAAATCTGAGGGATTATAAAACATATTATGCCTGTCATAACGGCAATTGTAACAAGATAAGTTGTAAAGCATGCACATGCAAACGGTGCTTTTCCGGAGACCATTTTGTCTGAGACCGGTTTTTTCCGGCTTTTAAGAACTGAGTTTCTGATCCCGGTGAACAATTTTCTGAATCTGATATGAAAAAAATTCAGAGGACGGTTCAGAGCAAAGGCAATGATACATCCAAGAATTATCGGACGAAGAATGTTCATTACCTTGGATATGATGGCGAAAAAACCTTCATATCTCAGTATTACGAATGCGATAATGATCAGGATCGCACCGCTGTAAACGATTGTCTTTGCAAGCCTGTTGCTGCTGAATGAGAATTTTTTGTTCATGAGTACCTCACGTTCTTGATTTACGGCATTACATAAAAGTACTGCGTTATTCGGCTGTTTTGATTCTCATTGATATGTCGAAACATCTGACTGAGTGAGTCAGTGCACCAAGAGATATGATGTCAACACCTGTAAGTGCAACTTCCCTCAGATTTTCCTGTGTTATATTTCCGGAGGCTTCAAGGAGAGCGCGTCCTGCTGTCAGTTCAACCGCCTTTTTCATATCCTCAGGGGACATGTTATCCAGCATTATGATTTCGCACTTGTTGTCAAGAGCCTCCTGAAGCTCCTCAAAGTTGCGGACTTCAACCTCTGTCTTGACCATATGTCCGGATTTTTCCCTGAGCGCTGTAACTGCGCCTGTGATCGAACCGTATGCGTCAATATGATTATCCTTGAGCATAGCTCCGTCCGAGAGGTTGAAGCGGTGGTTTCTTCCTCCGCCCATTGTTACAGCGTATTTCTGGAGCGCTCTGAGTCCCGGGAGAGTTTTTCTTGTATCTGTGATTTTGGCGTTGGTGCCTTCCGCAAGCTTTACGCATTTATTTGTAGCGGTAGCAATGCCGGACATATGCTGAAGGATGTTCAGTGCAGTTCTTTCGCCCTTCAGAAGTGTTTTTGTGCTGCCGTTCAGATTTGCGATTATATCACCTTTTTTTACTGCTGTTCCGTCTTTTATCAGAATCTCTCCTGTAACATTTCCGCCTGCAAGCTCAAAAACTCTCATTGCAATGTCTATGCCGCAAAGAACGCCGTCATCCTTTGCAATGAAAAATGCGTTGCTTTTGTGATCGTCAGGAATGAGATTATCTGTTGTGACGTCAATATAGTTTATGTCCTCTGTGAGAGCCGTATTAATAATATTGTCTATATAAATCTGATTAAGCATAAATAAAAAATCCTTTCATATAACTTCTTTTAAAATTAGGTATGCAACAGTTGCAAGGGACTTTGCCTCGATATAATCAGGGTTTACTATGTAGTTGCCGGAGGTGAGTTCGTTTTTGATCTGCTTTACACGTTCAAAGCCTTCAACAGCAGTCTTTTTATCCGGAATTACAAAGTAGCTGCTCTGCATAATACGGCGTATTTCAGTGCGGAATCCGTGAGGGATCGGAACGGCATTGCTGTCGTGTTCAAATTCGCAGTCCTCAAATCCGTCTTTTGAAGACTGATTTTTTTCTGCAATATCAACAGCTGCACGTCTGGAGAAAACAAGAGCTTCAAGCAGGGAGTTGCTTGCAAGTCTGTTGCTGCCGTGAACTCCTGTGTGTGAGCATTCGCCTGCGGCGTAGAGACCGTCTATTTTAGTTCTTGAATAGCTGTCAACATTGATACCGCCCATGAGATAATGCTGGCAGGGGAAAACAGGTATCCTGTCAGTTGTCATATCAAAGCCCTGTTTCAGAAGATTTTCATAGATCATAGGAAAACGGTTTCTGATGAATTCAGGATCCTTCCTTGAGATATCGAGGTAAAACTCTGTGGAACCGAGTTTTCTGCTTTCAAGTATAATTGAATGCGAAACAACATCTCTGGGGGCAAGCTCCAGCCTGTCGTCATAGTTATGCATAAAGCGCTCTCCGTTTTTATTGAGAAGATAAGCGCCCTCGCCTCTTACCGATTCGGAAACAAGGAAGCATTCCCTTGTCTTTACGTTGTTGAACGCTGTGGGGTGGAACTGAACAAGACTGAGATTCTTTATGTCCGCACCGATTTCGTATGCCATGGTTATTCCGTCGCCTGTTGCAATAGCGGAATTTGTTGTGTATTCATAAACACGTCCGATGCCGCCGGTTGCAAGAATCATGAAGTGGCAGTTGTACGAAGTGTATTCGCCGCTGTGCCATGTGTCGCATGAAAAGCCTGTGGATGTTTTCTTCATGCTGCACAGATATGTGTTTTCAAGGATGTCGACATTGGGCATGGACTTTACCTTATCCAGAAGCTTTGAAACAATTTCATAGCCTGTTGCGTCCTTGTGGTGAAAGATCCTGTGACGGCAGTGTCCGCCTTCGAGAGTTCTGTGAAGCTCGCCGTCTTCGGTCCTGTCAAAATCAACGCCGAGATTTATAAGGGATTCTATCGCATCTGCCGCTTCCGAAACAAGGATATGCACTGATTCAGTATTGTTTTTGAAGCCTCCTGCGATCATGGTGTCATTCTGGTGCAGCTGGATGTTATCATCGGGGGAATTGTAAACTCCTGCGATGCCTCCCTGTGCAAGTGCTGAGTTGCAGAGCTTGAGCTCGCGCTTGGAGATCAGCAGAACGTTCAGTTCGGGGGGAAGGTTGATTGCGGAATACAGACCTGCTGCGCCGCTTCCGACAATAATAACATCGTAATTCTTAGCCATAAATAATCACTAGCCTTTTCTATATTTTTTACTGTAAACTGCTGTAACATGCAAAATGCTATACTTATTTCATTATAACATTATTTTTATGATATGTCATTATATAAATTGACTAAAAAAATTCAGTTTTGCGACGTATTTCGTGAATATTTATCTTCTGAATTGCGTTGACTTTTGTTTTTTTATGGTGCATAATTATATAGGCAGGCGGTAAAGCATAACTGGTGTTAACAAATATGGTTTTATGTACGGCGTCAATTATGAGGTATTGCCCGGAAACATTTATATATGAGGAGGAAAAAGATGCGTAAAATAAGAAAAGCAGCTCTTATTCTTGCAGCAGTCATGGCCTTGTCTTCTGCTGCCGGATGCAGCGACAGCGGTTCGGGAAGCAGCGGAGAACCGGCTTTGGCTTCTGTTACGGAAAGTGCAGCACCTGAAAGCAGTATGGCTGAAGCTCTGACACCTGAAGGCGATATAATTCTTGATGTTGAGCTTAAATTAAACAACAGCTGGGAAACGGACGGAAAAACCTGCTATGAATATCAGGGAACAATAAAAAACAGTCAGACGGCGGCTGTTTCCTCGTGGACAGTGGAAATTCCCGTTACGGAGGAAGCGGATATTACAGGCGGCTGGGGCGGAAGCATTACATGCAGCGGAGGAAAAATCACCGTTGTTCCTGAAAGCTATAATAACACAATTGAGGCGGGCGGAACAGTTGAATTCGGAATACAGATCACGGGAACATCCGAACCGGATATATCAGGGGCAGTCTGCAGGGCTTCAGCAGGAGCGGCTTCCTCAGATCAGCAGTCCGGACAGCAAGGCGGCAGCAGCACATCCGGCGGTGAAGCAATAGTCAATACCGGAGCCAAGGAGGTCTCTGAACCTTCTTCAGATGACTGGCTTTCTGTAAAGGGAAATAAGATCGTTGATTCATCGGGAAAGGAAGTATGGCTTACCGGATGCAACTGGTTCGGCTACAATACCGGCACAAACTGTTTTGACGGTATGTGGGCATGTGATCTTAATTCGTCCCTTTCGAGCATTGCGGACCATGGATTCAATCTGCTGAGAATCCCTATTTCAACTGAGCTTATAAACAACTGGGAGGACGGAGTTTATCCCGAAGCCAACTATAACAATGCTACAAATTCATACCTTGAAGGCATGAACAGTCTTGAGATTTTCGATTATGTGATAGGGCAGTGCCGCGCAAACGGTATAAAGATCATGATTGATATCCACTGCGCCGTTACCGATTCTATGGGACACATGAAGCCGCTGTGGACTGACGGGGATGTAAGCGAGCAGGATTATCTTGACGGACTTGCATGGATGGCAGAGCGGTATAAAAACGATGATACCATTATCGCCTACGACCTTGAAAATGAGCCTCACGGCAAGCAGAATGAATCGCCGCGTGCAAAATGGGATAATTCAAAGGATCCCGACAACTGGAAATACATTGCTGAAAAGGCAGCAGATTCAGTTCTGAGCAAAAATCCGAATGTGCTTGTAATGGTTGAGGGAATCGAAATTTATCCTGTGGATATAAAGAAGAACGGAAATTTCAGTTCTCAGAATGAGGACGATTATTACTTTAACTGGTGGGGCGGAAATTTAAGAGGTGTTGCCGATAATCCGGTGGATCTCGGAAAATATCAGAACAAGCTTGTTTATTCTCCTCATGATTACGGTCCTGCTGTTTATGAGCAGCCCTGGTTTGAGGGGGGATACACTTTTGATTCCCTTTATGAGGACTGCTGGTATGACAACTGGTTCTACATCCAGGATAAGAATATTGCTCCTCTCCTTATAGGCGAGTGGGGCGGTTACATGACCGAGCCGAATGTTACGTGGATGACATATCTGAGGCAGCTTATAAGTGAAAATAAGATAAATCATACTTTCTGGTGCTTCAATGCAAATTCCGGTGATACCGGAGGACTTGTCAAGGATGATTTTATGACATGGGATACTGAAAAATATGAGTTTGTAAAGGAAGTTCTGTGGCAGAAGGACGGCAAATTCGTAGGACTTGATCATAAAATTCCTCTTGGAGAAAACGGAATAACTCTCAGCGATTATTGATTTTTCCGCAAAGTAAAAAATATCCGGTCTCAGTTTCAGACCGGGTATTTTTATGTATAAAACAAAAAGCTCCCTTAAAAGGGAGCTTTTTGCCATGATATAGGGATTATTGGGGATTTTAAGTTAACGCTGGGGTAAACGTTAAACTTCATACTCATTACTGAGTATGGTCATATTATATCTGTACATTGTGAAATCCGTGTGAAAGCGGCTTGAAAGAAATCTGAAACAATTTTATTTTTCACTCTTGCCTGATTTTTTTTCTTTTTTCTCTGCTTTTTCACTTTCGTCTATCACATCTGTTATTTCAAACCAGAAGGTGGATCCTTTTCCGATGACGCTTGAAACTCCGAAATCATAAGCATGCTTTTTGAGTATTGCCTTTACAATCGAAAGCCCAAGACCTGTTCCAACCACTTCACGCTTATGATTTTCAGAACGATAGTATTTGTCGAAAATAAGATTTATATTTTCCTGTGAAATGCCCTGTCCGGTGTCGGAAACCTCGATTCTTATACATCCGGGCTTGTTGATCTGACGGACGTAAACCTGCTTGTTTTCTCCCGTATAGTTTACCGCATTGTTAATAAGGTTATATATGACCTGCTGAATTTTGATCACATCACATCTGATGATCCGGTCTTCATCAGGGGTGAATTCGATTTTGTAGCCGGATTTTTTTGAAATGCCGTCATATCTTGCAATGATCTCTTTCATGAGAGTTGTTATGCTGAATTCGCTGTAATTCAGCTCCTGCTTGCCGTCTTCCAGTTTGGAAAGATCCAGGATGTCATTTACAAGCAGTGCAAGCCTGTCGGTCTCTTCAATTATAATTTCAAGATGTTCGTTTCTTTTTTGTGGGTTGTCGCCTGATATGTCGCGTATCATCTCCGCATAAGCTTTCAGCATCGTAAGCGGGGTTCTCAGATCATGGGAAACGTTTGCGATGAGATCTCTCTGCATTGAATCCACTCTGGAAATTTCCTGACCTGCGTAGCTGAGCGTGCTTGCAAGCTGCTGTATTTCAAGATAGCCGTCTCCTTCAAATTTTACATCGTAATGACCTGCGGCAAGCTGTTCTGCGGATTTTGTGATCTTTGTGATTGGTTCAGAAATTCTTTTTGACATGAAAAATGCAAGTGTTACACCAATGATCATAAGAAAAGCAGTGATAATAATCAGCTGACGTTTTATGATCGAAGCGGTGGAACCGATTGGTGCAAGGGGAGTGTTTATAAGAAGATAGCCTTCGGGATTATCGGGACTGCCGATATATGAGGCAAGAACGAGTGTGTTGCTGCCTATTGTGGAGTTGAATTCCTTATAGTAAACTGCGCTTTTGCCCGAGGCTTTAAGATTATATATAAACTCTGTTTTTTTAGATCCGGGGCCGTGAATAAGACATGTTTTTCCGAGGGCGTCCTTGCTGTAAAGAGTACGGCAGTATTTATCGGAAATTTCAATACAAAGATCGTTTTTTAAAGCTGTTTCCGTCAGCATATTGCTGTAATCGTCCTTGCCGTATGCATATATTATTTCTATTGCAGCTTTTTTGACATCGGCTATTTTCATGCCTTCATAAAAATTTTCAAGGAATACGATCTGAAAAAACCAGAGCAGCAAAAAAACAACTGATGTAAAAAACAGGAAATATTCCCATATTTTCAGCTTTAGACTTATTTCCGGTTTATTCCTGACTGAATTCAAATTTATATCCCATTCCTCTCAGTGTAACTATAAATTTTCTGTAATCTCCGAGACTGTTTCTCAGCATTTTTATATGAGTATCCACAGTTCTGTCATCACCGAAGAAATCATAGCCCCAGACTTCCTCGAGGAGCTTGTCTCTTGTGAGAGCCAGATTCTTGTTTTTTACAAGATAGAAAAGCAGATCATATTCCTTTGGTGTCATGGAAGCCTTTTTGCCGTCAACATAAACCTCTCTGCCTGCAATATCGATCTCAAGACCTTCAAATTTCATTCTCTCAGGGGAGGAGGATTCATTATGGCTGTTCCTTTTGATGACAGCCTTGATCCTTGCCATCAGCTCCTTGGGGGAGAATGGCTTCACAACGTAATCATCAATGCCGATCTCAAATCCGAAAAGTTTGTCGTATTCCTCACCTCGCGCAGAGAGCATTATAACCGGAATATCCTTATACTTTTTCAGTTCCTTGCAGGTGGAAAATCCGTCCAGCTTAGGCATCATTATATCCATAACGATAAGATCATAGTCATTGTTCCTGACTTTTTCTATGGCTGCCATTCCGTTTTCGGCTTCATCTACTTCATAGCCTTCAAATTCAGCGTATTCCTTCACAACACGTCTGATATTCATTTCGTCATCAACAACAAGAATTTTATACATTTTCATTCTCCTTTGATCCTGAATTTTTATATCCATATTTTATAATTCAATATTATTATACTATCTGAATGTGTACAATAAGTGAAAAAATAAAAAAATATTTACAAAGACAGCGTATCTGACATTTTCGGTCTGATCAAATTATATTTTGCTATTATCACCACGGCAGACGGGCATTATTATCTGCATTATCTGCTCTATATAAAAATATCTGTAAAATTAAATTACCGTTATTGACATTTTTAATAAAAATTGT
This sequence comes from Porcipelethomonas sp., assembly GCA_051881915.1. Taxonomy (GTDB): domain Bacteria; phylum Bacillota; class Clostridia; order Oscillospirales; family Ruminococcaceae; genus Porcipelethomonas. Next base: position 12,214 of record JBJEQV010000075.1, on the reverse strand, counting down.
TATAATAACATTAACTGCTTAATTGGTTTTAAACAAATTAAATTTGCGTAAAGGGAGGATAAAATAATGAAAAGGAGAATCGGCATTCTTACAAGCGGCGGTGACTGCCCCGGACTTAATGCTACAATAAGAGGTGTGGCAAAAGCCTGCTATGAGAGAATGGGCGTTGATAATGTCGAGATCGTTGGAATCTCAAACGGCTATTATGGTCTTATCAATAATCTTTGCAGGGATATGTCGCCTGATGAGTTTTCAGGTATTCTTACAAGAGGCGGAACGATCCTCGGAACAAAGCGCCAGCCCTTTAAGATGATGACTATTATCGGCGAGGATAATGTTGATAAAGTAAAAAACATGAAGGAAACATACAAGAAACAGAAGCTTGACTGTCTTCTTACTCTCGGCGGAAACGGAACTCACAAGACCTCAAAGCTGCTTGCCGATGAGGGACTTAACGTTATCGGTCTTCCCAAGACCATCGACAATGATATTTACGGAACGGATGTTACTTTTGGTTTCCATACAGCCGTTGATATTGCAACTGACGCAATTGACCGTCTTCATACAACTGCAAACAGCCATTCAAGAATACTGCTCTGCGAAATCATGGGAAACAAGGCGGGCTGGCTCACTCTTAATGCAGGTATAGCCGGCGGTGCTGACATAATTCTTATTCCGGAGATACCGTATAATATTGACAAGGTCTGCGAATCTGTTCTTAAAAGAAGTGCAAGCGGGAAGAATTTCTCTATTGTTGCTGTTGCCGAAGGCGTTTTTGATGTGGAAGAAGCAAAGATGAAGAAGAAGGAGAGAGCTAAGCTCCGTGCCGAGGCAGGAATGACAACTGCCACAAACAGAATCGCCGCTCAGATTCAGTCCAAGACAGGTCTTGAAACAAGAGTATGCGTTCCGGGACACATGCTCAGAGGCGGAAGCCCCAGCGCATATGACAGGATTCTCGCAACGCAGTTCGGTGTTCATGCTGCAAAGCTTATCGCTCAGGAAAAGTACGGCAGATCTGTTGCTAAGGTAGGCGGAAAGATCACTGCGAACAAGCTTGATGATATTGCCGGAAAGACCAAGTTTGTTGATCCTGAGGATCAGCTGGTCATTACAGCGAAAAATCTCGGTATTTCTTTTGGTGACTGAGATTGAAAAGGGACTATGCATGAATGCATAGCCGCGTACATATTTATAATGGGAGTAAGATAATGGTTGACAGTATTATTGAAGAAATAAAAAAAGGAATGAATGGGGACAGGTATCACGACGTTAAGTATCTCCAGAATCAGGCGGAAGCATATAAAAACCACGAACAGGCAGCTGAAATTCTGAAGGTGATCAGCGAACTGACTTTCGATCTTGTGCCTGACGATCAGAAAGAGATCCTCAGAAAAACCATGTTTATAAAGGGTATGCGTCTTGATGAGGCTTTCAGCAAGGCAAACACTCTTGTGCAGGAAAAAAAGCTTGAGGATGCAGCAGCACTCCTCGGAGAGATCGAAAAGCATGCTGAGCTTTATTTCAGCGAAACTGATGATATGCTGAAGCTTTCGCTCAGAAATCCTCTCGATGAATATATTTACATGCAGGTTTTCAAACCGGAAAAGAAGCACGAGCGTACTCCGTTTGACTTTTCCCGTTACCTTGCAGCATACGGTTATCTGCTTGTAGAACTCAGACGTTATGATGAAGCGGAGGAGGTTCTCAAAAAAGCGATCAGATTCAATCCGGTCAATGTTGAACCGAGATTTGAGCTTACTGAAACTTACAAAGTAAAAATGGAGCCTGACAATATTATTGCGTGCATACGCGAAACGCTCAAAATTGCCAGAACTCCTTATGAGATTGCAAGATGCTACTGCGATCTGGGGTATTACTGTATCGAGATAAAGGATTATGATTCAGCTATCTGTTTTTACTATGAAAGCATGCTTTATTCTCCGAATGAAGCAATAACAGGTGAGCTTCATCACATTATGTCAATAACAAAGAAGAAGATCGTTCCGCCTTTAAGGGACGAAGTCCTTGCGGCGTTCAAAAAGTATGATATTCCTAACGGACCTAATCCGGATGTATACAATATTGCATATTCCCTTGCACAGTACTGCATTGATAAAAATGCAGGCCCGGAAGAAATTCTCTACTATCTGCGCATAGCCTATGATCTTACACGTAATCCTGAAGTTAAAGAACAGGTGGACAAGTATGAGGCGAAAGTCAGGGAACTCAGAGAAGAAGCAGAGGCAAAATAATTATTCAAGAAGCTGTTCACGCATAAATGTGAGCAGCTTTTTTTCACGCCGCGACACCTGTACCTGAGTCATATTAAGTTCCTTTGCCGTTGAGGACTGCGTCATGCCTTTGTAATAGCGCATGATAATCAGTTTTTTGTCCTTTTCTTCAAGAAGATCCATTATCTGCCGCAGCGCAATTATATCTCCGATCTCTGTATCGGGTGCTGGAACGGAAATGTCTATCTGTTTTCCGTCCTCTTCTGAGCTGTCTGTCAGAGAAACGGGAGGAAGACTTACCGATAAGGCTTCTGCAACAATATATTCGTCCGTACCCATCTGTTTTGCAAGCTCGCTTATTGTCGGTTCTCTCCCCATGGCCTTGGAAAGTTCTTCTCTTGCTTTTACGGTTTTCAGTGAAAGCTCTTTAAGGCTTCTGCTTACCTTTACCGTTCCGCCGTCGCGGAAGAGACGCTTTATTTCTCCAAGTATAACCGGAACGGCGTAGGTCGAGAATTTTACTCCTCTTTCACAGTCGAAAGCTTCTGCTGCTTTGAGCAGACCGATGCAGCCTGCGGAATACAGGTCATCATATTCGATGCCGCGTGATCTGAAACGGTTTGCGCATAGCCTGACAAGTCCGAGGTGTTCTTCAGCTGACGGTTTATTCATCATTCTTGCCGATCTTCTTTCTCATAGTCACAACTGTACCTCTGTTTACTGCGCTTTTTACTTTAAGGCTGTCCATAAAGCTTTCCATAACAGCAAAACCGAGACCTGCTCTTTCTTCGTGCGGGGAGGTCGTAAAAAGAGGCTCCATTGCCTGTTCCACATCAGCAATACCGCAGCCTTTGTCTTTTATCCTTATGTAAATCTCATTGCCCTCAAGTATTCTTGCTGTTATTTCAATTATGCCTTCTTTTTCACGGTAGGCATGTACGATACAGTTGGTGACAGCCTCTGATACAGCTGTTCTTATGTCGGCTATATCCTCTATTTCAGGGTCCAGAAGAGCGGCAAAGGCGCATACGGCAGTTCTTCCGAAGCCTTCATTTTCTGATTTGCTCATAAAGCTTATTTTCATTTCATTAATCGTTTTCATCTTTTGATCTCCTGATTTGTTTCAATTGCAGCAAGCTTTTCTATTCCGGAAATTTTCATCACCTTTTTTATCTGTGATGATGGATTTCTGACGGTTACTGCCCCGCCGAATTCTTTCATAAGTTTATATCTTCCCATAACAAGTCCGATACCGGAGCTGTCCATGAAATCAACCTCCGAGAAATCAAGTATAAGTTCCCTGGGATGTTCTTCCCGGATACTGAAATCAATTTCGAGCCGAAGTCCCTTTGCGTTGTGATGATCTATTTCTCCGGAAAGTAATGCGGTTATTCGGTTTTCATCATTTATGATCCTGACAGGCATTTTTATTCCTCCTTTTTATTCTTATTTTATTTTAGTATATACCGCATGCGTTTTTTTGCAGAATCGTGGCACTTGAAAAGTTATTTTTCTTAAACGTATAACATGCTGAAAAAGCGTATGGTTAAACGTTTTAGTATTTGCTGATTTTTCAATAAATACAGGAAAATAACCGTTTTAATATTAAAAAGAAATAATTATTTATTCAGAATAAATAAACCGGAAAAATATTTGTTGTTAAATATGCAGAAAAACCAAAAAACTGTTGACATTAAAACGTTTTCGTGATATTATATGTACATACCAAAGATACAAACGCAAAAGCAAATGATGAAAGTTTGTTTCAGCGTTTAAAGTTTAATAGAATAATGGGCAAACTTGCTGAAAAGCAAGGACGCAAAGCTAAGGGTCTAACCCATGGAAACATGGTATGACAGCCGGTTGCTAACACTTGTTAACGACATTTGTTATTTGAGTAGTGCTGCCGGCGTCTTGTGTAAAGATGTCGGTTTTTTTGTTTAGCAATGCTTAAGTAACACGGCAGAAAAAAGGAGTGTTATTTATGTTTAAGAAGTCAGTTTTTAAAAAGGTTATTTCAGCAGTTTCTTCAGTAGTAATGATGTGTTCAGTATTTTCAACAGCAGCAGTTAATGCAGCTTCATATGATTACCACACACTTACATACTCAGCAGGTGATGTTGACGGTATTGTTGGTTCAACAACAGCTTCATTCCAGAGAATGGCTAATGTATCGTTCGATGTTGCTGATTCATCAAGATTTTCAAGAAAAGGCTATAAGCTGACTTCATGGTATGTTCCGCTTACAGGTGAAACGATCGGAACAGGCTCAATGTATACAATGCCTGACAGCGATATTACATTTATTGCTAACTGGACATCAGAGATCTATACAATAACATTTGCTGGCAAGAACGGCGTTACAGCAAACAATGAAAAGAATGTTTATCTTGAAGCAGGATGCGGCACAGAGCTTATTCTTCCTGAAAACGAATTCATATACAGCGGCTACAATTTTTCAGGCTGGAAATATGACAATGTAGTATATCAGCCGGGCGAAAGCTTTACTGTTCCCGCTCTTATCACAGGCGAAAAGATAGTTTTTTCAGCAGTATGGAAAAAAGCTTATACAACTGTTACCACAGCAGCAACGACTACAGCTGAAACAACAACCACAACAACAACTACTACAGTAACAACTGCAGCTGAAACAGAAACAGAAACAACAACATCAGCTCCTGTAACAACAGTTTGTACTTCTGCTACAACAGCACAGATTTACAACAAGCCAAATTCTTCATCAGGTACAAGAACAATCGAAATCAACAAGACAGTAGATTGCAGCAGCGATAATGGAAAAATGATCCTGATCCCTGTTTCAGATATCCTCAATCAGAACGAAACAGCTAAGAAGATCGTTATTAACTTTTCTTCCTCAAACGGCAATATCAATCAGTTTATTGCAGGCATAGGCACAACATTAAACGGCAACTGGTTCCAGAAGGACTGCAGCGAATATGTCAATTCAGCAACACTTGAAGTTGATTTTGCATCCGAAGAAAATCTTGCAAATCTTGATTATAGTGCAAACATCCAGATAGGATACTGGTACGGCACACGCACAATCCTCAATGTAGATTCTATCGTTGTTTCATATGAAACAAAGGAAACAATAACAGAAACAACAGCTGAGACAACAGCAGCAGAGACAACTACCGTAACAACAACTGTAACAACAACTGTTACTACAACATCGGAAACAACTTCTGCAACAACAGCACCTGAAACAACTGTTGTAACAACTACAACAACTGAATTTGCTCCGCTCAAGGATTCACAGTTTACAAAGGTTGTAAATGTAGAAAAGGTATATGGCGCAAATGACAGTATTATGGAATTTGATTTTTCAGATTTCATTTCAGCAAACCAGATAGTAGAAAGTATTGAAGTCAGTCTTGAAACTTCAGCTGAAAAATTCGGCGCATACGGAATGGTATTTGGTTTTACTCTTTCAGACGGATCATGGTATCAGACAGACATCAGCAGCTACAACGAATCAAATGCAGTAACAGTTCCTATGGCAATTGATGAATCAAAACAGACTCTCATTACATCTGACAGTGAATTTGATGTTTGCTACTGGGCATCAAATGCTGAAACAGTTACAATCAAGAGCGTTAAGATCAATTACAGAATGGACAAGGGTGACTACAACAACGACGGTATTTCTGATTCTTCTGACGTTGAAATCCTCAAGGATTACATGGTTGGCAAAACAAGAACTGGTTCAAACGTAACAGATATCAATGCTGATGTAAATAATGACGGTATTGTTAACGTGTTCGATTACATTTTCCTCTCAAGAATGATTTGATATAAAATCAAACAGTAAAATTAAAACCTCAGATGCGGGATTTATATCCCCTCTGAGGTTAATGTATTTACAAATAAAGCCGGCTTCTTCTCTGACGAAAAAGCCGGCTGAATTTTTATAAGGAAAATTATACATTAAATCGGAAAAGAACAATATCTCCGTCCTGCATAACATATTCCTTGCCTTCAAGACGGATAAGTCCTTTTTCTTTTGCTGCTGCCATTGTTCCGCATTTCATGAGATCGTCAAAGCCTATGACTTCAGCACGGATAAATCCCTTCTCAAAGTCAGTATGTATTTTTCCTGCCGCCTGAGGAGCTTTTGTACCTTTAGTTATTGTCCATGCTCTGACCTCTGGCTGACCTGCTGTAAGATAGGAAATAAGTCCGAGGAGCGAATATCCCTCTTTGATAATGCGGTTGAGACCTGATTCCTTTAGTCCCATTTCTCCGAGAAACATTGCCTTGTCCTCCGGTTCCATATCGGAAATTTCAGCTTCTATCTGTGCACATATCGGGAGAACTGCCGAATGTTCTTCTTCGGCTATTTTTCTGACTGTATTGAAGTTTTCATTTGTTTCGATATTGTTTACAAAATCATCCTCGCACAGGTTTGCGGCATAAATGACAGGCTTGGCTGAAAGCAGGGGAGTTGATCTGATAGTTTCTCTTTCATCGTCTGTAAAATCAAAAGCTCTTGCAGACTTTCCTGATTCAAGATGAGCCTTTAGTCTTTCAAGAAAATCAATTTCAATAAGATATTTCTTGTCGCCTTTAGCAAGCTTTCTGGTTCTGTCGATTCTTCTGTCAACCATTTCAATATCAGAGAAAATGAGCTCAAGATTAATAGTTTCGATATCTCTTGCAGGATTGATTTCACCGTCAACGTGAATGATGTCAATGTCTTCAAAGCAGCGGACAACATGAACTATTGCGTCCACCTCTCTTATGTCTGCGAGAAATTTATTTCCAAGTCCTTCGCCCTTTGAGGCGCCTTTTACAAGACCTGCGATATCGACAAATTCGAGAGTCGCAGGTGTGAACTTGTCCGGATGATACATTTCAGCCAGCTTGTCCAGTCTTTCATCAGGAACTGAGACAATACCGATATTTTTTTCAATGGTGCAGAAAGGGTAATTTGCAGATTCGGCACCTGCGTTTGTGAGTGCGTTGAAAAGTGTGCTTTTTCCCACATTCGGGAGTCCAACCATACCTAATTTCATTTGACTTTACCTCTTTTATTTAAAAATAATTGTATTTTCAAGAGTCTCCGATATTTTGTCAGCAGTTCCGCTGAAATCGGAGAGCATAATACAAATTCCTTTATCGATGTCCGGACAATTGATCATAAGGATAGTCTGTGTAAATTCAGAATCGCCGAACAGACCGGTATAACAGATTTTGTGTGCGTCATAGTTTTCTATATTGAAGCTTTTAAATGAGTTGACATTAAATGAATCGAAGGAGCTGCTGAAAAGAGATTCAATGTCCTGTTGAGTGTATGAGCGGAATGCCTCTTCATCATCTGCTGTTTCTGAAATTGTAATGTATATGCTTGATGTATTGTCAGGTGATGTGAATTCTGCTTCTCCTCCGGAGATCTGGTGTGAAACGGTTCCGTCATCAGTTATCATTGACCAGCCTTCCGGAGCGGTAAACTCAGCACCGCAGTCAAACACAAAAGGCTCACCGGCATTTTCGTCAACGGCAGTAACAGGGCCGCTGGCATCGGTAAATGAAATGGAACTTATTGAAGCTTCAGGATTTAAAGTGCCCGTATAATCTGTGTAGGTGAATGTATAGCAGTAAGGGGCAGAGTCATCCTTTCTGTTCACAATTATCTGAGTCTGACTGAATTCGCTTCCGTCCTCATTTTTTCCGTCCAGTTCTACGCGGTATGCGTCGTTTCCGGAAACACTGACAGCTTCAAAGCTTTTTATTTCAATGGTTGTTGATATTTCCAGGTATGCGTAAAGTGATTCGTATTCTTCCTGGAAATATTCAGCGTTGTATGAAGCCCATTCTTCATCAGATATCACGGTTTCAACAGAAATGTTCAGATTATCGTCAGATTCTGCGCTGCCGATTATGTAAAGCTCATCTGCTGTGGACACATTGCCGTTTAAAACTGTTGTTCCATCCTCTGAATTAATAGTTTCAGGAGCTGTAATACGATATCCGTATACCGGATTTTCAATTATAAGTCCTTCTGACTGCGGTTCTGTTTCCGGCTCGGTTTCGGGTTCTTCTGCCTGAGTTTCTTCAGCTTCGGTCACTTCCGATGTTTCTGCGATTTTTTCCGACGAGCTTTCCTTTTCCCTGCCGCCGCATGCGGTAAAGGTCAGGGACATTATAACTGCTAATACCGCAGACAGTATTCTGATTTTTTTCATTTTATCTCCGTTCTGCCGTTTAGGCGTTGATCTGTTTGTTTCAGCCCGATTCATTCATGGCTTGCTCACCAGCCTTTTAATTATACCACTTTATAGAGGATTAAGTCAATAATCAGTATGATTAAAGGGGTGATTTTTAATAATAATGAATTTTAATGTTTGTTTCAACGTATTGTATAAAAAAGTTTAAATTTATTCGTCAAAGTGCACAAATAAAATAATAAGACAAATTGACCAGTATTTTTTGTATTAACGTTTTCGTTTTGTCTAAAATTAATCGTAAAACTGCGTTTTGAGCGGGATTTTTGATCCGGATTAAAAAAAATAAAGTGAATCCGGTTCTTTGGAGGCTGAAAAAATCTACATTTATGCAATTGACTTATAATTTCAAATATGATATAAATTAATTATAAAACAATGCATAATGCGTTTAAAAGTATTTATATAGTTAAACAGAAAATGGGAGGATTACTCAGATGACATACGAAGAAATTGTAAAAAAGGTTGAGAAAGAATTTGGTTCTGCTGATGTGAGCAATTACGAAGACCACCTTGCTCTTCAGATAAATGCAACAGGCGAGGGTGCCGGAATCTTTTACATTGAGATCAACGAGGGAAAACTTTATGTAGCACCTTTTGATTATAAGAACAACAATGCAGTTCTTACTGCTGACGGCAATGATATCGTTGATATTTTCAGCGGTAAGCTTACAGAAGCTGACGCTCTTGAATCCGGTAAGCTTGTTGTTGAAGGTGACCTTGCAAAGGCTCTTTCCATCCAGCCGTATATCAAGGTTAAAACAGCAAAGAGGAAGACTGTTTCAAAGAAGGCAGAGCCGGCAGCTGTTAAGGCTGAACCTGAGGTTAAGCTTTCAGAAGCTGTAAAGAAAACAGTAAAGTCCAAGACAGTGGATAGTCCTGTAAAGGAAACAAAGACTTCTGCCAAGACAGCAGCAAAAACAGCATCCAAGACAGCTTCAAAAGCAGTTAAGGACACAGCTGTAAAGACAAAGACTACTGCCAAGAAGAACAAGACAGGAAACAGCAAAGGCTGATATGCTTTATTTCTGCCGTAGAGATCCTGAAGAGGATGAAAACAAGTCAGAGCATAATAAAATGCTCAGACAAAAAGTTTACGGCTTGCTTCTGAGTGCAGTTCGTGAAAACGGCATTGTCTGTGAGGAACTGCCTGAGCTTAAATATAACAGCTATGGAAAACCTTATTTCAGTTTATATCCGGATCTTCATTTCAATATAAGCCATTCGAGGGGAATGGCAGTATGTGCCATGCATAATGTTGAAAACGGTGTGGATATAGAATATATAAGACATTATTCGGAAAGGGTTCCGAGAAGAGCTTTTTCAGAGCGTGAAAGACAGATACTGTCGCAAAGCAGCAGAGCAGACAGCATGTTTTTCCGCATCTGGACGCTTAAAGAAAGCTATGTTAAGGCTTTGGGAATCGGGATATCCTATCCATTAAATACTGCGGAATTTTTAATTGATAATGATCTTATCAGTTCAAATGTGAAAGGGGACTATCACTTCAATCAGATTCTGATAGGTGATAGTCATGTCTGTTCGCTTTGTCTGAAAGGAAAAGGTCAGAATTCCGTATTCAGACTGGAAAATGAAAAAGAGATTTTCAGTTTTGAATTATAATGATATTTTCTTAGGGTGAAAAGCCCTAATATTCGGCAACCAGTGCCGAGGAATCCCCCTCTCTTATGCACCGTTTTATACGGTGCTTTTTTTTGCAGAAAAAAAGGATTGACTCAAAATGGTCAATCCTTTCAAATTATTCGCTGTATGTTCTGAATGGAGCAAGCGGTATTCCAGTTTCGTTAAAAACAGATACCTCCATATAATTTGTCCACGCATAACGGGCGTACAGCGGTTTTTTTACTTCAGGGGATGACAGAATGATTCTGCTTTCGCTTATTTTTACATCCGCTTTGACGAATTTCTTGTCAGAGCCGGCGATTTCAAATCCGTCCGCTTTGCCTTTTACCTCAAAACCGTTTTCTGCATAGTAGAATTCAAGTTCTATTTTTCCGTTCGTGCAGATATGGTCTTTATAGATCGGTCCGAATGCTCTGACATCTTCACCGTAAACATGATGCATCGCCTGCAGATAGAGCCTTTCTCCAACAGGTTTTTTGTTGACAGGATGAATATTTCCAAGCTCTCCGCAGTCGCTTATAACTGCAATTCCTGTGTTTTTAATTGTCCTGTAAGCCTTCATCTGCGCTTCACGGATAATGCACCAGTGTTTTCTGTCCTCGTCATCCTTGTATCTGAACATAGGAAGCTGTACAAGCATAAACGGCAGCGTATCGTCTTTCCATTCCTCTCTCCAGCAGGAGATGAGGCGGCTAAGAAGCATATAGTAGCTGTCCGGCTTGTGGTCGTCAGATTCACCCTGATAGTACAGGACACCTTTGATCGTATATGGCGCAATGCGGCTTATCATTGTTTCAAAAAGTCCGCAGGGTCTGAAAGGATTTTTAGGTCCCAAAGGACCCGGCCATTTATTTTCTCCGCATATTTCTATTACTTCGGACCATGGCATTTCAGGATCTTCCTCATAGCATTTCTGCATTTTCTGAAACCATGCAGAGTCATATTCCGTATATTCATCATATTCCTTTATGAGTTCATCATAGGATTTTCCTGCAACAGCCTTGTCATATTCGTCAAGATAGGAAGAAAATTCATCTATACCGGAAAGATACTTTCTGCTCGTCCATGCGCTTGCAGATGTACCGCCCAGGTTACAGCCGATAATTCCTACTGTGACACCAAGTTTTTCTGAAAGCAGTCTGGCAAAATAGAATCCCACAGCAGACCATTTGCCTGCTTCTTTTGAATCTGCCGTTTCCCAGCAGGATCTTTTCTCTGCCTCATAAAACTTTTCGTCGATAAATCCCAGCTTTGTTGTGTAGTAAAAGCGGACATTTGTGTTATCCTCTGAAAGAGTTTCGAGGATTTCCTTTCCGCCAAGGGCATTCTGAAGCTCAAACTCCATATTTGACTGTCCTCCGGCAAGCCACACTTCTCCTGTCATTACATTCTTATAGCATATTTTGTCGTTTCCGTCAGATATTTCAAGCTCAAATGGACCGCCGGCTTCTGACGGAGGGAGAACAGCATTCCATTTTCCGTCGGATATTTCCGCTTCAACTGTATTTCTGCGGAACGAAACAAAAATACGTTCCGAGTCGCAGCTGCCGAAAATATTTATATTCTTGCCGCGCTGAAGTACCATATTATCGCTGAATATTGCCGCAGGTTTTATCATCTGAATCTTTCCTTTCTTTGTTCTTGTTCAGTGATATATTAAATCCCCCTTTTTAAAGGGGGATAGAGATTTAGTATGCCTTGCCCCAGTAAACCATGTGTTTTGCAGGCTTTCCGCAGCAAACACATTTGTCTGAGATCTGTTCCTGGTCAAATGGAATGCATCTTGAGCCGACGCCGGTCTTTTCCTTTACCTCATCTTCACAGGCTTCTTCTCCGCACCACATTGCCTTTACAAAGCCATCACCCTTTTCACCAAGCGCTTTTATGATCTCGTCCATGCTTGTGCAGGAATACGTTCTGTTTTCACGGTTTTCAAGAGCCTTTTTAAAGATTCCGTCGTGTACTGCCTGAAGCTTTTTATCAACCGTCTGAGCAAAGGTTTCAAGCATATTTTCCAGTGAAACAACAGTCTTTTCTCTGTCATGACGTGTTACAACAACGCACTGATCATTTTCAATATCCTTAGTACCG
>JBJEQV010000074.1:0-12024 GCA_051881915.1 Porcipelethomonas sp. | reverse complement strand
GGAATAGATCCTTCGCTTTATTTTGAGGACGGACATGCTTATTTTATAAGTAACGGCTGTGATGATAACGGCGTCAGCGGAATTGTACAGTGCGAGATCAATATCGAAACAGGGGAGAAGCTTTCTGACAGCAGAACAATATGGAGCGGTTCCGGAGGAAGATACCTGGAGAGTCCGCATATGTACAAAATAAACGGCAGATATTATCTTATGGCAGCAGAGGGCGGTACTGAATACGGACACATGATCACCTATGCTGTTTCTGATTCTGTATGGGGAGAATTCAAAGGATATCCCGGAAATCCTGTTCTTACAAACAGAAATAAAGCACCCGGAATAATTCAGGGCATAGGTCACGGGGATCTTATTGAGGATAAGTACGGCGACTGGCATATCATCTGTCTTGGTTTCCGTCAGACGGATCTGTGGATGCCTTATCATAATCTGGGCAGGGAAGTGTTCATGATCCCTGTTGAATTTGACAGTAACGGCTGGTTTACCGCCGGAAATGACGGAACTGCCGATGAAGCCTATGAAATAAAAGGTGAATTTGTTCAGGAAGAAAAGCGTGAATATACCTTTGAAAACACTGATTTTAACATTGACTGGTGCTTTATGCGTCATCCTGATATGAGCAGATACGAATTTTCTGAAAACAAAGTGATACTTCACGGAAGTGATGTTACGCTTGAAGAGACGGATTCTCCGACGTTTCTGGGACTGCGGCAGAGGGACTTTTTCTTTGAACTTTCCTCGGAGCTTTGTCTTGATGCAGGAGAGGCGGGAATTACTGTTTATATGTGCGAAAACGAGCATTATGATATTGCACTGAGAAAAACTGAGACAGGATTTGAAACAGTACTGAAACTCAATATCGGCGGAATAAAGCATGTTCAGAATGCAGCTTTGGCTGAATCCGGACATGTAAAGCTGATCGTCAGAGCTGATAACTATAACTATAATTTCTTTGCAGACGGCGGAAGCGGAGAGGTTTATCTTGGAAGCGGACAGGCGAAATATCTTTCAAGCGAAGTGTCGGGCGGGTTTACAGGCGTTCTGACTGCTTTGTATGCCGTTGGCGAAAACACAGCAGAATTTACTGATTTCAGATGTATATACAAATAAATGGAATCTTGGATCGTAAATTAATTACAAAAAATATGCATATTTACAGAAATTATTGAAATTTTTACATATATGTGTTATAATAAAACTGTGTTTAATTTACTTGGAAAGAGGTTTTGAAATATGAAAGGAAAAAAGATCCTGTTATCTCTGCTTTCTGTTGTTATGACGCTGAGCGTAGCATTCAGCTCAATGACAGCTGCAGCGGTAACTCCTGAAACTTCCTCTGTTCTCTATTCATCAGAGGAAAATAATGCGGATAACAGTCTGTCCTGCTATATGGGCAGATACGGAACGAGTCTTACCAGTTATCTTCAGAAGAACACTGACGGGACAATAAGCAAGGTAACAGCAGACGGTTCTGATTATGTTTCCGTTGATAATTATTCTGCTGACTTTAAATATCAGGACAGTGTTCTTGTTGATATGGAGCTTCCGGTATGGGGCGGTTATTACTGCGGAAGGGAGTATAACTTCTTTCTGTTCGGACAGAACAACCCTGATGAAAGTGATGATACTGAGGTTTTCAGAGTTGTAAAGTATACCAAAGACTGGGAAAGAGTAGGCATCAAGAGCTTTTTCGGCTGCAATACATATATTCCTTTTGATGCAGGTACGCCGAGAATGTACGAAGAGGGAGGTACACTCTTTATCCACACTTCCCATGAAATGTATTTGAGTGATGACGGTTATCATCATCAGGCAAATGTTCAGCTTTATATTGATATTGAATCAATGGAATGCACATACAGCTTTTATGGCGTTATGAACGTTGGCTACTGCGGTTATGTAAGCCATTCATTTGATCAGTACATAAAATCTGACGGAAGTTATGTTTATACCGCAGATCATGGCGACGCATATCCGAGAAGCGTTGTAATCTGCAAAAAGAGCGCAAAGGGAGAAATGTACGGTTATACAGACGCTGTTCCGATCTACGGTTCGGTGGGAAATAATACAACCGGTCTTTCACTCGGCGGTTTTGAATTGTCGGATAATAATTGTATTGTTGCCGGAAACTCAATTGTTCAGGACGGAAGTGTAACTGATTCCAGACTAAGAAATGTTTTTGTTTCAGTTACAGACAAGTCGCTCAGCAATACAGAAATGATATGGCTGACTGATTTCAGCGAAAGCTATAAGGTTTCTGTGCCGAAGCTTGTAAAGCTCAGCAGTGATACTTTCGTTGTTATGTGGAATGAGTATGAAAATAATGAGTTCATATCCATGCATGCGGTTAAAATCGACGGAGACGGAAATATTCTTGCAGAATCGGAGACATCGGAAGCTGAGCTTTCATCCTGTGATCCTGTTGTAATAAACGGAGAGATCACATGGGTTCATTCTGATGGAACGTCTTCGGATTTTTATGCTGTAAACAGTAATCTTGAGCTTGCTTATCCGGTTGCAGAAGAACCGACAACTGAGGATGTAACTTCTGCAAAGGTAACTACTGCACAGACAACGACTGCTCCGAATTTTGTTTCAGTTATAGAGGAAAGCAGAACTGCAATTGTGACACAGACAGTTCGTTTGACTGAGATAGTGACTGTGACTGTACATGCAACTGTACCTGCTCAGACAACGACTGTGACAAAAAATGAAACTGCAGTGACTTCGCTTCAAGTAGTAACTGTAACATCAATTGTAGAAGTAACAATACCAGCAACAATACCTATATTTGTAACTGTAACGTCAATAGTACCAGTAACTACCGTATTAACTTTTACAATACCAGTAACTGTAACGGTAACAGTACCAGTAACAGTACCAGTAACAGTACTGGTAACAATAACGCAGGTAGTTACAGTAACTTCCGTTGTGCCGGGAACGATTGTGACGACATCAACAGTATCAATCACATATTACCCTGAAATTTACTTTGATATGGACAACGAGGAATATCAGTGGTACCATTCAGATAATACGGTGTTCTTCAAGGACGGAATAAGAGTTATAGTTGACGATTATGATGTTACTTATGATGCAGTTGTTAAGTTCAGCGATACTCCTGCGGACATATATGATGGATATAATGAGGATTATCTGGTTGATTTTGTAGTTGAATACAACGGAATGACGGTTGTCTCGGATATGCCTGTTAAGATAGGTGTACGAGGAGATGTATACGGAAACGGAACCACTGATATTTTTGATGCGGCGTATATAGCAAAATATATGGTCGGAAAGAAAAATATGAGTTCTTTCCAGATTTATAAAGCCGATGTAAACGAAGACGGAGAGGTTGACGTATTTGATGCAATCGCTATTGCAAAATATACCGTGAGCCGTGATGAAAATCCATGGATAAATATATTCGGAAGCAACTACAATAATATGATCTTTGACTAAAAAAAGAGTCCCGTAAAGGGACTCTTTTTTTCTGCCGTGTCAGTATTTCAAATTATTTCAGCATTTCAAGAATCTGCTCCTTTGAAACTGCACCGACTGAACTGTTTACTGCTTTTCCTCCGCTGACAACAACAAGCGTCGGTATTGCTTCGATACCGAATTTATGCGCAAGTGCCGGCTGTTCGTCAACATTTATTTTGCCGACCTTAAAGCCGTCTGCTGTCTCTGCGATTTCGTCAACAACGGGGGATACCATCTGACAGGGACCGCACCACTGCGCCCAGAAATCCAGAAGGACGGGAACGGGTGAGCTGAGAACTTCAGCATCAAAATTTTCGTTTGTGATCGTTAAAACTGACATAGATAAAACCTCCTATTTGCTTTTGTAATATAGCTGACAATGGCAGTAACCCTCAAATTCCGGGTCTGCGATCTGTTTTTTGAATTCCTCACACATACATTTATTTTCTTCTGTATGATTGAGTTTGCAGGGACAGTAACCGCCTGTTCGTTTAAGCCCTTCTTTTATAGACTTTACAATTTCCTCGTTTTCGTTGAATTTCACTTTCATACTTATTCACTCCTTTAATTTTCTTGACAAAAATTTATATTTGTGATATAATAAGTGACAGAGCCGGTGTGTCGGAATCGGCAGACGAGACAGACTCAAAATCTGTTGTCAGCAATGGCGTGTGGGTTCAAGTCCCACCACCGGCACCATAATTTTTAAGCTGAATTCACTAAGTGGGTTCAGCTTTTTTTCCTGTTTTTTGTATTATAGACGAAAAATAAGCATATGTCAACTGTTTGGATTATAATATTCTTATCTTTTATTTGAAATTTATGCTCAAAAGTGATATAATAAAAAATTGACCGATTTGGTTTCGGGATAAAATTTATGATTGGATGATGAAATATGGAAATATATCTTGATAATGCGGCAACGACCAGACCGTGCAGAGAAGCTCTGAATGCGGTAACTGAATGCATGACAAACAACTATGGCAATCCTTCATCTCTGCACAGTGCAGGACTCAGAGCACAGCTGACTGTTGACGGAGTAAGAAAAACAATTGCAAAGGCGATTTCTGCTGATCCGGGCGGGATCTGTTTCACTTCAGGTGCAACCGAAAGCAATAATCTTGCGATTCTGGGTACAGCTGCCTCTTACGGGAAAAGACGTCCTAAAATTATTACAACAACAGTTGAACATTCTTCCGTAAAGCAGTCAATGAATCATCTTGAGGAAATGGGCTTTGAAATTGTCCGCATTTCTCCAGATGAAAAAGGGAAAATAAATTACGAAAATATCGTTTCAGCCGTTGATGAAAGAACATGCCTTGTGAGTATGATGCTTGTCAATAATGAGACCGGATATGTACTGCCTGTAAGAAGGGCATTTTACGGAATAAAAAAGAGGTTTCCCGATTGTGTTACTCACTGCGACACTGTTCAGGGCTTTATGAAGCTTCCTGTAAAGGTGAGGGAGCTGAACGCTGATCTTATTTCAATGAGCGCACATAAGATTTACGGCGGAAAGGGCGTCGGCGCACTTTATGTAAATAAAGGCATCAGACTCAGAAATATCATTTTTGGAGGAAAACAGGAAAAAGGACTTCGTCCCGGAACAGAAAATGTACCTATGATCGCAGGCTTCGGTGAGGCAGTAAGGGTACTCAGCGGAAATATCCAGTCGCGGTATGAAGAAATGGAAAGGCTGAAAAAAATGTTTGTTGAAAGGATCTCAAGAAATGAGGGGATCGTTCTGAATTCCGGCGAAGACTGTATGCCTTATATTATTAACATATCAATTCCCGGAATACGTTCTGAGATCATGCTGCATTTTCTTGAGGAAAAGGGTATCTATGTTTCAAGCGGTTCGGCTTGTTCAAAGGGCGCTAAAAGCGGTGTTCTGACGGAATTCGGTCTTAGTGACGAGCTTGCGGATTCAGCGGTCAGAGTAAGTCTGAGTCATGATACAACTGTTCAGGAACTCAGAATACTTGCGGAAAATTTAGAATATGGTATAAAAAGACTTCAGAAAAAGTAAGATATTTCCGGAAAAATGTCCCTGTGCAGGTATATAATCGGTATTTCCATGAATTTTGAGGCATTTGTATTGACACAAACAGATGTATATGTTATCATTATTTTATATGTTGCAAAAATTAAGGATTCCGGTTTCAGATAAAGAGAGGAAAATAAAATGCAGGAAATTATACTCGTGAAATACGGCGAAATGGCTCTCAAGGGACTTAACAAAAATACTTTTGAGAATGTTCTTGTCAAGAATATAAAGAGAAGGCTGAAGTCTCTCGGCAGATTTGAAATCACAAGGGCACAGTCAACGATTTATATAAATCCTCTTGATGATGCAGATGTAAATGAAGCAGTAGAACGGCTTAAAAAAGTATTCGGTATCGCTGCTCTATGCAGAGCAGCAGTCTGTGAAAAAAACTTTGAAAGTATAAAAGATACAGCTGTAAGCTATCTTGAAGATATATTGAGTTATGCAAAAACTTTCAAGGTCACTGCAAAGAGAGCAGACAAAAGTTTCCCCATGAAGTCACCTGAAATATGCAGGGAGCTGGGGGGCGTTCTGCTTACGGAATTTAATCATCTTAAAGTTGATGTAAATGAACCGGAAGTTACCGTCACTGTGGAAATACGAGATACGAATGCGTATATCCATGCGGAAAATCTTAAAGGTGCAGGAGGTCTTCCGGTCGGAACAAGCGGCAAGGCTATGCTTCTTCTTTCGGGGGGGATAGACAGTCCTGTTGCCGGATACATGCTTGCTAAAAGAGGAGTACGTATTTCTGCTATTCACTATGTCAGTCCGCCTTATACCTCTGAACGTGCAAGACTTAAGGTTGAACAGCTTTGCGAAAAGATTACAGGATACTGCGGAAGCATAGCGTTTTTCTGCGTTCCTTTTACTGAAATTCAGGAGGAAATACGCAACAATTGTCCCGAGGAGTTTTTCACAATTATCATGCGCCGTCTTATGATGGAAATTGCTCAGAGGATATGTGAAAAGGAAGAATGCATGGCGCTTATCACAGGTGAGAGCGTGGGACAGGTTGCAAGTCAGACCATGAATGCGATTGCCTGTACGGACGCTGTGTGCAAAATTCCTGTTTTTCGTCCTTTGATTGGAATGGATAAGACTGAAATTGTGGAGATTGCCCGCAAAATCGACACTTTTGATATTTCCATCCAGCCTTATGAGGATTGCTGCACGGTATTTACACCAAGGCATCCTAAGGTAAGGCCGCTTCTTTCGGATGTTGAGGCAGCACAGAACAACTTTGATTTTACTGCTCTGGTTGATAAAGCAGTTGAGGAAACAGAAATGAAGATTTTTTACGTTGAGTCCTGATAAAGAAATTTAAGGTTAATAATTTGTAAAGAAGTTTTGGTGAAAATATGAAAAAATCAGATTCAAAAAATAGTGAATTAGGACAATATTCCGAAGTGAACTCCGAAAATCTTGACAAATTGGTTACAAATGTAGTAGAATTGTTATTGGATAAAGGTGTAACGATCGCTACTGCGGAAAGCTGTACCGGAGGACTGCTGTCAGAGCTGATAACCTCCGTTCCGGGAGCGTCAAGGATTTTTGAAATCGGTGTCTGTACATATTCAAATAAAATAAAGCATGAATATCTGGGAGTGCCTAAGGAATATTTCAAGGAGTATGGCGCTGTCAGCAGCCAGGTCGCTATTGCTATGGTGGACGGACTTCAGAAAAAATCCGGAGCTGACATATGCATATCTGTTACCGGAACAGCAGGTCCGGGAGGCGGAACAAAAGAAAAGCCTGTCGGAACAGTTTATGTCGGCATAAGCTGCGGTAAAAAGCAGATCGTAAAGCTTTTAAAGCTCTGGGAACTGGAGGACAAAAGCAGGGATAATATCCGTATTAATGCGGCATACAGGATTTTTGAATTTCTGGAGCAGATGCTGATGGTCATGCCGGAAAATCTTCCTGCAAAGGCATCGTACAGAAAGGGCGGGAAGAAAACCTACAAGGATGTTCTGCAGTCACTTCTTCCCTGGAAGGGAGACTCGGCGGCTCAGGTCATAAGGAAGCTTATATTTCTTATATCCGTCATTGTCTTTACAGTCTGTTTGTTTATGATAGTTGATTATTACTGGGAAAACTATAAAAACAGACAGCTTGGCTCGGATATTCAGAATATCTATGATGAAGCCGAAAGAAATGATTCATCCGACACTGAGATTTCCGGTGATGAGGAAGAACATACATATAAAAACTGGGAGCTTAAAGAGGGAGCAAAGATCCTTCTTGAAAGAAACAAGGATGTTGTGGGATATATAAAGATTCCCGGAACAGAAATAAGCTATCCTGTTGTTCAGAGACGTCAGGAAGAGGACGGAAATGAATATTACCTTTCAAGGAATATAGATAAGGAAGAAGCAAACGCCGGTACGATTTTCCTTGACTGGAGAAATTACTTTGATTATGTAGTTGACGGAACAAAGGTTCTGGATAATTCACAGAATCTTATCATCTACGGTCATGAGATGCGGGATGGCTCTATGTTCGGTTCTCTTGAAAATTATAAGGAGATCGACGGATTTTACAGTGAGCATCCTGTCATTGAACTCAGTTCCAATTATGAAAATTACAAGTATAAGGTTTTTGCTTACTTTATAATTGACTCGGAAGATGAAACAGAAACAAAGTATGACTGCTGGAATACCCTTAACTTTGACAACGAGGATCATTTCTATGAGTTTGTAAATAATGCAAGAAAGCGCTCGTTTATCCTGTCGGATGTTGATGTGCGTTACGGAGATCAGCTTCTTACGCTTTCTACATGCAACAGCATTTTTGATACAGGAAGATTTATTGTTATGGCGAGACTTCTCAGAGACGGTGAAGACCCGGAGGAAGGAACACAGGATCCGAAGGAGAATGATAATATTCTCTGGCCGTCTATTTATTATGAGTGGAACGAAAACAGATATGACCCCGATGCGGAATTTGAAGGCTATCCGCTGACAACGGGCTGATCATAAACATATAAAGAAGGATAAAAGAAATGAATAACAAACTGAAAATTTCAATAATATGCAGTGCTGTGGTTGCTGTTGCTGCTGTGGGGGCGGTTCTTCTTCACGGCGGAAACAATAAGCCGGAAGTGTCGCAGACAGCTGATGTGCTGGAGCCTTTGACCGAGGCGCCGACTGAGCCGGAGCTTCCGGAGATCGAGAATTTTTCTCCTGAACCCGGAATGACGGGGCTTGCCAAGACAATGCGTCAGATTAATGACGATATTGTTGGATGGATAAGAATCAGTAACACACAGGTGGATTATCCTGTTGCCCAGTATGAATATGATACCGAGGACGGAAATTATTTTTATCTGCACAATGATATTTATGGTAATTACCTTGAATCGGGAACGATCTTCATGGATTACAGAGATGTTTTCGGTGCAGATGAAGACAAGCAGACTGACAACGTTGTTCTTTACGGACACAATATGCTCAATGGTTCAAAGTTCGGCGATCTTCATAATTACAGAAATGACGATTCATTTTATGAGGAAAACCCGATCATTGAGTTCAGTTCAAATTACAAGGATTACAAGTATGTGATTTTTGCATATCTCCTTACAAGCGGGGATTACGGCGACAGCTATTACGGCGAGGATTTTCCGTACTGGGATATTCACGACCTGAGCAATGAAAAGGATTTTAACGACTATGTTAAAACCATTGATGAAAGATCTTATATTCACCCTGATATAGATGTATCATACGGGGACAAGCTTCTTACCCTGTCAACCTGTCACCTTGATGTTGACAATTCACGTTTTCTTGTTGTTGGCAGACGTCTCAGAGATGATGAAACTGAGGACAATATTGCTGGAAAAACAGCAAATTCGGCGAATAATTCTTCGGACAACTCTGAAGATAAGGATGAAGCTGACGAATAAGAAATAAATTTAAAGCAATGGAGATTTTTATGGAATTACGATTACCGCGAAAGAGTATGACATTCTTGTCCGCTATGGTTGTTGGGACTTTGATCTGTACCTCTTCTTTCATGACAGGTGATACACTTGCCGTTGAGGATACAACAGAAGTTCAGGCAGCATCTGAAGCAGCTGTGACGACCTCTGCCGGTAAGGAAAAGACTTCTGAAATCAAATCTGAAATCAAAGAAGATATTTCTGAGAAAAATGAAGCTGTAAGCCTGTGGAAGGCTTCTCTTTCAGATTACAGAGACAGTCTTTCACTGGTAAGTTATGAAACCGTAGAAGTTGAGGAAGAAGAATCTGAAGAAGAGATCAGAGCCCGCGGTGTCATCAGAAATGATGAAAACCACTATATTGAATCAAACGGTGCGACGACCCTTGAAGTTCCTGACAGAACATACACTGAGTATGAGGAGATAGAATCAGGCAACTTCGGATTTACAACTTATGGTTATGGTCATGGGGTCGGTCTTAGTCAGAATGGTGCAAACTATTATGCGACTTATGGCGGAATGGGATATCAGGATATTCTTCAGCACTACTATCCCGGAACGTATATTACGAATACAGGAACTGCACAGACCGAAACGATCTCAGCAAATGGTATCAGCGGATCTGTATCCGATATAGTTTCAAGAATTGTTTATACTGAAATAGGTTCTTCCATGAATGTAGAGGCAATTAAGGCGCAGGCTGTTGCAATATATACATATATCAAATATTACGGTGGAAGCGTTGATGATCTCTATCCGAGTTCAAGTGCTCCTCAGAATATTGTGGACGCTGTAAATTCTGTTCTGGGACAGGCAGTTTATTATGACGGTTCGTTTGCTCTGACGATGTTTTGTGCATCAAGCGGCGGAAGTACTGCTTCATGCTATGATATTTTTTATGAGGATATTCCGTATCTGAGAAGTGTTTACTGCGAATATGACAGTCAGTGTGATCCTCATTTCGGAACAGTCGAGTCTATAAGTGCAGCTCAGGTAAAGGCTGATCTGGAAGCTGCTCTGGGAATCACGCTTTCCGAAGATCCTTCAAACTGGGTTTCAGTAATAGAAGGTGACGGGGGCTATGCAGCTTACGTGGTTGTTGATAATCAGGTTACTATAAAGGGTAATGATTTCCGTTATTATCTTGGACTCAAGTCTCCGAAGTTCAGCTGTACATATTATTAAAAATAATGCGGCATTACCGATAAATCAGGTGATGCCGCTAATACTATATCGGGAGGTAAACCATGAATGTATGTGATATAATAACAAAAACCAGACGTTCGGCTCAGCTGGAGGATTATGAAATAAAAGAGCTTATAAATGGATATGTAAACGGAGAAATTCCCGATTATCAGATGTCCGCATGGCTTATGGCAGTATGTATCAATTCACTTACTGACAGAGAAACAGGCACTCTTACAATGGCTATGAGAGATTCGGGCGACATTCTTGATATGGGCAAGGTGAACGGCATCACAGTGGATAAGCACAGCACCGGTGGTATCGGTGACAAGACAAGCCTTGTGATCGCACCAATATGTGCTGCCTGCGGCATACATGTCCCGAAAATGTCGGGCAGAGGTCTTGGATTTACAGGCGGGACTATTGATAAACTTGAAAGTATTCCCGGATTTATGGTGAATGTTGATTTTGAAAAGTATGTTGATATCATAAACAGGGTGGGCGCGGCTATAATTGCCCAGAGCGGACATCTTGTGCCTGCGGATAAAAAAATGTATGCCTTGAGGGATGTGACAGCTACGGTGGACAGTATCCCTCTTATCTGTTCAAGCATTATGAGCAAGAAACTTGCAACAGGCTCTGACTGCATTCTTATTGACGTTAAAACCGGCAGCGGTGCATTTATGAAAAGGCATGAAGATGCTGTAAGACTTGCTGAATTAATGGTGAGAACGGGCAAATCAGCAGGAAAAAAATGCCGTGCAATGATAACTGATATGGATGAGCCGCTTGGGAACTGCGTGGGTAACTCTCTGGAAGTGACAGAGGCGGTTGAGGTTCTGAAAGGAAACGGAAACAGCAGACTTAACAGTCTGTGCATTGCTCTTGCTGCGAATATGCTGGAGCTTGCCGGAAAAGGGGATATAGACAAGTGTACTGAAATGGCGGAAAATGCTGTAAAAAACGGTACTGCTCTTGAAAAGCTTGCAGAAATGACTGAAGCGCAGGGCGGTGACAAAAGTTTTATAAATGATTATTCTGTCCTTCCTCAGGCTGAATATTCCCTTGAGGTCAGGAGTGATTCTGAAGGGTATATTTTTTCGGTCAACAGCGAAGAGATCGGTCTGTGCGCTATGAATACAGGTGCGGGAAGAAGACGCAAGGAGGACAGGATCGACAGCTCAGCAGGAATAGTCCTGAATGCACATAAAGGAGATAAAGTCAGAAGGGGAGATCTGCTCATGACCTTGTATTCATCAACGGTCAGTGATCTTTCAGAGATCGCAGAGAGAGCGTATAATGCATTCAGTATCACAGGGGATAAACCACAGATATCTCCTATCGTGCAGGAAATA
>JBJEQV010000073.1:0-12121 GCA_051881915.1 Porcipelethomonas sp. | reverse complement strand
CTTGTCATAGCGTCCGCCTGAAAGCACTTCCTCGCCGTACCCTTCAAGATAACCTTTTATAATAACACCTGTGTAATAATCAGTCTTGTTTACCATTCCAAGGTCAACAGTGATTTTTCCGCTTCCTATAATTTCAGAAATCTTGTTATAAAGAGCTTTAAGTTCCGAAAGAACCGAATCGATCTTTTCATCAGAAAACAGTCTGGAAGCCTTCTCAAATACCTCTTCACCGCCGAAAAGCCGGGGCAGACGCTTCAGAGCATGAGTTACTTCATTTTTTCCGATGCTGTCAAGAAAATCATTCAGTGCAGGATAGTTCTTAGCTTCGATATAATCCCTTATTGTCTCTTTATCCTCTGCACTTACATCAAGTTTTTCCACAAGCTCACGGAAAAAACGTATATCCCCGATTTCCAGTGAAAAATCACCGTTTCCGCATGCTGAAAGAACATCTATTGCAGTTGAAATAACCTCAAGATCAGCCATCTTGGACGATGATCCTATAAGCTCAATACCGGTCTGTACGATCTGAGCTGATTTTCCCTTTAGAGACGGTGCCATATTGAACACGCACTGGTTATAGTAAAGCCTCATCGGCAGCACGGCATCCTTCAGTCTTGTTGCTACTATTCTTGCTATCGGAACAGTATTATCAGGACGCAGCACAAGAATCCTTCCCTTACAGTCAGTCAGCTTGAACAGCTTCTCCTGAGGGAAATAGCTTGAATTATGATTAAAAACATCATAAAATTCCGTAACAGGTGTTATAAGCTCACTGTACCCTCCCGCCTTAAAAATTTTATGAATTTTATTTTCAATATTCTGTCTTGTTATACATTCATTAAAAAGAAGGTCTTTCGTTCCCTCCGG
Source organism: Porcipelethomonas sp. (assembly GCA_051881915.1). Classification (GTDB taxonomy): domain Bacteria; phylum Bacillota; class Clostridia; order Oscillospirales; family Ruminococcaceae; genus Porcipelethomonas. The sequence goes on along the minus strand of JBJEQV010000073.1, from coordinate 11,251 downwards.
GGTTATCAAATCATTTACTTTCATTATAATCTCCCTTATTCGCTTTAGTATGCTAACATGATAACATGTTATCTGAAAGAAGTCAAGTTAAAATAAAGTCATCTGACTCGTTTTAGGCAGATTGCCCAATGCACCCATTGCTTCAAGCATTTCAATTGTTGTTTTTGACGCACCGCTTTTCGTCTGAAGCTCTTCAACTGAAATATAGTCCTTTTTCTGTGCCGCCTCATAAAGTTTAACCGCAGCATTTTCTCCGACCCCGGGAAGAGCACCGAATGGTATACGGATCTTTCCGTCTTCAATAACATAATTGGTTGCATGTGATTTATATATGTCTACGGGCAGAAAATCGTATCCTCTTGACATCATTTCATTTATTATAAGCATAAGATCATAAGTATCCTTTTCCTTTACGCTCTTATCATTACCCTTATTTTTCAGCTCCTCTATCTTGCTCCTGACCGCTCCAATTCCCCGGCAGACTGTTTCAACATCGAAATCCGAACCTCTTGTTGTAAAATATGTAGCATAGAATTCAAGAGGTTTATAAAGCTTGAACCATCCGAGCTTTATCGCCGCAATAACATATGCTGCTGCATGAGCCTTTGGGAACATATACTTGATCTTCAGACAGCTGTCAATATACCACTGTGGAACATCATGTTCTTTCAGCATATCAATGATTTCAGGTGTAAAAAATTTCGGTGCCTTTCCCTTTCGGGTAAACTCCATAATGCTGAACGCCATTTTGGGTTCAACGCCTTTATAAAGCAGATAAGTCATTATACTGTCTCTCGTTCCGATAACGTCTGAAATGGTGCATATTTCCTGATCAATCAGATCCTTGGCATTGCCAAGCCATACATCCGTACCATGAGACAGTCCCGATATCTGAAGAAAATCGCTGAATTTTGTGGGCTTTGCATCAATAAGCATCTGGATAGTAAAGCCTGTTCCCATTTCCGGGATCCCGAGACTTCCCGTCTGACAGTATATTTCCTCAGGTGTTACCCCAAGAACATCCGCAGAAGTACACATACGTATAACATCGGGATCAGATGTGGGAACATCCTTTATTGCAATACCGGTCATATCTTCAAGATGTTTATAAAGTGTCGGAACAACGTGTCCCAGTTCATCAAGCTTCAGAATCGTATCATGAAGCGAATGGAAATCGAAGTGAGTCGTAACTATATCTGAATCCTCGGATTCAGCCGGATGCTGAATAGGTGTAAAATCATAAACCTCGTAATCAGACGGAACAACAACCATTCCACCTGGATGCTGTCCTGTTGTTCTCTTAACGCCTGTACAGCCGATAGAAAGGCGGTTTTCTTCAGCAGGATTAGCCGTTTTTCCTGTTTCCTCAAGATAATGTTTAGCGTAGCCAAAGGCGGTCTTGGACTGCACACCACTTATCGTTCCCGCTTTAAACACATTTTTTGGGCCGAACAGTTCTTCTGTATATCTGTGAGCACTGCCCTGATACTCTCCGGAAAAATTAAGGTCAATATCAGGAGCCTTGTCCCCGTCAAATCCAAGGAATGTTTCAAAGGGAATATCATGACCGTCACGCTTCATATCAGTCCCGCATTCAGGACAGTTTTTCTGCGGAAGATCAAAACCGGATCCTATACTTCCGTCTGTAATAAATTCACTGTGCTTGCACTTTGGACACACATAGTGAGGCGCAAGCGGATTGACCTCTGATATACCTGCCATAGACGCAACGAAGGACGAACCGACAGACCCTCTGGAACCTACAAGATAGCCGTTTTCTTCAGAGTTCCATACAAGTTTCTGTGCAATAATATAAAGAACAGAAAAACCATGCTTGATGATTGATTCCAGCTCTCTGTTTAAACGCTTTGAAACAAGCTCCGGAAGCGGATCACCGTAAATACTTTTTGCCCTTTCATTTGTAATTCTTACGAGATCCTCCTGCGCACCGGGAAGATCAGGTGTAAATGTTCCCTTGGGGATAGGTCTGACCTGTTCCACCCAGTCAGCAATAAGATTCGTATTTTCTACAACAACTTCATATGCTTTTTCTTTGCCAAGATATTCGAATTCTTTCAGCATCTCGTCAGTTGTTCTGAGATAAAGCGGCGGCTGATTTTCAGCGTCCTTGAATCCGTTTCCGGTCATGAGGATTTTTCTGAATATACTGTCTTCCTTATCCATAAAATGAACATCACAGGTTGCACAGACCGGAATATTCAGCTTTTCGCCCAGCTCTACAATTTTTCTGTTATAGTTTTCGAGATCTCTGACGGATTCCGCAGTACCGTTTCTCAGTAAAAATTCATTGTTCATTACAGGCTGGATCTCAAGGTAATCATAGAATTTTGCCAGTTCCTCAATCTTTTCTTCCGGCTCCTTGTCGATAATTGCCCGGAACAACTCACCTGCCTCACAGGCGCTTCCGAAGATCAGTCCTTCACGATACTTTAAAAGCTCGGATTTTGGCATAAGCGGTTTTTTATAGAAGTAATCAAGCTGACTGAATGAAATAAGCTTATAGAGGTTTTTAAGTCCGACACTGTTTCTTACAAGAATGATCTGATGATATGATTTAAGTTTCTTAACATCTATTTTGCGGACTTTGGTATTCAGTTCATCAAGGGTTTCAACACCGTTTTCTTTAATAAGCCTGTTCATGAGTTCTATAAAAATTTTAGCCAGCATCATTGCATCATCACAGGCTCTGTGATGCTCAAACTTTCCAAGCTTTAAGTGCTTTGCAACTGTATCAAGCTTATGCTTTCCAAGCTCCGGGATCATTGCACGGCACATTACTAAGCTGTCTATACTTGTAAAGTCAAACTCAATGTTATGGCGATCACACACAGCATTGATAAACGAATTGTCAAAACGGGCATTATGAGCCACGAGAACAGGCTTGTCTCCGCAAAACTGCATAAACTGATCAACAGCTTCACGTTCTTTAGGAGCATTTGCTACCATAGAGTCTGTAATACCTGTAAGCTCGACTATGTTCTGAGGAATTTTCTTTTCCGGATTGACCATTATATTAAAGCTGTCGATCACTCTCATATTCTTTATCTTGACAGCACCGATTTCAGTAAGCCTTTCCTTTTCGACGTTGAGTCCTGTTGTTTCAACATCATATATTATAATTTCATCGTTGACGCTTCTGTTATCATTGCGGCTTATAATATTGATCGGATTAATATCGTTTACAACATATGCTTCACAGCCGTAAATCACCTTGAAATCATCAAGCCCGGCAACAGCATTCATTGCATCGGGAAACGCCTGTGCTACGCCGTGATCTGTAATGGCAATTGCCTTATGCCCCCATGAATGCGCTCTTTTTATAAGAGTTGAAACATCAGTCACAGCATCCATAGCCGACATAGCTGTATGCATATGAAGCTCAACACGCTTTTTTTCCTCTTTGTCCACACGCAGCTTCTTTTTAACAACGACAACAGAATTAGGCTTTATTGTTATATCCTTTGAAAAATCGTCATATTCTATTTTTCCCGAAGCAATTATTGTCGTACCTTTTTTTAGTTTTCCTTCAGGAAATTCACCTTTTTCGGGATCGAAAAAAAATTTCATTATGATTGATCCGGTATAGTCAGTTATAAAGTATGTATATATGACCTTGCCGTTTCTTGTAGTCTTCGACTCAGCAATATCAAAAATATCCGCAGTTACAACAACATATCTGTCAAGAGCCTGTACAGCTGAGGAGATCGGTTCTGATTTCCCGTTTATCTTTCTGCCGATTATCTGTTCAGCAGTATCAGGAATAATATCAATTGCCATGCGGGACATATCAAGTCCCGAAAGAATATTTCCGCTGTCATCAATTCTGTCTGCCGCATCGGCATCCTGATCCGGAAGCATATCAAAAGGCGGTGCTTCCTGCTGCTTTTCTTTATTCGGCACAGGTGATGCAGCTGCTACAGACGGTTCAGGCTGTTTTCTTTGATCAGAGTGCAAGATTTCGGCTTCACCTATCATCTTTTCATGTGCAAGCGGATCAACATTATGTTCACCCGTAAGTTCTGCTTTTATATTAACTCCGAATTCTTCATATATGATCTTTGAAAGCTCTCCGCAGAAATTTGCCTTTACAAGAAGGTCATATCCCCCGTTTTTTAGTCCGATAGTTATAAGCCCGTCTGCATAGCTGACATCAGCATTATCGAGAAAACCATTTACAACCGAAAGCCTGCGCTTGAGTTTCATTATAAGATCGCCGTAATATGACATACTGAACATTTCAGGCGAATATGTACAATGGAGATTAATTTTATCAAGACCGAAGATCCTCTCAAGCCTTTTCTCAAAGCTTAAAGCATCACTGAACGGAATAAGCTTTCTGAACTTTACATAAAATGATATTTCGGTATGGGATGCGGAATATGTAAGCTTATAGATCTGTCCGCTTTTAACTGTTTCCGGAATATCAGTTGTATATTCGGCAAGAAAATCTCCAAGGTTAACTTCGTTCATAATATCTCCTATAATTTTTCAATTTCTTTCATAAGCTCAGGAAGGATATCTTCTTCTCTGATTTTTCTTATGATCTCTCCCTTTTTGAACAGGACTGCACATTTATCGCCGCCTGCAATGCCTATATCGGCTTCCTTTGCTTCTCCGGGACCGTTTACAACACATCCCATAACTGCCACTTTAATATTTTTATCAATATTTTTTACAGCTTCTTCAATCTGCTCTGCTGCCCTGACAAGGTCAATTCTCGTTCGTCCGCAGGTAGGACAGGAAACAATTTCAACTCCGTTTCCCTTTCCTATTGCTTTCAGAATATCCTTTGCAGCAGCGATTTCTTTTACAGGGTCACCTGTGAGGGAAACTCTTATGGTTTCACCGATTCCATCACATAAAAGCGAACCTATCCCTGCCGCCGATTTGATAATACCCATTCTTTCGGTTCCTGCTTCTGTAACGCCCAGATGCAGAGGATAGCTGCATTTTAAAGCGGCAAGACGATAGCTCTCGATCATATTCTTAACATTTGACGACTTGATTGAAATTACAATATCATCAAAGTCAAAGCGTTCAAGAAGCTTCACGTGTCCAAGTGCACTTTCAACAAGAGCTTCCGGAACAGGCGCCCCGTATCTTGAAAGAATTTCCTTTTCAAGGGAACCTGAATTGACACCGATCCTTATCGGTATATTCTTATTGGCACAGGTAACTGCTACCTGTTTTACCCTGTCCATATCGCCGATGTTTCCGGGATTGATCCTTATCTTGTCAATTCCGGCATCAGCTGCCGCAAGCGCCAAACGATAGTCAAAATGTATATCAGCGACCAGAGGGATATTTATCTTTTCCTTTATTGCCGGGATAAGCTTTACAGCTTCCATATCAGGTATAGCGGCTCTTACTATATCACAGCCTGCCTTTTCAAGAGCAACAGCCTGTTCAACACTTCCTTCAATATCATCTGAGCGCTTGTTCAGCATAGACTGAACATATATCTTTTCTCCGTTTAAAATACATTTTCCGACCTTTACAGGTTTAACATTTCTCATAACAGCACACCTCTGAAATCATCCTATAATTCTGAATATGTCACCAAACGTAACAGCGATAATCAACAGCATAAGCAAAGCCATTCCAATAAGATGAACAGCGCCTTCATGCTCAGGTTTTACCGGTTTTCTTCTTACAGCTTCTATAAAAAGGAAAATAAGCCTTCCGCCGTCAAGTCCCGGTATAGGAAGAAGGTTAAAGATACCTAAATTTATGGTTATAAAGATCGTAAGACTTAATACAGAAAAGACGTTTTCTTTCAGATTTTCTCCTGCATCCGCCGCATCACCTATTGCATTTACAAGGCCGACAGGTCCCGACAGTTCACGGAATCCATATTTTCCGCTTATAAGATCAACTACTGAGATCCAGATAAGCCGTGCCGTTGAAGCAGTTTCTCTGAAGGAATACGAAAGAACGCTCACAGGATTTTTTTCCCTGCCGTAAATATCAAAATCAATTATACTCTGCGTTTCCTTATTGTAAAACTTAACGTTTTCAATCGCGATTTTCTGACCGTTTCTCTTTACAACAACATCAAATGTTTCTTTATCTGAGGAACTTAGCTTATACACAAAGTCGGAATCGGTCAGAATATGCATTCCGTCGATCTCAATAATCTCATCATTTTCACGAAGGCCTGTTTCATAGCTTGATGCTACAATTTTTTCACTGTTTTCATTTTCTGTATGAAAATCAGCGATCTTCATTTCGGGGATCTTAGTCAGCATACATGTGGTGATAATAACCAAAATAAATCCAAGAACAATATTCATAAAAGCTCCGGCAGCAACTACAATAATTCTCTGCCATACAGGTTTTTTATTGAATGCACGGTCGTTGTCACTTTCGCTGTCTTCGCCCTCCATGGCGCAGAAACCGCCGACCGGTATCAGTCTCAATGAATACTCTGTTTCCCCCCGTGTCTTTTTTATCAGTCTGGGTCCCATACCTATTGCGAATTTATTAACTCTGATTCCGCAAAGTTTTGCGGCGATAAAATGACCTGATTCATGAATAAAAATGAGAATCCCGAATATAACAACAGCCAGCAAAATCTTTAAAATACTATGCATATAAAATCTCCATTCCGACAGTTATATATGTAACCTGTCTGTCAAATCCTGCTATTAACAAAATCCCTTGCCGCTCTGTCCCAGTTCATGACATCCTCATACGATGTTATTTGGCTGTAAGTAAAATTATCCAAAGCCTGACCTACAAGCTTTCCTATATCAAGAAACTTTATTTTTCCGCTGAGGAAATGCGCCACAGCTTCCTCATTAGCGCCGTTTACTATGCACGGATATGCTCCGCCGCGCTTTATAGCTTCTATACACGATGACAGACATCTGAAAGTTTCATAATCAGGCTTTTCAAATGTAAGAGTACCATAATCCGTAAGACTAAGAGGTTTACAGCTGCATTCCATGCGGTCAGGATACAAAACTGCATACTGTATCGGAATTTTCATATCCGGAACACCCATCTGAGCAATAACGGAATTATCATTGTATTCAACAGCCGAATGAACTACGCTCTGACGGTGAACAACTATTTCAATCTGATCAGGGGAAAGATCAAAGAGCCACTTTGCTTCTATAAATTCCAGTCCCTTATTCATAAGAGTCGAGGAATCAATTGTAATTTTATTTCCCATACTCCAGTTCGGATGAGCAAGAGCTTCTTTTACAGTCACATTTTCAAGTTCAGACTGTGTTTTTCCGAAAAAAGGACCGCCTGAAGCAGTCAGAATGATTTTTTTCAGCTGAGAACGCTTATTCCCCTGAAGACACTGAAAAATTGCGGAGTGCTCACTGTCCACAGGATAAATATTTACCCCTTTTTCAGCAGCGAGCTTCATGACAAGATTTCCTCCTGCAACAAGAGTTTCCTTATTTGCCAGTGCAATATCAGTTCCGTTTTCTATGGCAGTCAGCGTTGGAAGCAACCCTACCATTCCGACAACAGAATTAAGAAGAATATCATTTTCGCTGTCAGATGCAATTTCACACAAGCCTTCCATTCCGGTAATAATTTTAATTTCTTTCCCCGAAAGCAATGATTTCAGCTCATTATAGTGGGATGAGTCAAAAATACATGCAGTTTCTGCTCCGAATTCAATACATTGCTTTGCAAGCATTTCGGCATTTCTGTTTGCCGCAAGAGCTCTGACCTTTATTCCGTGCATCTTTGCAACTTCAAGAGCCTGTGTCCCTATTGAACCTGTTGAACCAAGAATTGAAATATTTTTTACTTTATTCATGTTATTATATGCTGATCTTCCAGCATAATGCCTCGCTTTCAGATTATTTTGAAAAAAGGGGCTGAAAAGCCCCCTGTAATTATCCGTATATACTAAATATCTGTATAAATGCATACAGACAGGGTGCTACAAAAATAACACTGTCAAATCTGTCCATAAGTCCGCCGTGTCCCGGCATAATATTGCCATAATCTTTGATACCGCATTGTCTTTTCATCACAGACGCTGAAAGATCTCCGATCGTACCTACAACTGCAAGAACCATTCCAAGAATGCAGACCTCCGGATAATTGACGGTAACAGTATAGTCAGATACAGACGTCAGGATCTTTGAATATGCATAGTTTATAAGCATAAAAAGAAGTCCTGTTACAACTATCCCGCCAATAAATCCCTCAATTGTTTTCTTGGGACTTACCTCCGGACATAGCTTGTGCTTCCCCAGAAACGTTCCGGCAAAATATGCGCCCGAATCAGCGAGCCATGCACCGCAAAGTCCCATAATAAGGTACATAAGACCATGCACACTATCTGCATTATTAAGAGCGACAAGACAGCCCATTGAGGAACTTATCAGAAACATTGCAGCTATAATAAACATAATACGAAAATATTTCAGCGACTTATGCTGTATAATATACGTTGAGAATATAAAAAGTATTACCGCAAAAATCACAGGAAATCTGTATTGCGCAGGCTTACCTGTTATCATAAACGGGCTTGCTGCTGTAAAAAGAAACGCGGGGATACAAGTAAGACGGAACTTTATGCATTTAGCTGCTTTAAGCAGTTCATAAAGCATAATAACTGAAATCAGACCAATTGCAGCATTGAGAACAAATGTATTGTGAAACAGAAGAACCAAAACTGCAATTGCAGAACCTACGGCAGCAGATAATATTCTGATCCCCATTTAAACACCTCCGAATCTTCTTGAACGTCCGGCAAAATCTGCAAGCGCCTTGTCAAGTTCGGACGGTGAAAAATCAGGCCACAGAACATCTGTAAAATAAAATTCCGCATATGCCGACTGCCATATCAGAAAATTTGAAAGTCTGAGTTCTCCGCTTGGACGAATCATTAAATCCACATCCGGAACATCGGCAGTATAAAGATACTTTACGAACATTTCCTCGGTAATATTTTCTGATCCGATCTCGCCATTCTTTACCTTTTCAGAAAGAAGCCTTGCTGCATGAACGATCTCGTCGCGTCCTCCGTAATTTATAGCCAGGAGCATGGTCATTTTCTTGTAATCCTTAGTATCTTCCTCAAGATCATTCATTTTCTTCTGAAGATCGTCGTCAAAAATACTTTTGTCTCCCAGAAACAGAACACGCACCTCTTCGCCGATATAATTGCGGACATCAACAATATACTCACGGAAAAGTTCTATAATGGCATTAACCTCATCTTCCGGACGCTTCCAGTTTTCTGTTGAAAAAGCATAAAAGCTTACATTTTTTATACCTATATCCTTACAGTACTGAGTTATTCGCTTGAAATTCTTAGCGCCTTCCCTATGACCGAACTTTCTGGGCATACCGCGTTTTTTTGCCCATCGTCCGTTTCCGTCCATAATAAAAGCTATATGATCCGGAAGAATTTCCGGCAGAGTACCGTCTGAATTTTTCTTTTTAAATAATGCCATTAATTGCTCCTTATATTAAAGACTCATTACCTCATTTTCCTTTTCGGCTACAAGTGAATCAATATTTTTGCAGTTTTTATCTGTCATATTCTGGATCTCTTTTTCAAAGTTCTTCAGATCATCCTCTGTGATCTCGCCGTCTTTCTTCATAGCTTTGAACTTTTCAAGCGTATCACGACGGATACTTCTGATAGCAACCTTTGTTTCCTCACCATATTTTTTTACCTCTTTGCAGAGTTCCTTACGTCTGTCCTCCGTCGGCTGAGGGAACACCAGTCGTATCACCTTTCCGTCATTGGTCGGTGTAATGCCGATATCAGAAGTTATGATTGCTTTTTCAATTGCTTTGAGCGTTGAAACATCCCAGGGCTGGATAACGAGAATTCTTGATTCAGCAACAGATACTGCCGCCATCTGATTGATCGGAGTAGGTGTTCCATAATAATCAACCATAGCCTTATCAAGAACAGCGGGATTGGCCCTTCCTGCCCTGATAGCGGCAAATTCTCCCTTGAGTCTGTCGACTGATTTATTCATTTTAGCTTCTGCATTTTTAATCTGTTCGTTCATTTTATTTCTCCTTAATAACTGTACCGATATTTTTACCCATTACCGCATCGTAAATATTGTCAGGTCTGCTAAGATCAAATACGAGCAGCCCCATATCATTATCACGACACATTGTTGCCGCTGTGCTGTCCATTACGGCAAGCTCCTTGCTGAGGACTTCACTGAAAGTAAGCTCATCATATTTCTTGGCATCATCAAATCTGTTCGGGTCTTTGTCATATACTCCGTCAACCATTGTTGCCTTGAAGAAAATGTCAGCTTCAATTTCAACAGCACGAAGAGCGGCAGCTGTATCCGTTGAGAAAAACGGATTACCTGTTCCACAGCCGAAAATAACGATTCTGCCCTTTTTAAGATGAGACATAGCCTTGAGACGTATGTAAGGCTCTGCTACCTGCTGCATAGTGATAGCTGTCTGGACTCTTACATCAATATCCATTGACTCAAGGACATCTGCAATTGCAAGAGCATTTATCGTTGTTGCAAGCATTCCCATATGATCAGCTCTTGTCCTGTCCATTCCGCCGCTTGAACGTCCTCTCCAGAAATTGCCGCCTCCCACAACGATACCGATTTCAACACCTGCTTCTGCACACTTCTTTATACTTTCGCAGATGTCAGTAATTATACTGTAATCAAGTCCGAACTTTTTTTCGCCTGCAAGCGCCTCGCCGCTCAGCTTCAAAAGTATTCTTTTATATTTAGGTTCCATACTTACACCTCTCAAATTATTCTTATATCATTTTACACTAAAATCCATGATATGTAAAGTCAATTCAAAAAAAATTTATAAAAATTGATTAAGATTTTTCAAAATACAAAAAACTGCTTGACTTTTTTTATTTTACATGATATAATAATAAAATCTTTGAGGGAGTAGTTAGTGTGAAAACGCAGCAATATCAACATAATGATTTTATAATCTGGTATTGCTTTAAAAAACGAGACTCATGGATAATGACGTTTAAAGTTATTATCCATGAGTTTTTTTATTAATTCAAGCTGTAATGACAGCAGAACGGAGATGAATATGAGTTTTATTTCACTTTTTATTCTTTCGGTCGGACTGGCAATGGACGCCTTTGCCGTTTCTGTATGTAAAGGTCTGGCAATGAAAAAATACCGTTTTTCCGATTCCGCAGTAGTCGGGATCTGGTTTGGCGGATTTCAGGCGCTTATGCCTCTTATAGGTTACTTTCTGGGAAGCCAGTTTAAAGACAAAATCA
>JBJEQV010000072.1:0-12206 GCA_051881915.1 Porcipelethomonas sp. | reverse complement strand
CTGTTCCCGCACAGCTTTGCCAGGAACTTACACCTCAGGCCGTATTCAATTTCAGCACTCAGAATCTTGGCCTTGATCTTGTGGATATTACCGAGAGCGGAGCAACTGATATCGGTTATGCTCCTCTTTCAGTAGGCGCGCTCACATACGGAGTTTCAATCACAAATCTTGTAAACGCTTATATTCCATACGGCAACGGCGGAACATATTACAATGCACATATCATAAGCAGAGTCGAAAAGGGAGACGGCACCGTTGTATATGACAATGACGGAAACCCCCACGAGGCAGTTGATCCCGAAACAGCCTGCGTAATGAATCACCTTCTTCAGGAGGTTATCAAAAACGGTACCGGTACTGCGGCTCAGCTTTCCAATAAAACTGTTGCAGGAAAAACAGGTACTTCTCAGGACTGGAATGACCTTTGCTTTGTAGGACTTACCGAAGACTTTGCAAGCGGGGTATGGATCGGATATGATCAAAAGGAACAGCTTAATACAGGTCTTTCATCTGCAAAGGTATGGTATAACATAATCGGTGAATATGCAAACAGCATCGAATCTGATAATCACTATCCGGAATGTGACGATGTTATTTCTGCGCCGATGTGCACAAGTTCAGGACTTATTGCAGGTTCCTATTGTTCAAAGGGCATAACAGGATACTGGAAATCATCAAATGCTCCCGAATGTACAAATCACTATACAGCACCTAAAAAAGACAAAAAAGAGGAAGAAGAAGAAACCGAGGAAGAAGAACAGGAAGAACCGGCTGAGGAAGCACCGGCAGATGAAGAATCAGCCGCAGAAGAACCCAAACCGGAGGACAGCCCGGCTGAAGATGCCCCGGCAGAATAGGAGATATCGTGAACAACAGACTGAAAATAACTTGTCCATGTCATTTCGGAATTGAAAGCGTACTGAAATTTGAAATTTCCAGACTCGGCGGTGAAAACATTACAGTTACAGACGGACGCGTAACTTTTGAAGGCGGTCCTGAAATGGTCGCAAGAGCAAATATCTGCCTTTCTACTGCAGAGCGCGTTCTGATCGAACTTTCACAGTTCAGGGCATTTACCTTTGAGGATCTTTTTCAGGGTGTAAAAAAAATCCCTCTGGAAGAATTCATAGGTAAAAAGGACGCATTCCCCGTCAAGGGGCATTCTCTCAATTCAAAGCTTCACAGTATCCCCGACTGTCAGTCAATAATAAAAAAAGCCGCTGTTGAACGGCTGAAAGAAAAATATCACACAGGCTGGTTTGAGGAAACCGGCGCTGTACATCAGATACAATTCAGTATTTTAAAGGATAATGTAACAGTTTATCTGGATACAAGCGGCATGGGACTTCACAAGAGAGGTTATAGAAAAAACTCGAATTCAGCCCCCATCAAGGAAACGCTTGCCGCCGGGATTATTGATCTTGCAAGGGTCAGGAGCAATACCACCGTTTGTGATCCTTTCTGCGGAAGCGGAACATTCCTTATTGAATCCGCACTGAAAGCTCTGAACATTCCCCCATGTATAAACCGCAGATTTGCCGCAGAGAAATGGGACTGTATAAGTTCAAAAATATGGCAGGAAGAACGAAAAAGAGCTATTTCACTGGTTGACAAAAGCGCTGAATTCAGGGCATTTGGATTTGACATTGATGAAGAATCCGTTACATTATCATCAGAAAACGCTGCTAAAGCAGGGGTCAGCTCCAGAATAAGCATAAACTGCAGAGATGTGGCTGATTTCAGTCCGATCGATGGAGCTGTTACTATCTGCAATCCTCCGTATGGAGAAAGAATGCTGGAAGTCAGAGAGGCAGAACAGCTTTATAAGATCATGGGACAAACATTTGCACCGTCCCGTGAAAATCCGTGCTATATAATTTCGCCTCATGAAAATTTTGAGGAGTTTTTCGGTAAAAAAGCAGACAAAAAGCGTAAGCTTTACAATGGAATGATAAAATGTAATCTGTATATGTATTTTAAATAAGTTTTGCACAAAACCGCCTGATGCACAATTACGGATAAAAAGAGGGACGCCTAAAGCGTCCCTTTATTTTATAATTTTTCAAGCTCAGCCCTGATAGCTTCTGCTTTATCTGTTTTTTCCCATGCAACACCCAGGTCTTCACGTCCCATGTGTCCATAAGCCGCAAGCTGTCTGTACTGCGGTTTCTTCAGATCAAGCATTCTGATTATTGCATCGGGTCTCAGGTCAAACACCTTGTCCACAGCTGCCGAAAGCTTATCTTCATCTACCTTTCCGGTGCCGAATGTATCAACAAGAATTGATACAGGCTTTGCAACACCGATCGCATACGCAAGCTGAACTTCGCACTTGTCAGCAAGTCCTGCTGCAACAATATTTTTAGCGATATATCTTGCAGCATATGCTGCAGATCTGTCTACCTTTGTCGGATCCTTACCCGAGAAAGCACCGCCTCCGTGACGCGAATAGCCGCCGTATGTATCAACGATGATCTTACGTCCTGTAAGACCGCTGTCCCCCTGAGGACCGCCGATAACAAACCTTCCTGTCGGATTGATAAAATACTTTGTATTTTCATCAAGAAGCTCAGCCGGAACCACAGGTTTTATAACGTATTCCATAATATCTTTTTTTATCTGATCCAGCTGTATCTCAGGTGCATGCTGAGATGATACAACTATCGTCTCGATTCTGACAGGCTTTCCGTCATCATATTCCACAGTAACCTGAGTTTTACCGTCAGGACGCAGATATCTCAGCGTACCGTCTTTTCTTACAGCTGTAAGTCTCAGTGCAAGCTTATGAGCCATTGAGATAGGCAAAGGCATAAGTTCCGGAGTTTCATTGCAGGCATAACCAAACATGAGTCCCTGATCACCGGCACCTGTTGAATTGTCGTCGCTTTCTCTTGTTTCAAGAGCCTCATTGACCCCCATAGCAATATCTCCGGACTGCTCATCGATTGTAGTAATAACAGCGCATGTATGACCGTCAAATCCGAATTTCGCTCTGTCATACCCAATGTCAACTATAACATCTCTTGCGATTTTCGATATATCAGCATATGCTTTTGTGCTGATCTCACCCATGCACATGACCATACCGGTCGTGCAGACGGTTTCGCATGCTACTCTTGAATCCGGGTCCTGTTCAAGAAGCGCATCCAGAACGGCATCTGAAATCTGGTCACAGATTTTATCAGGATGTCCTTCAGTTACTGATTCTGATGTAAAAAACTTCTTTGCCATTTAATTTTCTCCTTTGTATAAAATTTCAGAAAATCTCACCCGTTTAAAAGAAAAAGCATCCGGAATGATATCCGAATGCTGTGATTTTATAAAAAATCCTCATCTCTCGGATAAACCGCAGGAATTAGCACCTTTCTTGCAAAAAACAATTAGGTTGCCGGGCTTCACAGGACCTGTTCCTCCACCACTCTTGATAAGGCGATAAATTTTCTGTTTATATTATACTCCTTTAGTCGGATATTGTCAATACAAAAATTTATTTTTTCAAAAACAGTTTTTTACATCATCAGAAAAAAAGCAGAAGAAAAGATCTTCTGCCATTTTTTATACTTTTCTCAGTTTAATAAAAAGATAGGTCACAGCTGTACAAATCAGATTATAGCCAAGGATCAGTGGTACATCAATCTCATCAAACGCCTTTAAGATACAGTGAATGCCTACTATGCCAAGTCCGAGAAGGGCTGATGCCGTCTGAAGTACCCCGCCGATGGATACAGTTTTCCTTATTGATTTTGTACCGAGAAGAAGCTGAACAAATGATGTGAACTTACCTGTACAAGCCATGGAGGCACTGAGCTTCTTTGCACTTCTGGTTTCGTTGTCAAAATCTTTCATCATTCTGAGCGGAACAATTTTCAGAAGCTCATCCGGATAATCAAACAATGTTGAAAGACGGCTGATTGTAATAAATGGATCAACACTCTTAAGTATGACAGCGATATCATGTTTTTCCATCCTTGCCATACATTTTTTGATTGCAGGACTTGCATTAATTTCAATTATGAACATTGCAGAAAGATTTCCTGAAACTGAAAGATAAAGTGCATCGCGCCCGCCCTCGGTAAACTCATTCTCTTTGGTTTTAGTCGGGATCCCCTCGATGTTATGACTCTGCATAAGCTCACGGTTTCCAAGAAGTATACGTCTGTTGTTTATCCAGCCACAGATTCCCATTGATTCCTCATACACGTAATTTTCAACATTATAAAGGATTTTCTGCTTTCCGGATATAATATCATTGAAAAGTTCTTTAAGTACACTGTTTGCATGGTTTGTAAGACTTGCCGCCTCAATAAGAGCCTCGTCTATTTTCGTATCGGAAAAAAGCTTTATAGAACAGAGATTAACTGTTCCGGCAGGAAAAAGTCTGTTTACATCAAGCAGAATTGAATTTGTGTCATAAAAATCCTCGACGCTCTGATAGCCGAGCAGCACACCATGATTCCTTACATATTTTTTCGCTGCCTTTGCAAGCGGAATATTGGCAATAAGCGGCATTGCCATACAGCAGCACGCTGTAATAATCATAGAAAAAAACGAAATTCCAAAGCATACAGAGCTCCTGTCAAAAACACCGGCTTTAATAATAGTTACCAGAACGGAGGATAACGCTGAAACAGCAAACAGAACAGGTACGATAAAACGGCACAGTCTGTCACCGGAATCTGTTGAATAGGTGTACCTTGAAAAATCGGTGATAAAATTAGTTTTTCTCAGTGTTGCAAGTATAGGAAAATCACCGATCGTTCCCCTTGTAAGGCTTTCAGCCTTTGCATCATCCTCTGCACAAACAACAGCATGACAGTTGAAATCCCTTGATACAAAGTCGAAATTCAGCATTGCGCGCTTTAAGATCAGATATTTGCCCGATGCATTTATAAGAAGACATATCACGGCAACAGGCATAAACAGATGTATTTTTTCCGTTTTGATCAGTTCAGGCTCAAGCACGCCACCAAGAGCCGCAGCAGCGGATGATATTGCTGCCAGTGAAGCAGCACTGTCACAGTCACAATTAAATTTAAAGAAATTGATAATTCCGTTTTTTATTGTTCCTGCAGAAATCACTATTGAAAACAATCCTATAATTAACTGTATAACAGCAAAGGAACCGGGCGAAGCCAGAGGATCAAGCATTGACGGGACAGGAAGTGAAACTGTGCTGCCTATACACATATAGGTGCTAAGCAGTGCCATGATCAGCAGTACCATGATCCTGAAGCTTATGCTTCCCTTGAGGTCTGCTATGTCGCGTTTTATTTCCTTTGCGTCCTCAAAGCTGTCATAATCCTTTATTATATGTCCTCTTTCATTAGGGGAGGTCTCTATTTTTTTTCTGCGGCCTCCATGATCTTCTGAAGAAGACGGAATGTGAATATCCAGCGAGGCAGACTCCCTGTCTCTTGAAAAGTCTATTGAACCGTTTGGTTTCTTATGATGTTCTTCCGCACTTTCGCGCTGAATGACAAATTTTTTTTTCTTCTTTTCAGGCTTTATATAAACTCCGTCAGGAGTTTCCCTTTCGTATGTAAAATCTATTCCGCCCTTTTTCCTTTTCCTGCGGCGCTTTCTGAGTTCCCTGGCACGGGTGGAATCACTCATCTTTCTGACCTTAGGTATGTATTCATCATCAGAAGTATTCTGAGTAACGACTGCCCCGTCATAGCCGGTTATCGAATCAGTAGGTCTTGGGGGAAGATCGGGAGTATTTTTATTTACATCCATAACAGAGCTTATAAATGAAACATTCGGTCTGTCAATATCAGAAACAGCAAATTTCCCCGAGCGATGACTTGGAGAAGGCTTCTTTATGACAGATGCATTTTTAAGCTGATCTGTTTTATAAGTGATCGTAGCGTCCATAATCGCGGAGCGGTTCCCTGAAGTATTAATAACCCCCGTATCGTGGATTTTATAAGCCGCAGTATCACCTGTCTTGTTTTTTAACGCGGCTTTCCCGGAACTTTCATTAACTGCTTTTTCCTCGCCGCCGGAATATTCATTAAGTATATCATCAACACTGTAATTCTGTTTTGGCATCTGTATCAATCTCCAGTTATTTTTTGTTTCTCTGTCTGACAGCTTCATACATAAAAATACCGGCTGCCACAGAAGCATTAAGAGAGGTTATCTTTCCATTCATCGGAAGCTTTAGCAGAAAGTCACATTTTTCCTTTATAAGACGCCCCATGCCAAATCCTTCCGAACCTATTACAAGAGCAATGCTTCCTTTAAGATCTGCACCGTCATAATCATCTCCGGATGCATCTGTTCCGTAAATCCAGACACCCCGCTTTTTCAGTTCATCCACAGCTGCCGCAAGATTTGAAACCCTGGCAACAGGAAGCCAGCTTGCTGCTCCTGCCGAGGTCTTGAAAACAGTTGCGTTCAGGGATGCACTTCTTCGCTTGGGAATAATTATTCCGTCAGCTCCTGCTGCTTCCGCAGTTCTTATAATTGCGCCCAGATTATGCGGATCTTCTATCTCATCACATATAATTATAAAAGGGTTTGTCCCCTTCTTCTCAGATACAGCAAGGATATCCTCAAGAGAAACATACTCTCCGCAGGCTGCAACCGCAGCTACTCCCTGATGTGCCCTGCCTCCGCTGAGCTGGTCAAGCTTCTGATTGTTTACTTCCTTTATAACAGCTCCGGACTCCCTGGCCATTGATCTTATTTTTCCGAGAATACCTCCCTGCCCGTTTACATATACTGTATCAACAGCAGCTCCTGATCTGAGTGCCTCCAGCACAGGATTTCTCCCGCATATTATATTTTCAAAATCATTATTGTTCATCGTTTTATTCCAATCTGACAGCACTCCGGCATAAAAATCACACTGAAATGCCTCCTGTATTTTTGAAAGACAAACCCTTAATTCTCTTATTCGGTTTATATTTTCAATTATAACATTATTACAGAAAAATTACAAGAGCATTTTCAGTATATTTTTATTGCAAAAACAAGAAATCACAGGAAATACTGAACAATAAAACAAAAAGCACCTGCTGCCGCAGAAGCTGACAGCACCGATATCATTAAAACTCTCATAAAAGATGTGTATTTGGACGATTTGGGACTCATACTGCATATGAAATTATGTGCTTCTCTCTGCATCAGCTTTTCCGGAACGTTTTTCATGTTTGGTTTCAGAAAAAAAACTGCTTTCTCAAAGTATATGCTCTGCGGATTATTGATTTCCAGTACCTTTTTGTTAACACCCTTTATCATTTCAGCCTCCAGAAGATAATTTTATAACATAATTATTGCCAGTTACAGAATATATATACATTCTGTAATAGTTATCTGTTCAATAGTTTGTTGAAAACCTTGTGGAAAGGGTGGAAAACGCATGCTTTTCCTGTTGAAAACTCGGTGGAAAAAGTGGAAAAGTCCGTGTTTACCACACTTTAAACTCTGTTGAAAGTTCATAATACTATTTGTAATACTAAAATGTAACTTATTCTTTACCGTTAAGTAACTTTTTGCCGCGTTTTTTAAATATTCTGCAACAATTTTAAAATTCTTCCGAAAAGCTTAAAAAAAACTGAACGATCTGCCTCCAAATGATATAATAAGCTGCTTATTATACTTTATTGGAAACCCTTGCAGATACTGACTGACGCAATACAAAACTTCTTGATTTTCAGCAAAAAAAATGGTATAATTATATTTAAATATGAAAAAATGATTGGAGCGGACAATGAAGAGGAAATTAAAGAATCTGTTTACAGCTGCCGTTTGTATCGGTACAGCAGCATGTTCAGTTTTAAATGCTTCGGCTGAAACAATATACATGGAACCGGAATATGAATTTCACGGAAATATGTGCGGAGAGATCATACTTACTCCTGCTATCGACAGAAACATATGTATCACTGTCACACAGATTACCGAGGATGGAAACTATAAATATTATGACAG
Source organism: Porcipelethomonas sp. (assembly GCA_051881915.1). Classification (GTDB taxonomy): domain Bacteria; phylum Bacillota; class Clostridia; order Oscillospirales; family Ruminococcaceae; genus Porcipelethomonas. Next base: position 4,268 of record JBJEQV010000072.1, on the reverse strand, counting down.
TATAATTCCGGCATCCGGCGAAGAGATCGGAAAAGACAGCTTTGTATTTGCAGTTGAAGGAAAAGATAATGTAAAATACCGCATGGATGTAGGAGTTCCGGAATACAGAAATTCCGAGGATTATCAGATGTGTTCATATGAATTCACAGTAAGCAATACTGAATATATAGAAGATGAAATAATATCAAAATATGCCTTTGTAATTTCTGTCGGAGGCAGTGAGGAAACAGAAGCGCCAGCAGTTTTTTCAGCCGGTGATCCGTTAAAAGATGAAAATAATATTATAACCAGATCTGTTACATTTGAATTTCCTGTTTCGGAAGTAATTCCGGGAGATGTAGACATGAATAATATTATAGATGTATTTGATGCAATCGCTATTGCACAGTATACGGTTGGCAAACAGGAGCTTAGCGATGTTCAGATCAAAGCTGCTGATATAAATGCAGATGGAAACACAGACGTTTTTGATGCAATTTTTATTGCTAAAAAGACAGTGGAATAAATTCTGAAAATAAGAAAGTATTCTTTCAGTATTTTCATAATAACTTCCTGAAGGATAATAAAATAAAGCTGCTGTTGATAATACTGATCAACAGCAGCTTTATTATGCTCTGTACCTCATTCACACTAAACCGGTTCTAAGTTATTCTCCATTAAAGTTATGCAATCCGTAGGAAAGAGTCATAAGACTATCGGACAAATGTACATTCTGAACCAGTACTCCATCATCGACCCCAACGTTTATATCGTAATGACTAAAATTCCAGAAGGCTTTTATGCCCAGACTCAGGAGCTTGTTAACAGTTTCCTCTGCTGAAGCTTCGGGAATGCATAAAACGGCACATTCGGGTGAATTCTTCCTGCAAAAGCTTTCAATACTGCTCATTTCCGAAACAGTTATTCCAGCAACAGACTGTCCTGCCTTTTCATGGCTTACATCAAAAATCCCTGTAAGCTCAAATCCGGCTCTTCTGAAATCTATGTGCATGGCAATGGCTCTGCCTAAATTTCCGGCTCCGATAATTATAGTCTTTGTATTATCTGAAATGCCAATTATGTTCCCTATCGCTTCATGAAGCTCCTTTACGTTATATCCATATCCCTGCTGTCCGAAACCGCCGAAGCAGTTAAGATCCTGCCTTATCTGGGAAGCCGTCAGCCCCATTTTTTCCGACAGTTCACGGCTGGAGATACGAATGATACCCTGATTTTCAAGCTCGCCGAGAAAACGGTAATACCTGGGAAGTCTTTTTATAACAGGTGATGAGATCATGGATTTTGACATGAAATCCGGCCTTTCTGATTTATTTCATAAGTTTGGCAAGTCTTGTATTGATTTCTTCAAGAAATGTCTTTGAGTCTACCTTTCTCTTATTTTCAAGGTTTGACAGAAGATAAAGGTCACCTGTCATAACGCCCTCTTCAATCGTCTGGATCGTAGCCTTTTCAAGCTTATCTGCAAATGCCATAAGCTCACTGTTTGAATCAAGCTCTCCTCTCTTTCTGAGAGCACCGCTCCATGCAAAGATCGTAGCAACTGAGTTTGTTGATGTTTCCTCGCCTTTGAGATACTTATAATAGTGTCTCTGAACTGTTCCGTGAGCTGCCTCATACTCGTAAACGCCGTCCGGTGAAACGAGAACTGATGTCATCATAGCAAGGCTGCCGAACGCAGTTGAAACCATATCGGACATAACGTCACCGTCATAGTTCTTGCATGCCCAGATATATCCGCCGTTTGAACGGATAACTCTTGCAACAGCGTCGTCAATAAGAGTATAGAAATATTCGATGCCTGCCGCCTCAAATTTTTCCTTGTATTCTGCTTCAAAAATCTCGTTGAAAATATCCTTGAATCTGTGATCGTACTTCTTTGAGATCGTATCCTTTGTAGCGAACCATACATCCTGCTTTGTATCAAGGGCAAAGTTAAAGCATGACTTTGCAAAGCCTTCAATACTCTTGTCAATGTTATGAAGTCCCTGAATAATACCGTCACCTTCAAATTCGTGGATAGTCTGTCTTGTTTCATTTCCTTCCTTGTCTGTGAAAACAAGTTCAGCCTTTCCGCCGCCCTTTACCTGCATTTCCGTATTCTTGTAAACATCGCCGTAAGCATGACGGGCAATTGTTATAGGACTTGTCCATGTAGGGATATAAGGAGTGATGCCCTTTACGAGGATAGGTGTTCTGAAAACAGTACCGTCAAGAATTGCTCTGATAGTTCCGTTAGGAGACTTCCACATTTCTGTAAGATTGTATTCAGGCATTCTTGCTGCATTAGGTGTGATCGTAGCGCATTTTACAGCAACGCCGTACTTCTTTGTTGCCTCAGCGCTGTCGAAAGTGACCTTATCCTTTGTCTTTTCCCTGTATTCAAGACCAAGGTCATAATACTCTGTGTTGAGGTCGATGTAAGGTTCAAGAAGAATTTCCTTGATCCACTTCCAGAGAATTCTGGTCATTTCGTCGCCGTCCATTTCAACCAGCGGTGTTTTCATCTGAATTTTTGCCATTGTTTTTTCCTCCGTTAAAAATCTTCTATTGAGTGTCCTTTAGCTTTTGCTATGGACGATATTTTTTCACATACGTCAGCCGCAGCTATGATAAGCTCATAGCTGTCACTGTCTGTATCAATCATGCAAATAAATGCGTTGCCGCTTAAATCGGGATTGATCTCCTCGGATCACTTTGACGATACATGATGAACGATATATACTGAAAGGCTCAGAACCAAAGGATAAATTGCCCTCAGAAATATCATGTGCGCCGGATAGTAAATATAATAAAACCATCTTGCAGCATTTCCCGTTTTTCTGACGCCGCTGCACTTCATAAGGAACGGTACTGCAAGGAAGATCCCCAGCTTAAAAAGATCTTTATACCAGCAGCCGTACGTTGCATTTATTATAATGTCAACCAGAAGCATGACAGCTGTAATAATACAGAAATACTTCATCTGCTCCCTGCGGTTATAGCGGAAAGCGTAAAAAAACTGAATCCATATAACTGCAATGCAGCCCCAGTCTCCAAGCATAGAGACAAGGCATATTATGAGAAGGATCATATTTTTGACTGCCGCTTCATATTTCGGACTATCCCTGATGATAAGCGCAATAAGTCCCAGAAAAAGCGGAAGCATAATGCTTGTCTGATGGATAAGCGCAAATCTTCCCGATTCAAAGAAAACGTAAGGGAAATGAGAGATCAGCGCAAATAATCCGAGCCGCTTTGCGTACCTTATGGGATCACGGGTATGTGCATACCCCTCAGCGATCATAAAACACATAATCGGGGCAGCGATCCGCCCGATTATATGCATAAGCTGTCCGGGAAAGCTTGCAAACGGAACATATATCCATGCAATATGGTCTATGGTCATTGCAATGACTGCAAGCAGCTTCAGCACATCGGATGAAATTCCCGGTTTCGGCTTTGATTTTGATTTTAATGTGATCCTTCTTGACGGTCTGTCAGGTCTGTTAGATATATCAATTGCCATGGTCTACCCCATTGCGAATATAATTATAAGTGCAGCCGCTGCAGCAGGTATTAAAGAAATGATATTAATTATTTTCTGCTTCATATTCGGACAGAATTTCTGCAAAAGCAGGTTCAAAGCAAAATATAATACCAGACAAACCACAACAGCAATAAGCTGACCTTTTGATTCTATTCTTATTCTGTGTATTCGTGCCGGATAAATAATTATTCGGCTCATTATTTCATTGACTCTCTTGTATAGTCAAGCAGACCGCCTGCAAGAATAATATCCTTTGTGCGTCCGCTGAGCTCGCAGAGAACAGGGATATCTTTGCCTGTTGTCTTGTTCTTAACTGTAAGCTCGCTCTTTCCTGCTTCAATATCAGCTCTTACATTATCAAGAACAAGCTCGTCTCCCTGTGAAATGGAATCATAATCAGCCTCGTTTACAAATGTAAGCGGAAGAATGCCTGCATTGATAAGGTTTGCTCTGTGGATTCTTGCAAATGACTTGACAAGAACAGCCTTTATGCCAAGGTAAAGAGGAGCAAGAGCCGCATGCTCTCTTGAAGAGCCCTGACCGTAGTTTGAGCCGCCGACTATAATGCTTCTGCCCATTTCCTTTGCTCTTGCCGGGAACTGTTCGTCGCAGATAGTAAAGCAGTGCTGCGAAATAGCAGGAATATTTGAACGCAGAGGAAGAATTTTTGCTCCTGCCGGCATAATATGGTCAGTTGTGATGTTGTCGCCGACTTTAAGTGAAACGCCTGCGTCAATTGATG